>JAAYLG010000017.1 GCA_012522075.1 Bacillota bacterium
TTAATAAAAGAACTATGAAGAACCAAAACCACAAGATTGGAGGAATTGTTATGAGAAATAGGATTTTATTAGGTCTTGATAATGGTAACAAATGTACAAAAACAAGTGAAGGTTATATTAGCGAATCTGGTTTTACTAAATCTAATACTGAACCAATATCATCAAGCAATCTTTTAATTTATGAAGGTAAGTTTTATAGCATCGGAGGCCAGAGGTTAAGTGTTCAAATGGACAAGACAATCAACCAGGATGCTTTCATCCTATCGTTACCTGCAATTGCAGATGCGATAAACAAAGCACAAGTAGAAGGTGAAGTAGATGTAATCCTGGGTGTAGGGCTTCCGATTGTCAATTATGGAATTCTTAAAAGAAAGTTTCGGGAATATTTTTTAAAGCGGAATATAAAGTTTAATTTTAACAAAAAGAATTATGCAATCAATATAGTTGATTGCCGTACTTATCCTCAAGGGTATTCCGCATTAATAACGGTGTTTAACAGTTACAAAAACCTTCTATGCAATGTTGCCGTTGAGATGCCCGTTTTTTCATGATTCAATAATGACTTTTATAGGAGAACATCTTCCTCCGTTACACTTGCTTTCAGATACGCTGCAAGCGGCAATGCCAAGGCGAACATCCATTTCCGCTCTTAATACCACTTTATCACCCGGTTTTGAAAGGGGCGGTTCAACGGCTATGCTTCCGTCGGCATTTATTTTCGTATGCATGAATAGATTGACAGGGTGAATGATGGGATATTGTTTCCTGAGGCTTTTGTTTATGTTTTCAAGGCAGTTGGGGTGTCCTTCCCCGTTATGGTAGAAAAACTCATACATTTCCGGACGGCAGCAGGGATGCAGCAAATCATGCTCCCCCACATCATCTGACAACAAAGTAAACATGGGGTTATAAAGATTGGTAAAAATCGTGTCTCCTGTTTTTAAGTTTATAGATCGGTTGCAATCGATCGTTACTCCGGTTGACAAGAATTCTAAAGGATTTTGTTTGGCTTCCGCAAAAAAATCAACAACTTGTGATCCGTCTAGATCTATTACTGTTATTTTTTCATTTTTCTTTACTTCAATTGCTTGTCCGCTGCAAGCTTCTATAATAAATTCTCTTTTCATAAACATTCCTCCATTTATTAAGAACTTGTCTTGCCAGACAAAACAACGGCATAACTTTATAAGTTTTTGTTACAGTAAGGAAAACATGGTGCAGCGGGATGGACAAGCCCGGCGGCCATGTTTTTTTATCCGCCCGTCATACCGGCAGGCCCGGCCACATATACGTAATAATAGTACAGGCCTGCCGGAGGAGGGGTGGGAGTGAACCAGGTAAAGTCGGCATTGCTGCGGTTCTTCAAAAAAGCAGTGTCCAAGCTGTCAAGAAACGGCCGCCTGCCGCAGGAACCGGAGGAGAATGCATTTTTATCTATGCTGAATGAGGTCTGCCGGGAATGGCAGGCTGCTTACAACTATTTTAACATGGCCAGCGGGCGGGAGCAGATTGACTTGGCCATCAGCATGCTTACTGCCGTGGAAAGAAAGTTTGTCTTGTTGTTGCGGGAAGCGCAGTTGTCCGGGTATAATATACCGGTAACGCTGGAAGGTTTGCAAGAAAGAAGGGGGTTTTATGCCTGAGATCGGGTTAAACACGGTAATAGCGGCTATTTTCGGTTTATTGGTTCTTTATTACCTGTTTCGCTTATTGGCCGCGCCTGCCAGATTGCTTTTGCGTGTTCTGCTGACAGGGGCGGTGGGGGCGGTTGTGCTGTTTATTTTTAACCTTGTAGCCGGCTTTTTTGGCTTTGCCCTGGGCATAAATGCCGTAACTGCCCTTATTGTAGGGTTTATGGGACTGCCGGGTTTAATAATGTTGATTGTGGTGCAGAAAATGCTTGGCTAGCAGTACAGAGAGCATAGTACGGCTGCTGCCGGCAGAGGATAATGTCAGGGCGTATACGGGCAGAGCATGCCTCCTGCCGCTTGCTGCATGCCCGCCGTGCCTGCGCCTGGAACGGGCTTGTTGAACGAAATACTGCGCTTGCTTTGCCGGGCAAAGGGGTTTCGGAGACAGCAGTCTTATGTTACAATTAGATGGCAGATCAGTTGAAACAGAAGGCAGTTGATAGAATGATCTGGAAAAAAGGCGATTTGCTGATAGTGGCACTCGTCTTGGCGGCCGCCCTCGTCCTCTGGGGCTTAAAAGCCTTGCCGGCAGCGGCGGGCAGCAGGGTGCTTGTAATAGAGCAGGACGGTAAGCTGTTGCATGAGCTGCCGCTTGCGGAAGACAGAAGTGAAGTTTTTGTTTTTGAATTCTCCCGCGGAGAAGCAAGTGTTGAAATAGAAAACGGTCGGGTCAGAATGCTGCCCATCTCCAAGGAATTGTGCCCCCAGGGTATTTGTTCCCACGTGGGCTGGATAGAACATCCCGGTGATGCCATAGTCTGTCTCCCCAACAGGCTTGTTCTCACCATTGTGGGGGGCGATGAGGCTGAAATGCTGGACGGTGTCACCTGGTGAGAAAGCGCGTCCTTGTTTCCGCCTGCCTACTCGGCCTGCGGACAAAATATGACGGCGGGCATAATCGCCTGCAGCGACTGGGCGACCTGCTTGCAGCGGCTGAAGTTATTCCCTGCTGCCCCGAGCAGCTGGGAGGATTGCCCACACCTCGCCGGGCGGCGGAAATCCGGGGCGGTGACGGCCATGCCGTTTTCTCCGGCACCGCCGTTGTGGTGACGGCAGACGGGGAGGATGTTACGCGTACTTTTTGCCTGGGCGCACAGGAAACACTGCGCCTTGCCGGTTTGCTTTCCGTGCAGGGTGCATTGTTGAAAGCGCGCAGTCCTTCCTGTGGCTGCGGCTGTATTTACGACGGCACTTTTACCGGGAAAACAAGGGTAGGAGACGGTGTGACCGCCGCTTTGCTGCGGGAGCACGGCCTTCCCGTCTTCACGGAAGGTGAGATGGAAGCTTTTTTTCAGTGGCTGGGGGAAAGGGACGGTTGACACTGATCCCTTTTTTTGTTATACTGCAAGGAAATTACAGGGTGAAGGGTCTTAACGCAAATGCGGCAAAAAGCGTGCTTTCGAAGAGATCGGCAGGGCACGCTTTTTCTAAATAAAAAGGAGGTTGCATGATGCTTCCGCAGAAATTTAGAGGCGAAGGAATTACTTTTGATGACGTACTGCTTGTGCCGGCAAAATCACGTGTTCTTCCATCGGAAGTTGATGTTACAACAAGACTGACGCGCAGAATAAAGTTAAATATACCTTTAATGAGTGCAGGCATGGATACGGTGACCGAAAGCAGAATGGCTATTGCCCTGGCCCGTGAGGGCGGGATCGGCGTTATTCATAAGAATATGTCCATTGAAGAGCAGGCTGCGGAAGTGGACAAGGTTAAGCGTTCGGAGCACGGCGTCATCACCAATCCGTTTCACCTGTCGCCGGAGCATACCATTAGCGATGCGGCGGCTTTAATGGCGCGCTATCGGATCTCCGGGGTCCCTATCACTGAAAACGGCCGCCTGGTCGGAATCATTACCAATCGTGATTTGCGCTTTGAAACTGATTACAGTCGTAAAATCAAGGATGTAATGACAAAGGACAAGCTCATAACCGCACCGGTAGGAACAACGCTGGCCCAGGCGCAGGAAATTCTGCAGAAGCATAAGGTGGAAAAACTGCCCATTGTGGATGAGAAATTTATGCTGAAAGGCCTCATTACCATAAAGGATATTGAAAAGGCTATTCAGTATCCTCGTTCGGCCAAGGACGCCAACGGCCGCCTGCTGTCAGCGGCAGCCGTGGGGATAACGCCGGATACTATGGACAGGGCAAGTGCCCTGGTGGAAGCCGGTGTGGACGTGATTGTGGTTGATACCGCCCACGGCCATTCAATCAATGTCCTCCGGATGGTGGAAAAACTGAAAAGCGCTTTTCCACAAGTGGATATAGTGGCCGGCAATGTGGCGACGGCGGAAGGGACAAAAGACTTGATTGAAGCGGGAGCAGACGCAGTCAAAGTTGGCGTGGGCCCCGGCTCAATCTGTACCACTCGGGTGGTGGCTGGTATCGGTGTGCCGCAAATCACCGCCATTTTTGAAGCGGCGGAGGCGGCCGCTCCTTACGGAGTACCCATTATCGCCGACGGCGGCATCAAATACTCCGGCGATATTACCAAAGCCATCGGTGCCGGTGCCGATGTGGTCATGATCGGCAACCTTTTTGCCGGAACCGAGGAAAGCCCGGGAGACATTGAAATCTACCAGGGGCGCAGTTATAAAGTATACCGCGGTATGGGCTCTCTGGCAGCCATGAAAGAAGGCAGCAAAGACCGCTACTTCCAGGAGGACGCAAGCAAGCTGGTGCCTGAAGGCATTGAAGGCCGGGTTCCCTACCGGGGCACTGTAAGTGACACTGTCTACCAGCTTATCGGCGGCCTGCGGGCCGGTATGGGTTATTGCGGTGTTGCTACCATTGAAGAGCTGAAAACAAAAAGCCAGTTTATCCGCATCAGCGGTGCATCGTTGCGGGAAAGCCACCCTCATGACGTGCAAATTACCAAAGAAGCGCCCAATTACAGTCTTACCTAAAAGTCAACGGTCTTCAGGCTGCCGGCTCCTCTTCCTCCGGCGCCGGGGTGGCACCTGGCCGGGAGTTGGCATAGTATATTATTGCCACTAGGTGTGCATGCTACAGGTTACTGCTGCGGAAGAAAGGGAAGAAACTGATGGAAAAATGTTTCGTCTGTAGCCGCCCTGCAACAGGCGGCCTGCGTATTTTTACATCTTTTCTCTGCTGGTCCTGCGAGCAGGAACTGCTGCTTTTGTCTGTAGACGACCCCAGGTATCTCTTTTTTGTGGAAAAAATTAGGCAGGCACTGCCTGAGGCGGCAGAGTCGCTTGTGCCCTAAGGCAGTGTGTCTACAGCCGTTTTGTTAGCCGGATCTTTTCACCCGCCCAAAGGCAGGGTATTTCTTTTTTATGTGGAAGATAAAAAAGCATCATGAAGCAGTCTCAGGCCCCACTTTGGGAATATTTAAATAGGCGCCGGCAGGAGGAACATGTCTGGCTGCATGTGCCGACGCACGGCGGCGGAGCCGGCCTGCCGTCTGAGCTGCGGGAGGCTTTTGGCTCCTATGCCCGTTTTGACTTGACGGAGCTGCCGGGCTGTGATGACTTATTTCATCCTACCGGCATTATTGCCGCCGCACAGGAGCTGGCGGCGGAACTTTGGAAGGCGGAGGCCACTTATTTTCTTGCCGGCGGTGCCAGCGCCGGGGTGCGGGCCATGCTGGCGGCTGTCTGCAATCCGGGTGATGAGGTGCTTGTCGGCCGCAATGCCCACAAGTCGCTGGCGGATGCACTTGTTTTTACCGGTGCCGTTCCCCGTTATTTGCCGGTGGAAAGCAGGGACGGGCTGTTGCTGAATGTAAAGCCGGAGGCAGTACGGGAGGGATTGCTGCGCTATCCACGGGTTAAGGCAATTTTTTTGACCAGTCCCGGCTATAACGGCGTTGCCGCAGATCTGGCAGCCATTGCCGGGATGGCCAGGGATGCCGGAGTTTTCTTGCTGGTAGATGAAGCGCACGGTGCACATTTTCAATTTGCAACCGAGATGCCACAGCCGGCCGGCCCGTTTTGTGATTTGTGCGTGCAAAGCTGGCATAAAACGCTTGGCGCCCTCACTCCCGGTGCAGTACTGCACTGCCACAGCAAGCATGTGGATCGCCGACGCCTGCAGGACGCGCTGCAGGCGGTACAGACCACCAGCCCCCCTTATCCGCTGCTGGCCAGCCTGGATGCCGTCAGGCGGCGCATGGCCCTCTACGGGGAAAAAGTGGTACGGGAAATGCTTGCAGAGGCGCGTAAATTGCGCCGTGTGCTGGCGACATATCTCCCGCTGCTTTCAGCTGCGGAAGTGGCACGGCTGGGGTTTTCCCTGGACGAAACACGCATTACGGTCCTGGCCGCCCGGGCAGGGGTGGACGGGCTTGCGCTTGGCAGGTTGCTTGCCGCCTGTAAAATAGAGGTGGAATTCATGCAGCCCCATGCTGTCCTTGCCATTGTGGGGCCGGGTTACCGTCCTGATTGGACGCAACGGGTGGCTGCTTACCTGCAAGCCATGCCGCCTTTGAGGGAAAATAAAATACAAGTGCCGCAGCTGCCTGCCCCGCCTCCTGCCCGGTATACACCGCGGGAAGCATGGTTTCTTCCCTCCGCCTTGGCGCCTTTGTCAGGTGCGACAGGATTTGTTGCCGCTGCATCACTTGTCTGTTACCCTCCGGGAGTCCCGCTGGTTTTCCCGGGAGAGGAGATTACGCCTGCCGTGGTAGAATATCTGTTGGCGGCGCGAAGGGCCGGTATTACTGTTCATGGCGTTGACGGGCAGGAGCAGGTCCGGGTAATTGCCGAGGTGTAAATCTATGCAAAAAGGTCTATTTGTGACGCTGGAAGGGCTGGACGGTGCGGGAAAAAGCACGCAGATCAAGCGACTGGTGGAGAGGGCACAAAGCCTGGGTATTGAAACCGTGACCACCAGGGAGCCGGGGGGGACGGAAGCGGGGGATGCAATTCGCGCAATTCTCCTGGATCCCCGTTTTCGCACCATGACGGCACTGACGGAAGCTTTTTTATATGCCGCTTCCCGCGCGCAGCTTGTGCATGAAATAATCGCTCCAGCCCTGAAATGTGGGAAACTTGTGATTTGTGACCGCTTTCTTGATTCCAGCCTGGCTTACCAGGCTGCCGGAGGCGGGCTGGACTTTGATTTTGTCCTGGCCATCAACCGCCGGGCCGTGCAGGGGTATATGCCTGACAGGACTTACATCCTTGACCTGCAGCCGGAACTGGGGCAGAGGAGAAGGGGAGAGGCTGCCGCCGACAGGGTGGAACAAAAGCCGCTTGCTTACCATCGCAGGGTGCGTGACGGCTTTTTGCGACTGGCAGAGTTTTTTCCTGAAAGGATCCGTGTGCTCGACGCCGCCCTGACTCCGGACGAGCTTTTTATGCGTATCTGGGAAGATCTGACTCCTTTGTTGAAAAAAATGGGGAAATATAAAGGCTGCTCCGGTGTATAATAACGGTTAAATGAGGGAAATCGATGGTTTGGGACGCAATTTTTGGTCGCAAAGAACTGGTGCATACCTTGCAGGAAGCTGTCCGCCGGAGGAAAACGGCTCATGCTTATCTCTTTTCCGGCCCGGAAGGGATTGGAAAAAAAACTATAGCGGCCGCCCTTGCCGCCGCCTTGAATTGCCTGCATCCCGAGCTTGCCGGTTGCGGCAACTGCCCTTCCTGCTTGGCGGCCGCAAAAAAAACTCATCCCGATATCCATTGGCTCGGTCCTGAAGGAAAATCTGTCAGAATTGAACAGATTAGGGCAGTGAAAAAATATGCACACCTCAAGCCGCGACAGGGAAGGTTCCAGATCTTTATCATTGATCAGGCCGATACCATGACGCTTGAGGCGGCTAATAGCCTGCTGAAAGTGCTGGAGGAGCCGCCTGCCGGTACGGTAATTGTCTTGTTGTCGTCCCGGCCGGGGGATTTGCCGGAGACAGTCTGTTCCCGTTGCCAGCACTACCCTGTGGGCAGGCTGGATCAGGACAGTACGGTTGATTTGTTACGGTATTGCGGCCTGGAGGCCGCAGCCGACAGCGCTTTGGAAATCATGCTGCGGGCGGAAGGGATACCGGGTCGCATCCTGCAGCTTGCGGATGAAAAAGGCAGGGTGGAACAAGCGCAAAAAGCAGCCGCTTTTCTTGCCGGGCTGCCGGGGCTTTCCCGCCCTAGCGAGCAGGCTGCACGACTGGCGGAGGAAGAGAACCTGCCTGCACTGCTCGATACCGTCATTCTGACTTTGCGTGATGTCTTAATGTTGCATGCTATTTCTCACGGCGGAACGATGCTGTCCGGGGGAGACAGGGGGCTGCTTGAACGGCTTGCAGAGATATGGCCGCCTGCAGCCTGCCGCCGTGCGTTGCAGCTTTTGCTTGCGCTGCAGGCAGACCTGGCGCGGCCGGTCAATACACGTCTGCTGCTGGAAAAAGCGCTAAGAGACCTGAAGGAGGTTGGTGCCCATGCAGAAAGTTGTGGGGATCCGCTTTAAAAAAGCGGGCAAAATTTACTACTTTGATCCGGAAGAAATGGAGCTGCCGGCCGGCAGCTTTGCCATAGTTGAAACTTCCCGCGGGTTGGAATTCGGAGAAGTGGTGGTTGCACCCCGCATGGTTCCGGATGAGGAAGTGGTCCAGCCACTGAAAAAGGTAATCCGTGTTGCCACTGAAGAAGATTGTCAGCAGATTTTGGAAAACAGGCAGAAAGAAGAAGAAGCTCTTAAGATTTGCCTGGAGAAAATACGCGAGCATGGCTTGGATATGAAATTGGTGGATGTTGAGTATACTTTTGACCGTTCCAAAGTTATTTTTTATTTTACTTCGGAAGGAAGGGTCGATTTCCGCGAACTGGTTAAAGATTTGGCCGCCATTTTCCGCACCCGGATTGAATTAAGGCAGATCGGTGTCCGTGACGAGGCGAAAATGATTGGCGGCCTGGGCCCGTGCGGCCGTGTCCTGTGCTGCCATACTTTTCTCGGGGAATTTGAACCTGTCTCCATCAGGATGGCAAAGGACCAGAATCTTTCCCTGAATCCGACGAAAATTTCAGGCGTCTGTGGGCGCCTGATGTGCTGCCTCCGCTTCGAATCGGATGCTTATGAGATTGCGCGCGGGGAAAAAGAAGAACTTGAAAATGATATTATCCTGGAAGACGACTTAAGCTGATCAGGTAGGATTGGGGAAAAGTGCCTGGGCATCACTTTCCGCCAAATTGTCTGCATAATGGTGAAGCAACTTCGCGGCATCGCCGCCTGCGGCGCGCAAAAGTATTTCCCGCGCACGGCTCAACACCGGGCCGCCAAGCAGCAGCAGCAAGTCGCCCGGGGCGGCATGGCACAGGAGACTGTTGACGGCGTCGGGAAGGTCGGGGAAATAGGCAAATTCAGTGCCCGTCTCTTGTAGTGCCGTAAAAAATGCTTTTTCTTCGTGCAAATGTACCTGGTGTTTTTTCCTGCAGTGATACATACTGCGTGTGACAAAAAGCCGGCTGCCGAGATGTTTTTTACTCCAGGCTGCCAACTCCAAGGCATTACAGCGGTTCAACACCTGTCCTCCGCCGCCGTATATTCCGTGCAAAAGCAGGATCCTGGCGGCGGGCAGCAGATCGGCGGCTTTGAGGGCTGCCGCAAGCGCGGCAGGGTTGGTGGCGGCATCATCCACCACCGTATAGCCGTTTACAGTTATAACTTCCATGTTTCTCCGCATGCCGGGGAAAGCGGATAAAGCCTTGGCCACTGCCGCCACGTCGGGGACAAACAGGAGCGCTACGGCTGCCGCCAGCAAGGCGTTGGCTACATTATGCAGTCCTGTCATCCGCAGGCGGACCGGGGCGGAACCGGGAGCAACAGTTGTGCCGCCAAAGCCGGAAAAATCTGCCTTGACTGTGAGGTCGAAAAGATAAGACAAGTTTTTGCGTTGCAGGTTGTCGGCTACAATCATGGCCTTGGGATACCGGACTGCATACGTCAGGTATTCCACATGTCCTTCTTCCGCCAGAGACAATGCCTGCGGGTCATCCGCATTGATAAAGACTTTTGCTCCCGCCGGCAACTGGGCAAAAAAGGCGGCTTTAATGGCTGTGTAATGTTTTTGTGTCCGGCAAGACTTTAAATGGTCCAGGGAGAGGTTGGTCAAAGCTGCCCCGGCAAAACTTTCCCCGGTGAGGTGTTTCAACCGCAAGGCATCAACCGGCACTTCCACGAGCAGGCAGTCGCTCTTGGCCATCGCCGCTTGCTGCTGAAAGCGGGTAAAAGAAATATTGCCCTTCCAGGTATCAAGCACGGCGGGTGAGAGATTGCAACGGGATAAGATGAAGCCGGTCAGCAGGGCGGCGGTTGTTTTACCGTTGGTGCCTGTAAAACCAAACATGGGTTGCGGTGGTCTTTGTCGGTTCATAAGCCGCTCCTTTTATTCGTACTGCGGTTTTTAGTGTTTGTGTCCCATGCAGTTTCTATGTATTGCTGCCGGTGAGGTGTATTAATGAAAAAAGGAACATTATATCTCTGTCCCACTCCTTTGGGTAATCTGGAGGATATTACGCTGCGCGTGCTGCGCATCCTGCGGGAGGCGGATAAAATAGCGGCGGAAGATACCAGGCAGACGCGTAAGCTTTTAAGCCATTACGGCATTCATACCCCCCTTGTCAGTTACCATGAACATAACAAGAGGCAGAGGACGCCGCAGCTTTTGCAGTGGCTGCATAACGGGGAAACGATTGCCCTTGTCAGTGATGCAGGGACACCGGCCATTGCCGATCCGGGGGAAGAACTGGTGAAAAAAGCTGTGGCGGAGCAGCATACTGTGATTGCCCTGCCCGGCCCGGTGGCGGCGGTCACCGCCTTGTCGGCGTCGGGTCTGCCCGCCGTTCCTTTTGTTTTCTATGGTTTTCTCCCGCCGCGCGGTGCGCAGAAAAAGACAATTCTCGCCAAAATTTTGGCAGAGGATAAAACAGTTATTTTTTATGAAGCGCCGCACCGCCTGCGCCGGACACTGGCTGCACTGGCGGCGGCTGACGGCGACAGGCAGGTAGTGGTGGCGCGGGAGCTGACAAAACTGCATGAAACATATCATCGCGGTACGCTGGCGGAAGTGAGCAGCTATTTTACCCAGGTGGAACCGCAAGGCGAGTGCACGGTGGTACTGGCTCCAGGCGTACAGGCCAAAGAAGAGCTTGGTGCGGACGCTCTCATCGCCCACTATCTGGACCTTGGCATGCCTGCAGGGCAGGCGGCGCAGGAAGTGGCCCGCTTGACCGGGCTTCCCCGCAATGAAATTTACCGCCTGATTTTGGCGCAAAAAAAAGAAGGGCAATAATGCCCAGAATTATTGTGCGGCCATTTCTTTGATGCAGTCTTCGCAGACGATTCGGCCTTTATAATGTTTAACATTATCGGCATTGCCGCAGAATAAACAGGCCGGTTCATACTTTTTCAGGATAATGCGTTCATTGTCGACATAAATTTCCAGTGAATCTTTTACGTCAATGCCCAGTGTGCGCCGCAGTTCAATTGGAATTACTACGCGCCCTAGTTCGTCGACTTTACGTACAATACCCGTTGATTTCAACATTATTCCCCCCATTTTACATAGTTCGACAAATAAAAGTATACCAGCAATTGCCAGACAATACAAGTATTTTTTTCAAGATTTTAATGTAATTCGCATTTTTAGCATATAATCGTATCTGTAGGTTTGTCAAACATTTTGGACACAGTACAGTTTTAAGAACTCTAGGGGAGATAGGTAGCCGAGAGGACGCATCGGGATATTGTTTGAACGGCGGTTGTAAGCTTTAAGCTGGGCCTGGAA
>JAAYLG010000005.1 GCA_012522075.1 Bacillota bacterium
CATGCAGGATGAGGCACTCCTTTCGGTACTGTTTTGTTGTCGTAACTTAACAATAACCGAATTGTCCTCATCTTGCATTCTTTTTTTTAAAGCCTAGTGTCCAAGATCTATTGTAGTCCTACAAACCTGACACGATCGAAAAGGTAAAAATTCTGGCGTGCCAACTGTCTTTATGATATGATAGAGGGCGCAGAAAAAGACCCAAATCACACATATTTTAGCAGGCAATAAAGTCGCCTGCAGCAAAAAGGGGCGATGGCACATGTCGGCAACTTCCCGGGGCAACCGGGTGATAGTCAGTGTTCTCGGTCAGGATCGCGTCGGTATTATTGCCGGCGTTTCCGGTATATTGGCAGAAAACAATATAAATATTCTCGATATCAGCCAGACAACAATGCAGGGAATCTTCACCATGATTCTGATAGCAGACATGGAACAAAGCCGGATTGATCTGGGCACACTGCAGGAGAAAATGCAGGAATTGGGCAAGAAAATTGGTCTGAAAATCGTTGTGCAGCATGAAGATGTTTTTCGCTTTATGCACAGGATTTAGGAGGGGGAGCCGGCCATGTTTACCCTGCAGGAAATCATGGAAACTGTGGCCATGATTCAGGAAGAACATTTGGATATCCGTACCATTACAATGGGCATCAGCCTGCGGAACTGTGCATATGCAGATCCAAAAGCAGCCTGCCGGAAAATATATGATAAAATTACCCGCCTGGCAGCCCGTTTGGTGGCGGTAGGAGAAGAACTGGAACGGGAATACGGGGTGCCCATTGTAAATAAAAGGATTTCCGTAACGCCTATCTCCCTGGTGGCGGAAGCGGCGCAGGCGGAGGATTACCTTGATTTTGCCCTTACTCTGGACAGGGCGGCGGCAGCCGTGGGCGTCAATTTTATCGGCGGTTTTTCCGCGCTTGTTCATAAGGGCCTGACACCGGGTGATCTGTGCCTGCTGGCTTCCATTCCCCGTGCCCTGGCGGAAACGGAAAGAGTCTGTGCTTCAGTCAATGTGGCAACTACCAGAGCAGGCATTAATATGGATGCCGTGGCCCGCATGGGTGAAATTATTAAGCAGACGGCCGAACTGACAGCAGACAGAGACGGGCTGGGCTGTGCCAAACTGGTGGTATTTGCCAATGTGCCCGAAGACAATCCCTTTATGGCCGGGGCTTTTCATGGTGTAGGCGAGCCGGAGTGCGTGATAAACACCGGTGTCAGCGGGCCGGGAGTGGTGAAAAGGGCGGTGGAAAAAGCGGGAGGAACGGCCGATTTGGGTACGTTGGCTGAAATAATTAAAAAAACAGCCTTTAAAATTACGCGGATGGGGGAACTGATCGGCCGGGAAGCGGCCGCCCGCCTGCAAGTTCCCTTTGGTATTGTAGATCTTTCTCTGGCGCCCACACCTGCCGTTGGTGACAGTGTGGCAGATATTCTTGAGGCCATGGGGCTTGAACGCTGCGGAGCACATGGAACAACCGCCGCACTGGCGCTGCTGAATGACGCGGTGAAGAAGGGAGGGGCCATGGCGTCTTCTTATGTGGGAGGCCTGTCCGGTGCTTTTATCCCTGTCAGTGAAGACGCAGGCATGATCCGGGCTGTGGAACAGGGGGCACTGACGCTGGAAAAGCTGGAAGCTTTGACGTGTGTCTGTTCCGTCGGCCTGGACATGATTGCCGTCCCCGGCAACACATCTGCAGAAACAATTGCCGCCATCATCGCGGATGAAGCGGCTATCGGTGTTGTTAACCAAAAAACAACCGCTGTCCGTATCATACCAGCCCCGGGAAAAGAGGTTGGCGACTATGTTGAATTTGGCGGTTTGCTGGGCCGTGCCCCGGTAATGCCGGTTAATACTTTTTCAGCCGGTGCATTTGTCCGCCGGGGCGGACGGATTCCCGCCCCTATTCAGAGCTTGAAAAATTAAAGTAGAAAGATTTCCCTCACCGAGAGCAGGGATATTTTGTCTGACAGCGAAAAGAAAATAATACCAGTTCGTTTCAGGCAAAATAAGGGATGTGTTGCCGTGCGACGAATCAAAATCTCGTTTTCTTTGCTGCTCACAGTTATTTATATTGTTTTGTCATGTGCATATATTGTCCTGTTTGACCGCCTGCTGGCTGTAGTGGCTGCCGACCCCGAAACCGTGCAGGCGTGGCAGACTTACAAAGGCTGGATATTTGTGCTATTTTCCGGGATTCTCTTTTACTTCATGCTTGCGGCGGCTGTAAAGGTAAGAATCTACTCGGAAAACACTCTGAAACATGCCAATGAGAAGTTGCGGGCCATTATTTCGGCCTCCCCCTTGGCCATACTTACCTTGGATACGGAAAACCACATTTTAAGCTGGAATCAGGCAGCGGAAAAAATGTTCGGCTGGGAAGAAAAGGAAGTTCTAGGTTTGCTTAATCCCATCGTCCCTGACGCCAAAGCTTTGGAATACAGGAGTTACCTGAAAAAAGCCGCAGGCGGTGAGCTGGATAATGCTCTTGAAATTGAGTTGCAAAAAAAAGACGGGATGCTGCTGGCAGCCAGCCTGTCCTTGTCACCGACCCGCAACAGCAGCGGGGAAATCAACGGCTATGTTGCTCTGATCTCCGATATTACCGAACAAAAACTGCGTGAAAAGCAACTACAATATATGAGTTTGTATGATGCTTTAACCGGTATTTATAACAGGGCTTATTTTGAACATGAAATGCACCGTTTGGCAAACAGCCGCTTAAACAGCCTCGGTATTATTGTCTGCGATCTTGACGGGCTTAAACTTTACAATGACAGCCTGGGGCACGCTGTGGGCGACAAGCTGCTGAAAGCGGCGGCACAAGTAATTAAATCCTGTTTCCGGGAAAGCGATGTTGTTGCCCGGATAGGCGGGGATGAGTTTGCCATCCTGCTCCCCAATGCGGACAGGCAAGCTACGGAAGCAGCCTGTGAACGTATCCGCCTTGCCCTGCAGGAGTACAACAAAAAGCATGAAAAGTATTATTTAAGTATGTCCGTAGGTTATGCCGTCTGTACGGGAGAGGCAATTAATGTTGATGATCTGTTCCGGGAAGCGGACAACAATATGTACCGCGAAAAAGCCAGGCGCAGCAGCGCGGTGCGGGAAACAACAATGCAAATCCTGTTGCGGGCTCTGGCTGCACGACAGTATACGAACGGTCAAAGCGCGGAACAGATGGAAAAAATGGTAGCCGGACTGGCCATGAAAACCGGTATTACCGGGGAACATCTGAAAGACATCCGCCTGTTTGCCAAATTTCATGATATCGGTAATGTAGGGGTACCGGAAAAGATTCTTTTCAAAAAAGAACCTCTAACCAGCAAAGAAATAGAAATCATTAGAAGACATCCGGAAATCGGCCATCGCATTGCCCTCTCCGCACCCGACCTTATTCATTTGGCAGATTGGATTTTAAAACATCACGAATGGTGGAACGGGGACGGATATCCGCTGGGACTCAAAGGCAGCGACATACCTCTGGAGTGCCGCATTCTGGCTATCGTCGATGCTTATGACGCCCTGACAAATGACAGGCCTTACCGGAAAGCAAAATCGAAAGAAGAAGCCCTGGCCGAACTTAAGAGAGCTGCCGGTATTCAATTTGACCCCGAACTGGTAAATATTTTTATTGATTTAGTAACAAGCGGAGAGTACCATGAAATGCTACAAAGCAGTGAAAGAACTTACCACCCTGCCCAGGGAATTTAAAAAATTATCACAGAAGTGGCAAATAAAAAAAGATACTTAATTTAAACCAGGGGATACTCCCTGTTTTTTCTTGCCTTAAAATTATATATAAAAAAATTTTGAAAAAACGCAGTGCAATAAGCTCCGTGCAGCAGCAAAAACGCAGGAAAAGCAAGTAGCGGCGGGTTTTTGCTGGAAATGAAAAAAATATGCGAAGCAGATTGACATTTCCCGTGAATTTGTTACAATTTAACTTGATGCTCGGGGGGGCAACCTGCGCCCGGGCAAATATATTATATATAAAAGGAGGCTTTAGAAAATGAGCGCATTAGGTCGTCACGTTCTGGCTGAATTTTACGGTTGTCCTGCAGATATCCTCAATGATATTCAGGGGATAGAGCGAACTATGGTTGACGCCGCCCTTGAAGCAGGTGCTGAAATCCGGGAAGTGGCATTCCATAAATTTAGTCCCCAAGGCGTAAGCGGGGTTGTGGTAATTTCGGAATCGCATCTTGCTATCCATACCTGGCCGGAATATGGTTACGCCGCTGTAGATGTTTTTACCTGCGGCGACAGGGTGGATCCATGGGTGGCATCCAACTATCTTAAGGATAATTTTGCTGCCAGTAACATGGACGCACGGGAAATTAAGCGCGGAATTTTTAACCATGAAGCCTCCGTCCAGGCGAAGGTAGCGAACTTCTGACCGAAAGGGGGAAGCCGCTGTGAAAACACCGCCCTGGAAATGGTTTATAGAATATACCCATCCTACCCAGGCACATATGCAAGCGGTGGAAAATTTACTTTACAGTGGAAAAACAAAATATCAAAATGTAGAAATAATTGACACGGAATTCTATGGCCGTTGCCTGATACTGGACGGTAAGATCCAGTCGGCCGAGTATGATGAATATATTTATCATGAAGCTTTAGTCCAGCCGGCCATGACATTCCATCCTGCTCCCAGAAAGGTAATTGTGGTCGGTGGAGGAGAAGGGGCAGTTTTGCGCGAAATCCTGCGCCATCCTACAGTAGAGCATATCTTGATGGTGGATATTGACCGGGAAGTGGTGGAACTGTGTAAGAAATATCTGCCGGAATGGAGCCAGGGTGCTTTCGAACACCCGAAAGTAAGAGTGCTTTATCAGGATGCACGTGCTTACCTGGAGAACAGCAAGGAAAATTTTGATGTAATTTTTTTGGACTTGCCCGAGCCGGTGGATGGTGGGCCCGCCTACTTGCTTTTTACACGTGAATTTTATCAAATTGTTGCCGCCCGCCTGCAGGAAGACGGCATCGTTGCCGTGCAGGCCGGGTCCTTTAATCCACGCCTGATTGAATGCCATGCAGCTGTTTGTCATACACTGGCCACAGCTTTTCCCATTGTTCGTCCCTATTCAGTATTCATTCCTTCCTATGATACAGAGTGGGGATTTGCAGTAGCGGCAAAAACGCTTGATCCCCTGCAATTTTCACCTGCCGAGATAGACAAGCGTTTAGAAGAAAGAAAAATATCTGATTTGAAATTCTATGACGGAGAGACCCACCTGTCAATGTTTTCCGTTCCCAAGCATATCAGGCAGGCCATCAGCTGGAATAAACGTATCATTGCTGATGACGAGCCGCTCTTAATCTATTAGTCTGTGTAAGGAGTGGTGGCAGTGGAAAGAACATTTGTGATGGTAAAACCGGATGGCGTGCAGCGCAACCTGGTGGGTGAAATCATCAGACGTTTTGAACGCAAAGGCTTTAAACTGGTCGGCCTGAAAATGATGCAAGTCTCCGGCGAATTGGCGGCAAAACATTATGCCGAGCATAAAGGGAAACCTTTTTACGGGGAACTGATCGATTTTATTACATCGGGACCCGTAGTTGCCATGGTCTGGGAAGGTTTGAACGCCGTATCCGTCATCCGCAGCATGATGGGCAAAACAAATCCGGCGGAAGCTGCGCCCGGGACAATTCGCGGAGATTTTGCCGTGTTTATGGGTAATAATGTCATTCACGGCTCCGATTCGCCTGAGAGTGCTGAGCGGGAAATCAATCTTTTCTTTGCACCTGATGAGCTGCTGACCTACGAAAAGGCAGTTGATTGCTGGCTTTACGGCAAATAACGCACATAAATCAATCCTCCCCCCCGCAGAGGCATCAAGTAAGCAGGAATCCACTCCTGCTTTTTCTTTTTGCGCGGGCGGCGGCACATGTGGCGTTGGGACTCTGCATTACATAAGATATATAAAATAATAGGTATGAAAGGTGTTGGCCGATGGGTATCAGACCGGTATGTTGTTCTCATTTCTATAACCAGATAGTAGAGTTTATGGAAATACCTGAAAACCCTGGGTTTACCTTTCTCGACATCCTTCAGGTTGATGTGACTACAAATTTGCCCGGCCAAAGAGTAAGACTGGGGGCAATGGTTGAAGCTGCCTTCGCGACTGAAAGCCAGCCTGCAATTTATACCTGCCGCTTAACCTTCAGGCTGGTGCGGTCCGGGTTTGGCCCGTTAACGGAAGCCGATTGGCATCTGGTCGACTTTCCGAAACCCACAGGCATTACCACCGTCTTTAGAAACATCCAAAATCTAACTTGGACGGATATACCAGGAGCCCCGGGCACCTACACCTATATCCTGCAAGTCCGCCGCGGCTCAGGTGTTTTTGAAGGCAACATCGAAGGCGTAAATGTAAGGGCCAGGCACCTGGATGCCATTGTTTTCCCGCCGCTGCCGTAATAGATTGCAATTATAATTCTGCACTCTTGTTTTTTGTAGGTTTGTCAAACATTTTGGACACAGTACAGTTTTAAGAACTCTAGGGGAGATAGGTAGCCGAGAGGACGCATCGGGATATTGTTTGAACGGCGGTTGTAAGCTTTAAGCTGGGCCTGGAAG
>JAAYLG010000104.1 GCA_012522075.1 Bacillota bacterium
CTGTCAGTACAGGCATTGGCGCCGGGCTTGTTTTGGACGGCCGCCTCTACCGGGGCAACCGCGGTTTTTCCGGAGAAATCGGCCACATGGCCGTCAAGCCGGACGGTCCACTCTGCGGCTGCGGCCGCCGCGGCTGCCTTGAAACGGTCGCTTCCGGTACAGCCATTGCCCGCAGTGCCCAGGAAATGCTGGCTTCCGGCAGAAAGACAGCCCTGGCAGACATAAAGGGCAAAATCACGGCAACCGATGTCTTTGCCGCTGCCGCTGCCGGAGACATGCCGGCAAAAGGAATACTGGACGAAGCAATATACTATCTCGGTATCGGCCTTGTAAACCTTGTCAACCTCCTTGATCCGGAAGTATTGGTTATAGGGGGGGGCGTAGCCAATGCAGGCGAGGCGCTGCTAGCTCCGCTGCGCTCCATGTTGGCAGAGAAAGCAGTAACCCATATTGCAAAACATGTTAAGCTAAAAAAAGCAGCCCTGGGGCAGGAAGCGGGAGCAGTTGGCATGCTCTGCCTGCTCAGGGAAAGACGGCCCGAGCGTTAATACTTATTGTTCCGTTTCCAATTGTTTTTGTTTATTCTGCAACCCATTACTGCCTCATTTTTAAAAAGGGGCAGTAGAAAAGTACCTGAAGCGCCTTGATTTACTGAATATTCTCAATAATTACATCTTCTAAAAGTAGCATATTTTTGATAAAATGATAACGTAGTAAACCTTGATAACCTTCTGCCTGGAGTTCCACATTACCGAGAAACACAATAATGAAGGCTCAAGCAGTGGAATTTATCAGGATACCTGTTCTTTGATTGGACTGGCCTGAGGGGAAAAGTGGCGGAAGGATTTTAGGAAGGAAAGGTTGAGCTTGGGCAAAGGGGATAATTAGCGAAAGGGGGTAATAGTATGGTAATGAATTCATTTTCTTTTCAGCCGGTGGTGCCTGCAGTGCCGCCTGAGGCTCCCCGATTTGCAGTGCTGGGAGCCGGGCATGGCGGATTGGCAATGGCCGGCCATTTAGCGTTAATGGGGTTTCAAGTTTCTTTGTTTAATCGCAGCGAGGAACGCCTGGAGCCTATTCGCCAAAGTGGAGGAATCACCTTAAACGGAGTTGTGGAAGGATTTGCGCCGCTTTCAGTAGTAACCAGTAATATGGAGGAAGCTTTAGCAGAGGCAGATGTGATAATGGTAGTAGTGCCGGCCAATGCCCATCGTTGGTTGGCTGAGAAGGCGGCCCCTTACTTGCGCGACGGTCACATAGTAGTTCTTCACCCGGGACGTACCGGTGGTGCTTTAGAGTTTTTGCATGTGGTTGCCAGCAAGGGTGTGCGTGTCGACGCTACCATTGCCGAGGCTCAGACCTTAATTTATACAGCCCGCAATAATAACCCGGCCCAGGTCACTATTTATGGGATTAAAAATAATGTTCCCGTGGCTGCGCTACCGAGTCATAATACAGTAAAAGTTGTTAAAACTTTACGTACTGCTCTGCCGCAATTTGTGTCGGGAAGTAATGTGCTTAAGACGAGTTTAGATAATATCGGTGCTATTTTTCACCCGGGGATTTTAATTCTAAATGCTACGCGTGTGGAGGCTACACGTGGTGATTTTGACTTTTATACGGACGGAGTTACACCCAGTATAAGTAAAGTGCTGGAGGCCATGGATGCCGAGCGGGTTGCCGTGGCTGACGCTTTGGGTATTCGTGCCATGAACGCTCGCACCTGGCTCTATGTAGCTTATGATGCGGCGGGGCGGACGCTTTATGAGGCAATCCAGAATAATCATGGCTACAAAGGGATAAAGGCGCCGACAGGGCTTTTCCATCGTTATATTACAGAAGATATTCCTATGAGTCTGGTACCTATCGCTGCTTTAGGAGAGTTATTGGAGGTGCCTACTCCAACCATCCGCTCGATGATACATTTAGGTTCCATGTTACTGGGGGAGGATTACTGGCGGCAGGGGCGGACAAAGGAGAGAATGGGCATTGACGGTTTATCGGCGACTGAAATTCGGCGATTTGTTATGGAAGGAGGACTAGCATGGTTGAAAGAAAGAGAAAAATCTTAGGGTCTCCTTTAGGTAATGATGTGCATGTAGCCGGGGTGCTGCGTTTTCTGCGTCTGGCGGAAGCAAACGGCTATGAAACAGAGTTTTTGGGGCCGGCAGCTGGTACGGAAGGGATTGTACAAGCGGCACTGAAGTATCGTCCCGATATTTTGGCGTTGAGCTATCGTTTAACGCCTGAACTGGTTAATGGTCTGGTGCAGGAGGTTGCAGCAGCCCTAAAGAAGGCTGGTTTAGAAGAGATAACCCTTATTTTTGGCGGTACTCCGGCAGCTGCCGCAGCGGCTAAAGCTACAGGTGTTTTTCAGCAGGTTTTTTCCGGACTGGAAGGAATTGATGAGATTGTCGCTTACCTCCAGGGCCGCGAGCAGGAGGCGGTTAGCAGGCGTTATGCGGATCAGCTTTTGCCGAGGCTGGAGGGCAAGCGTCCTTATCCACTGCTGCGTCACCATTTTGGCCTGCCATCTTTCGCAGCTACGCTGCAGGGAGTGCGGGAGATTGCCGAGGCTAAAGTAGTAGATGTTATCTCTATCGGTCCCGATCAGAATGCTCAGGCCAGCTTTTTTAGACCGGAAGAGATGGATCCACTGCAGGACGGGGCTGGAGGAGTGCCGCTGCGACGTCCACAAGATTTGTACGATCTCTATGAAGCCAGCCGTTGTGGTAATTACCCGTTATTGCGCATTTATTCAGGCACTCGAGATTTACTGCAGTGGGCGGAACTGTCTGTTGAAAGCATTAAAAACGCCTGGGGTGCTATCCCCCTTTGCTGGTACAGTGAATTGGATGGCCGCTCCAATCGTCCGCTGGCAGCCGCTTTGGCTGAAAATTTAGCAGCAATTGCCTGGTACGGAGAAAGAGGTCTGCCTGTAGAAGTTAATGAAGCCCACCACTGGAGTCTGCGGGAGGCACCAGATTCCATTGCTGAAGTGATGGCTTATTTGGCGGCGCTGTTTGCCAAAAAACAGGGAGTTAAGCATTATGTGGCTCAGTACATGTTTAATACCCCTTTTGGCACCTGGTATAATTATGATTTGGCAAAAATGCTGGCAAAAAAAGAATTAATTACTTCCTTACATGACGAAAATTTTCAGAGTTATACGCAGGTGCGCACCGGTTTGGCAAGCCTTGATGTTAATTTGAATAAGGCTAAAGGACAATTGGCTTCCTCGATCCATTTAGCTTTGTCGCTGAAACCGGATATTATCCACGTGGTGGGGTACTGTGAAGCCAGCCATGCGGCTACCGCCGATGATGTGATTGAAAGCTGTGAAATTGTTAACGGTGTTCTGCAGAATACAATCGACGGTTTGCCGGACCTGACCGGCGATCCGATTATACAGGCCCGTAAGGAAGCTTTGCTTAGGGAGGCAAGAATACTTCTGGCAGCCCTTGATGAATTATCTGAACACGGTGTCGAATTGGGCAGCGATCCCCAAGTATTGGTTAAAGCTATTAAGGCAGGTATCCTTGATGCTCCCCACCTCCGTGGCAGTAAAGTAGCGCTGGGTAAAGTGCAAACTCGGCTGAATGACGGCTTCTGTATAGCCGTTCATCCCGAGACAGTCAAACCTATGTCCGAGGCGGAGCGATTGGAACTGCTACTGGGCAAAAAAATAGCGGTCTGCTCTTCTGTTGCCTAGGAAATTGTTTGCTTGTTTTTCAAAGATATCCTATGCCGTCCCAAAGAGATACAAAGCGTTTATCCAGGGCGGAGGCGGTGGACTGAAATTAGATCGTGAGCAAATTACAAAGCCCCTTGGAAAGCCGGCAATAAAGCTTTTTCAAGGGGCTTTTCTTTATCCCTCGCCCTTAATTACAGCCATGGGTCTGACATTGGCAACTAAATTAATTATGCCTATTCCCGCCAGGGTGTTTACTACCAGGTGGATGTCTTTATAGGCTTGGGGCGCTTCGTCAACAATCCGTTTATAATTGCTGACATTGTAGTGAATGCCTGCCATCTGCTCTTCGAATTCTGTGCCGGTAATGGATTTTCTTGCCGCCGCACGGGATAATACCCGCCCGGCGCCATGATTTACAGAACAGAAAGTTTCCTTGGCGCGCTCCAAGCCGGTGGCGATATAGGAATGAGTTCCCATGGAACCGGGCAAAAGTACCGGGTGACCGGTGGTCATAAAATGCTCGGGGTTGTTTTTATGCCCGGGAGGCAGGGCCCTGGTTGCACCTTTGCTGTGAATCAAAAGCTCCCGGCCAAAATGGTGTTCCCTTTTGGCGATATTGTGGGCGACATCGTACAGCAGCTTGGCTTGAGCTGCTTGTAGCTTTAAGTAAGAAGGAAGGAACTTTCCTCTACAGTGTAGAATTTGCTGAATGAAAGCAGGTGATGATATGATTGAAGCTGTTTTACTTGATTTGGACGGCACACTCCTGGATGTGGACATGGACGGCTTTTTAGAGCGTTATTTTAAGAAACTGGCACAACATTTGGCTGAATTTATCGACTCCGCCAGTTTCAAGAAGAATTTATGGGCCTCCACCGAGGTTATGATCCGTGATACCGATCCCGGGAAAACAAATCAAGAGGCTTTCATTGAGCATTTTTATACCTGGGTGAAACACCCGCATGATGTGGTCTGGCCTTTAATCGATGAATTTTATGAAACTATTTTTCCTACGCTTAAGGGAAACATCAAGCCTTTCCCTGATGTACCGTATGTCATGGAAAAATTACGTCAAAGCGGCTGTCGGCTTGTTTTGGCCACAAATCCCATCTTTCCGCTAACTGCCATTTTGCACAGAATGAAGTGGGCCGGACTTAAACCGGAGGATTTTTGTTTAATAACGTCTTATGAGACAATGCACTATTGTAAACCCAACCCGGAATATTACTTGGAAGTTGCCAAGTTGATTGATGTGCCACCGCATAAGTGCCTGATGGTTGGCAATGAATATATCTTCGATATTGAATCGGCAGAAAAAGCCGGGATGCATACATTTCTGGTGTCTGAAACACTGCAGGCATTGGACAAAGAAAAGAAGTGCGGCCGCCTTTTAGACCTAATACCATTTTTGTCTATGCTCGCGGCGCAAATGCAGGAGGATCGAAAGTGAGTTTTAAGAAAGAAAACAAACTGCAGGAAGTATTGCAGATACTGGTGGAGGTGGCCATGGGGCGGCAGCCGGCTCAACTGGTTGTCCGCAATGCCAACCTTGTTAATGTCCATACCTGCGAAATCCAACCCGGGACGGATATTGCCGTTTCTGAAGGGCGTATTGCCCTGGTGGGCGATGCCGGCCATACCATCGGCCCTGAAACAACTGTTGTTGACGCCGGCGGCATGTACCTGGTCCCAGGTTTTCTTGACGGGCATATCCATGTGGAAAGCAGCATGGTGAGTGTTACAGAATTTGCCCGCAGTGTGCTGCCTTGCGGTACCACCGCCATTTTTATGGATCCGCATGAAATAGCCAATGTACTGGGGCTGGAAGGCGTTCGCCTGATGCATGAAGAGGGGCGCATAGTACCGCTGCGCGTTTTTACCACCGTTCCTTCCTGTGTGCCTGCCGCACCTGGGATGGAAGATGCCGGTGCCGCCATCGGACCGGCCGATGTGAGGGAGGCATTATCCTGGGATGGAGTGGTGGGTCTCGGGGAAATGATGAATTATCCCGGAGTGATTACCGGCGACCCAAGCACGCATGCCATCATCAAGGAAACGCTGAAAGCCGGCAAAGTTGTTACCGGCCATTTTGCCATGGCGGCAGGGGGGAAGGAGTTGGCGGCATACCGGGCGGCCGGCTGCACTTCCTGTCATGAATCGGTAACCAAAGAAGATGCCTTGGCCAAGCTGCGCAGCGGGATGTATACAATGCTGCGGGAAGGCTCCGCCTGGCACGATATCAAAGCAACAATACGTGCCATCACCGAGGAAGGGATTGACAGTACTTATGCTATCCTTTGTTCCGACGATACACATCCGGAAACGATTTTGCAACGGGGTCATCTGAACCATGTTATCGGGCGTGCTATTCAGGAAGGCATGAATCCTATCCGCGCCGTGCAAATGGCGACAATCAATACGGCTCGTTATTTCCGCTGCGACCATGAACTGGGCAGCATTGCCCCAGGCAAATATGCCGATTTTTCCCTTCTTTCCGATTTGGCGGAAGTAAAAGTGGAAAAAGTATTTATAGCCGGCCAACAAGTGGCAGCAGGAGGGAAGTTGCTTGTTCCCTTGCCGAAAAAAACATACCCTGCTTTTGCCCGGCAGTCTGTCAGGCTAAAGCGGCGGCTCACAGAAGATGATTTTGCCGTTCCTGTGCCCAAAACAGACAGTCCGGTAACTGTCAGGGTCATTGAGATTAAAGAAGCACAAGTGGTAACGCAGGAAAAGCTCTG
This sequence comes from Bacillota bacterium, assembly GCA_012522075.1. Lineage (GTDB taxonomy): Bacteria > Bacillota > Dethiobacteria > Dethiobacterales > Dethiobacteraceae > DUUE01. The sequence continues at coordinate 6,433 of JAAYLG010000104.1, forward strand.
TAAGATGATACCGCACAACGGGTATTTGCTGCAGGATACGGAAAGAGACATGGCCAAGATTGCCGTTTTTGAACGACACAAGGGGACAGGCAGTTATGCCGTTGGTTTTGTTACCGGTTTTGGCTTTACCTCCGGCGCCGTTGCTTCCACGGTTGCTCATGACAGCCACAATCTGCTGGTCGTGGGGACCAACGATCAGGATATGGCCTTTGCCGGCAATGTCCTGGCAGATTGCGGCGGTGGGATGGTTGCTGTGGCGGACGGCAAAGTACTGGCGCTTGTGGAGTTGCCGCTGGCCGGGCTAATGTCCTACCAGCCAGTGGAGGCTGTAGCAAAGGCCGTTGCCGGACTGGCTGATGTGTGGAAAACATTAGGCTGTACGCTGGTATCGCCCTTTATGACCATGGCACTTTTGTCGCTGCCGGTCATCCCCGCATTGCGACTTACAAACCGCGGGCTGGTTGATGTCAATTCTTTCTCCTTTGTTGATTTAATTGTAGATGCAGACTAAATTACAATCATCAGCAACTATATATTCAGCAGCAGAAATTATGTTAAACTTTAATTAAACCTGCTCCAAGACGTAAAATGAGGCAGGTTTTTCATAATAAAACACCGGATATGAAAGCAAATTAAAAAAGCGTAGAGGCAGACGTATAAGGCAATATAACCTCCGGAAATACTAAATGACAATGCTTGTGCAAAAAATGTTAAAACTGGAGGCGTTCATGGAACTGAAGCTATATTTTGGCAGTTTTAGGTCAAAAGATACGGCAAAACAATGTATAAAGAAATTGGGTGAAGCAGGCTTTCTTGATGTTGCCTTTTATCAAATGGGGGAAACTCCGGCACAGGGCATTGACACTTTAAGCAATGCTTATGCAGGAGAGTTGCCGCATTATGCCAGGGGGATACTAGGCAGCGACCTGGCCGTTGAAGGCCGTACAAACACCCGCCTGTATAATAAAAAGGATGCGGAGAAAATCATGGGCGGGGAGACAAAGCCGGATAATGTTTATACTGTGGTGGTCAACATCACCGGCTGTGAAAACAAGGAGACGGCGGAGGAAATATTGCGCCGGTACGGTGCCGATGTGGAAGTTAAGGAATTGGACACGGAAAATTTAACATTAAGGTAGAAACTGTACGACAGGCTGACTGTTCACTTAGTTGACATAATATCCGTACAAAAAAGGAAAGGGGAGAGGAGAGTCGTCATACAATAATAATGTAAAAATAAAATACCGGGAGGAAGTGTTATTTTAAAATCGGCAGTTTTATTATGGCTTAAATGCTTGAGATATTACTGGTCAGCGGTCCGTCACTGCAAATCAAAAGTTGTAATTAACGGTTTGAAGCTTGAACAATACAGAAAATACATTCCGGCTACAGTCAATGAAATAAAGCATACTATGCGGCAACTTTACCATAGATTTATTTGGACACAGGACGATCTGGGAAAGCTGTTTGACAGTATGGATACACCGGCGTCAGCCTGGGACAAAGCTTTCAGCAATCCGCCGCTCAGAGACGACTGTGACGGCTATCATGCGGCACTTTACTGGGCAGTATCATTTAATTGTCCTTGCCGGCTGCTGACAGTGGTAACAGGGGATATTAAAAACTCGCATACTGTTCTAGTAATACGGGACGGCCAGCACTATTACCTGGCAAACTATAATTATTTAAGCAGACCTTTGGCAACAATTGAAGATGTTTTAAAAGAACTGCAACAGACTTATTATAAAAAAACGACCGCCATAATTGCCTGGGAATTGTCATATTGGAACGGTCGACGTTGGGAATCCCGCAGTTTCTGATTTCTCGGAAATGAAATGAGGGCAGCAGGGTAGAAGGAGAGAATAAAGATAATGCCGCAATAAGCGGTATTTTTTTACCTTATTTAACGTCCGATAATATATATTATGTAAACTTTTAA
>JAAYLG010000105.1 GCA_012522075.1 Bacillota bacterium
ACCAGATATAGCAGAGGACTTCTCCGCCAATTCCGGCTTTGCGCGCCGCTTTGTCCGTCATAATCCCCTGGGAGGTGGAGATAACGGCAACCCCAAGCCCGCCAAGCACCTTCGGCAATTCGTCTTTACTGGCATACACGCGCAGGCCGGGTTTACTGATCCGCTTCAGGCCGGTCAGTACATTTTCACGATTCGGGCCGTATTTCAGGAAAATCCTGATTATTCCCTGCTTGTTGTCTTTTTTAAACTCATAGTCTTTAATAAAACCTTCTTTTTTCAAAATATCCGCAATGGCAAGTTTAATCTTGGAGCTGGGAATTTCCACAACCTCATGTTTCATGGTGTTGGCATTACGGATTCTTGTTAGCATATCGGCAATTGGGTCCGTCATGGTCATTACAATCGAACCTCCTTTCTCTCCAATCCCCTACCAGCTGGCTTTTTTCACGCCGGGGATCTTCCCTTCATGGGCAAGCTTGCGGAAACAAAGGCGGCACATGCCAAACTTGCGCAGATACGCATGGGGACGGCCGCACAGTTTGCAGCGGTTATAAGCTCGCACTTTAAATTTGGGGGGCCTGTTTGCTTTGGCAATGAGGGATTTTTTAGCCACACTTTCCCCTCCTTTTTCTCAAATTAAAGATGAACGTGTTTAGGCATTGCGAAATGGCATACCCAATTCACGCAACAATTCACGGGCTTCTTCATCCGTTTTGGCCGTAGTGACAATGACTACATCCATCCCGCGTACTTTTTCGACCTGGTCATAGATAATTTCCGGAAAGATCAGTTGTTCACGCAGTCCCAGGGAATAGTTGCCGCGGCCGTCAAATGATTTGGGAGAAACGCCGCGAAAGTCACGCACACGGGGCAGAGCCACATTAAACAGTTTATCCAAAAATTCGTACATCCGTTCGCCGCGCAGGGTCACTTTGCAGCCGATATTCATTCCCTCACGGATTTTAAAGCTGGCAACAGACCTTTTGGCTTTGGTTATCACGGGGCGCTGGCCGGCGATCAGGGAAAGATCATTGACGGCAGCTTCCAGGGCCTTGGGATTGTCTTTGGCCTCGCCCACGCCCATGTTAATAACCACTTTTTCCAGACGGGGAACCTCGAGGGGATTTTTATACTGAAAACGTGCCATTAAGGCAGGTCTGACTTCGTTCAAGTATTTTTCTTTTAAACGGGCCATCTTCTGCTACCTCCTTTCCGGCTACTTGTCAAGAAGCTCCCCGCATTTTTTACAGGCGCGTACCCAAACAGTCTTTTCCCCTTTTTTTACCGGGGACTTTTTAATGCGTGTCGGTTGCTTGCAGCTTGGGCAGATAACCATGACTTTGGCGCTGTAAATGGGTGCTTCCTGTTCATGGATGCCCGCCTGCACACGCTGGGTGGCGCGGGTATGCTTCTTTACAATATTTACACCTTCGACTATTACTTTGCCTTCCGCCGGCAAAGCTCTCAGAATTCTGCCTTTCTTGCCTTTGTCCTTACCGGAAAGGACAAGAACTTGATCTCCTTTTTTCACATGGAGTTTTGCCACTTCTTTCGCACCTCCTTGGCGCTAAATCACTTCCGGTGCCAGTGAGACAATTTTCATAAAGTCTTTTTCCCGCAGTTCCCGGGCTACCGGTCCAAAAATCCGGGTTCCACGCGGATTTTTCTGCTCATTAATCAAAACGGCTGCATTCTCGTCAAATTTAATGTACGAGCCGTCTCCGCGTCGCAAGCCTTGAACTGAACGGACGATGACCGCTTTTACAACTTCGCCTTTCTTAACAACCCCGCCGGGCGTCGCTTCTTTGACGGAAGCAACGATTATATCACCGATGTTGCCATATTTACGGGAAGAACCGCCAAGGACACGAATGCACATGATCTTTTTGGCGCCCGAGTTATCTGCAACGTTTAGATACGTCTGGGGCTGAATCATCGTCAAACCTCCTTCATGTCAGATATCAGATGAAGACGACGGGATAAAAACAGGATATCTGACGGCAGATACAGCTATCACAATTCCGCCTTTTCAATGATTTCTACCAGACGCCATCTTTTGTCTTTGCTGAGGGGTCTGGTTTCCATAATTCTGACCTTATCCCCGATGCTGCAGGCATTTTCCGGATCATGAATTTTATATTTTTTGCTCACACGGATAGTTTTGCCGTACAGGGGGTGACGGGTTGTTCTTTCCACTTTAACAACTGCCGTCTTATCCATTTTATTGCTGACAACCCAGCCGATGCGGGTCTTGCGCTGCTTGCGTACCAAAGAGTCTTGCCTCCTTTCGGATCAATTGTTTCCGTCTAAAGCAGTGCTTTTGTCAGGAGTTCAGCTCACGTGCTCGCTGAATAGTTTTCACACGAGCAATATTTTTACGCACATCGCGGAGGCGCATGGGATTATCCAACTGACCCGTAGCCATCTGAAAGCGCAGGTTAAACAGCTCTTCTTTTAATTCCGCCAGTTTGCTGGCAAGCTCCACATCACTGTATTCCCTTAATTCTTTAGCTTTCATGGCTTTCACCACCAATCTCAGTACGTTTGACAAATTTCGTTTTAATGGGCAGTTTGTGCGCAGCCAGACGCATGGCTTCCCTGGCCACCTCTTCACTGACGCCGGCCAGTTCAAACAGGATCCGGCCCGGCTTCACCACTGCTACCCAGTATTCGGGCGAACCTTTACCGCTGCCCATCCTGGTCTCCGCCGGTTTGGCGGTGATAGGTTTATCCGGGAAAATTTTAATCCAGACTTTACCGCCCCGTTTAATATAACGTGTCATGGCAATCCGGGCCGCCTCTATTTGCTGGCTGGTAATCCAGGACGCTTCCAGCGCCTGCAGCCCGTATTCACCAAACACTATCTCGTTGCCGGAGTGGGCTTTTCCTTTCATCCGACCGCGATGCTGTCTGCGATATTTAACTCTTTTGGGTATCAGCATACTGGTCTCCTCCTCCCGTACTGGTTTGTTTGGTCGGGAGAACATCCCCTTTGTAAATCCAGACTTTGACGCCGATACGCCCGTAGGTGGTATGCGCTTCCGTAAAGCCGTAGTCAATATCGGCACGCAAAGTCTGCAGCGGCACCGTCCCCTCATGATATGATTCTGTGCGGGCAATTTCCGCCCCGCCGAGGCGGCCGCTGACCATTACTTTTATCCCTTTGGCACCGGCACGCATAGTGCGGAAAACAGCCTGCTTCATTGCCCGCCGGAAAGCAACGCGCTTGCTTAACTGGGCGGCAATATTTTCTGCTACCAGGGTGGCGTCCAATTCCGGATTTTTTATTTCCACAATATTAATATGAACCTGTTTGCCGGTCAGCTTTTCCAGCTGTTTGCGCAATTCTTCCACGCCTGACCCGCCTTTACCGATAACAATACCCGGCTTGGCTGTGTGGATAGAAATGCGGACACGGTTGGCGGCACGCTCGATTTCCACACGTGATACGCCGGCATTTTCAAGCTGTTTGGCGATTGTCTTACGGATCTGCAAATCTTCATGCAGCAGTTCGGTATAGTTTTTATCGGCATACCACTTGGCTTCCCAGTCTTTAATGATGCCAATGCGGAAACCGATGGGACTTACCTTTTGACCCACGGACTTATCCCTCCTTCTTCTCTTTGAGAATGATGGTTATATGGCTGGTGGGTTTACGGATGCGGCTCACCATGCCACGCGCACGCGGGCGGTAACGTTTCAGGACGGGGCCCTGATCGATAAATGCCTGCGCCACATACAGATCATCACGGTTCATTTCATAGTTATGTTCTGCGTTGGCAATGGCGGACTGCAACACCTTGGTGATGGGTTCCGCGGGTTTATTGGGGAGCACTTTCAGTATAGCCAGTGCTTCCCGGACATTCCGGCCGCGAATTTGGTCCACAACGAGGCGGGCCTTCCGCGGCGACATGCGAATGTATCTGGCTATTGCTTTTGCTTCCACGGTTATCCCTCCTTATTTTAAAGCAGTGGACCGTTCAGTATGGCCGCCGTGTCCGCGGAAAGTACGTGTCGGCGCAAATTCGCCGAGTTTATGGCCTACCATATCCTCGGTAATATATACCGGTACATGTTTTCTCCCGTCATGAACCGCCAGTGTATGGCCGACCATCTGTGGGTAAATGGTGGAACGGCGGGACCAAGTCTTGATAACTTTTTTTTCATTTTTTGCATTCATCTGCTCGATTTTGGCAAGCAGTTTCGGGGCAACGTAAGGGCTTTTTTTCAGTGATCTGGACAAATCCGGGCGACCTCCTTCCTGAACAAATTATTTTTCTTTACGACGCTTGACAATATATTGATCGGACTTTTTGTTTTTCTTCCTGGTTTTAAAGCCAAGCGTTGGCTTACCCCAGGGGGTAACGGGGCTTTTACGGCCAATGGGCGCCTTGCCTTCACCGCCGCCGTGAGGATGGTCCACCGGGTTCATAACGGAACCGCGTACGGTGGGACGGATACCGAGCCAGCGGGAGCGGCCGGCCTTCCCGATGGTAATGTTTTCATGCTCCACGTTTCCCACCTGGCCGATAGTCGCCTTGCATTCCTGGGAAATGAGGCGGACCTCACCGGACGGGAGGCGCACATGGGCATATTTGCCCTCTTTTGCCATCAGCTGGGCGGCGGCACCGGCCGAACGGACCAGCTGCCCGCCCTTGCCTTTTTTCAGCTCGATATTGTGGATTAGTGTGCCCACAGGGATGTTTTTCAGGGGCAAGGCATTGCCCGGTTTAATATCGGCATTTTCGCCGGACATAATTTCCGTTCCCGCAGTCACGCCAACGGGAGCAAGAATATAGCGCTTTTCACCGTCGGCATAATGCAGCAGGGCAATATTGGCCGAACGGTTGGGATCATATTCGATAGCGGCTACCTTGGCCGGGATACCGTCTTTGTTACGTTTAAAATCAATAATCCGGTACTTGCGTTTATGGCCGCCGCCACGATGACGAACAGTAATCCGGCCCTGTGCATTCCGGCCCGCTTTTTTCCGCAGCGGTTCCAACAGGGATTTTTCCGGCTCCTTTTTGGTAATTTCGTCAAAAGTATGCACGGTCATAAAACGGCGTCCCGGAGAGGTGGGAACAAATTTTTTTACTGCCATGGATGATCTCCCTCCTTCCTGGGTTACAGACCTTCAAATATTTCTATGGGCTTGCTGCCCTCTGCCAGCGTGACGACCGCTTTTTTCCAGCTGGGCCGGCGTCCGCTGTGCACGCCCATCCGTATTACTTTGCCTGTCATATGGCTTGTATTGACGTCTTTTACTTTGACATTAAACAGTTTTTCCACAGCTTTTTTTATTTCCACTTTATTGGCCCGGGGATCTACCTGAAAAGTATACTTCAATGCGGCCATGTCAGCGGTTGTTTTTTCAGTGATAACAGGTTTGATAATAATATCCTGCGGATCGCGCATTATGCGAATACCTCCTCGATTTGATTCACGGCATCCCGTGTCAGCACCAGGTTGTCGGTATTCAGAATATCATAAACATTAAGCTGGCCGGCATGTGTTGTTTTGACCCCGGGAATATTGCGGGCAGATTTGATGACATTTTCCTGGCTGCCGTCCATGACCAAGAGTACTTTCCGCCCTGTCTGCAGCCGCTGCAGAATGGCCACCATTTCTTTTGTTTTGGGCTTCTCCAGTCTCAATGCATCAAGGACAATCAGTGAGCCGTCATTAACTTTTGCCGTCAGGGCAGACTTGAGTGCCAGCCTCTTGATTTTTTTAGGCAGTTTTTGTTTATAGTTCTGCTCACCGGTGGGGCCAAAAACAATCCCGCCGCCCCGCCAGATGGGTGAGCGAATGGAGCCGTGCCGGGCACGGCCTGTTCCTTTCTGCCGCCAAGGCTTCCTCCCGCCACCCCTGACTTCCGTCCGTGTTTTCGTTTTTGCTGAAGCCAGCCGCTGATTGGCCAGATAGGCCACAACAGCCTGGTGCATGGCAGCCGTATTGATCTGGACGCCGAAAATGTCATCAGACAGTTCGATGTCGCCGATCTGCTCGCCTTGCTGATTATATAAAGCTACCTTCGGCATCAGAAAAATCCTCCCTTCGAAACCTGCTCTTTACTGCGCAGCTTTAACGGAATCTTTAACGGTAACCAGCCCGCCACGGGGGCCGGGCACAGCACCGCGGACTAGAAGCAGGTTGCGGTCGGCATCAACTTTTACGACCTGTAGTTTCTGTACAGTCACTGTTTTGCCGCCCATCCGTCCGGGCAGTGTCTGGCCTTTAAAAACACGAGCCGGGTCTATGGAACCAAGGGATCCGGGGCCACGGTGATATTTGGAGCCGTGCGTCTCGGGCCCGCGCCCCTGGCCGTGACGCTTAATGGCGCCGGCAAAACCTTTGCCTTTGGATTTTGCCGTTACGTCCACCCATTCACCTTCCGCAAAGATATCGACTTTGATTTCCTGTCCTACTTCATAAGAAGAGACATCATCAAGACGGAATTCGCGCAGATATTTTTTGGGCGTAATGCCTGCTTTCTGAAAATGGCCGCTCAGCGGTTTGTTAACCCGCCCACGCGCAAGCTCGCCAAAACCAAGCTGGATGGCTTCATAACCGTCTACAGCTTTACTTTTCTTTTGTACGACGAAGCATGGGCCGGCTTCAATCACGGTAACCGGAACTACCTGACCGTCCGGTGTGAAGACCTGGGTCATGCCGAGCTTTTTTCCGATGATTGCTTTTTTCACGTGGTGCACCTCCTTAGACTAGTGTCCCTGGTATTACAGTTTGATTTCAATATCAACACCGGCCGGCAAATCAAGGCGCATCAGTGCGTCAATTGTTTTCGGCGTCGGATCGAGAATATCAATCAACCTTTTATGTGTCCGCATCTCAAACTGTTCGCGGGAATCCTTGTATTTGTGAGGTGCGCGAATAACGGTATAAATACTTTTTTCCGTCGGCAGAGGGATAGGCCCCGAAACGGACGCACCGGTTCTTTTTGCCGTCTCCACAATCTTACTGGAAGACTGATCCAAAATTTGATGGTCAAACGCTTTTAAGCGAATGCGAATTTTTTGCTTTGCCACAGTATTCCCTCCTTCAATCGCCTGATTATCAGACTGCTCCACAGAAATTCCCGGAGCCTGGCTCCGCAACCTTCTGCTTCATCGTTAACCCAGGCTGTCCAGATAGTCTGAACAGCCCGGGCACCGCATACAATTATTCTATAATGCTGGTCACCACGCCGGCGCCTACGGTCCTGCCGCCTTCACGGATGGCAAAACGCAGACCTTCCTCAATGGCAATAGGTGTGATCAGTTCAATCTTCATTTGCACATTGTCCCCGGGCATAACCATTTCCACGCCTTCCTGCAACGAAATCACACCGGTCACGTCAGTGGTGCGCAGGTAAAACTGGGGACGGTAGCCCTGGAAAAACGGGGTGTGGCGCCCGCCTTCCTCTTTCTTCAAAACATAAACTTCCGCCATGAACTTAGTGTGG
>JAAYLG010000106.1 GCA_012522075.1 Bacillota bacterium
CCTTGGCCGTATCCGGTGTGAATGACTGCAGCCATGGGGTGGTTGCCAAACGGGCGGCCCCGCCGGATATATAACCTAAGTCTTTAATAAATTGCCGTAGGCTGGTATCTACTTGTTTGGGTCTTTTTCTCGACATAGTATTATTTCACTGCTCCTGTATAATGTATTCTGCTACCTGTTCTATTTCTATTTTAAATTCTCTCGCGAGCCATTTTTTTTCCTCTTCGTTGGCCATCATGAAAACGGTGCTAAGCACTTCGGCATCCAGCGGGTCTTTGGAAATGATTGACGTTACCTTACGCGCATTCACCGCCAACCCCGAGTCTGGCCGCACGATATGGCCGTTATACCCTGGGCTATTCCCGGAGACCGAGAGGGCTTGATGGTGTAAAGACAATTCTCCTAAAATCGTTCCCGGGTGATAGGGGTCGCGAACACTCACTTTCCACGAGTCGCCATGTGGATGATGTCCCATTCCCAGTATAGAGCTATTTCCGAAATCCACGAAACAGTGTTCAATCCTGTTTTGTAGCAACAACCCTTTTATCTTGGCAAGCGCGTACCCCTTGGCATACCCACCGAAGTCCAGCGTGAGATTTTTTTTGGAAAAAACCACGGAGTTTTCGTCGGTGTCCATTATAACCGTGGTAAAATCGTTTAACGTGATGTCAAATAATCCTTGTGTCCGCGTATGGTAATCTCTACAATTTTGCAGGATGGCCCACATCTCGGGGCTTACACTTACGCGTACCGGGGCTGACGCGGCTTCTCGGTTGATTTTGGAGGTCTCGCTACCCTCGTCAAAACGATTGAAAACACGATCTAGCCGCCGGAGTTCGTGAACCGTTTCGTTCCAAACCTCGTGCGACTTCTCCCTGTTTAAACCAATCATTAAAATCTCGAGGCGAGTGCCCATGATATTTTTTAACGAACCACGGAGCATTTTCCCCGATTCATGATAAACCGCATCGGTATCACCCCCTATCGCTTGCAACGTCTACTTTCCTTGTAATATTTACTATCTTGCCAATTCATTATTCAACTCGATATTATTGGCTTTATCTTATTTTGCGCTTGTATTCTATCACTTTCAAGATGTTATTGAGAGCCTTATCAATCTAATTCTACTTTAACAGATTTGGATTTTGCCTAAGATAGGCGTTATTTATGTCTCTTTGTCGTCGAATATGCCTGTGAATGATTTTTTGATACATCTGTTCGTCAGTCATTTGCTTATATAATTGAAAAATTACGAGTTCTTTTACATCTTTGGCACTCAACAGTGGGATTTCCTCCTTATTCAGGAGTTTTTCTTTCAGTATAAAGGATGAAACCAAGAAGTTCAGGGCAACCTGGTGCAGCCATGCATTCCACTTGCGGGTTTGGAACTGGTCCAATCCAAGGATCTGCTTCGATTCTTTGATGCTGTGTTCTACGAAAAATCGTTCGGCTTGCATGTAGGCCAACTCCTGCGGCGTGAAGCGCTCCAAATCGGCATTGGTGAATGAGTATTTTATCTCCTCTTCCCCCTTTGGTGTTAGGGTCTTGCGGATAACCAACAGTCTGGGTTCAATTCGGTCAATGGCTTTGTTCCAAATCCACACATTGGTGAAATGATATAAACCCGAAAGAACACCCTTGGACGTATTACGTACCGTGAGCTTCTGCCATTGCTCTTGTGGCAATGTTTGCAGATACTCCTGCACCGTCATGGATGGTGTTGTCGCCTTCAGTTTTTCCGGTGCCCGTCCTTTGGCGCTTTTGCGGGGAGGAACATGTAATTCGGGACGGGAAAGATAAATGGTCTGGTCGCTATGTATGTCAAGCATGTACAGGTGCCCCGATTCATCAATCCGGCGGGCTAGTTCGGCGTCATTCCCGTAAAAACCGTCTGCGCTGACAAAGTCAAAAGCAACCTGCCCGGACTGGTGTTCTATGATCTCCCAGGCCAATTGGGCTTTGGTTCTGAAAACCCGTTCGTCCTCTGGGATGCCGGCTTCATCACAACGGTCGGGGTTATTGCACCAATCCTCGGGAAGGTACAGCCGGGCGTCGATCAGGGAACTGTAGTCGCCGTTACTCAACGAAGCAAATACGGCGACCTGGCAATTGCCCACTTTTCCCTGGTTGCCACAATATTGCCTGCCCACTCCGACGCTCTTATCCCCTTTCTTACTCCAGCCGCTTTCATCTATGATCAGGGCGGTGAGCTTCGTTTTGGGGAGGGCATCGCTTACGTCACGGGCAACCTGGTCCATCAACTGGCGGGCGCTCCAGTTGGATTCGGTGATGAAATGCTGCATCTGGTGGTAATTGATGTTCATTGTCTCGCTGATTTTTTCCAGGTTGCGCTCCTCTTCAAAGAGTAACCCGTGGACATACACTTCTGCTTTGGCAAAGAATGACTTGGTCTTATTCTTGAATATGTATTGATATTCAGACAGATGCCTGCCCAGCCGGCTTGCCAGGCAGGCCAGTGTTTCTCCATATCTGTTGTTTGTTAGAGGGTCTGTTAAAAACTCGAGCGGTCGGTAAGCATGTTTCTCATACTACCTGAAAATCGAGTTTTCAACAGGGGGATTATTATTAATTCATTCATTTGATCGTCGCTTTAATTATGCATCTAAATTACTAAATATAAATAGAATATGAAAATTATTACACCGATATTTTTCAACAAAATTCGAGAAAAGTTACATCGAAAAACAATCTGTTAAAGTAGAATTAGTATGTTCTTAATTAGATATGTATGCAGTGTACGGAACTTTTTTAATTTTTTCGAACGTTATGTTGTTTCCTATAAGACGCGGGAAAGATAGAAAAGCTGCACCATTATTCCCTATATAAAGTGAATTTAATCTCCTTTAAGTTTCTCTATCGCCAATAAGCTATCGCGAATATCCCCGTTTCCCGTTCATTTTTAACGTTCAGTGCGGTATTCAGGACAAAAACATGTAAATTTGCCGGTGTGGCGAGAAGGATCCGTCCGAAAGGAGTATTTACTCGACGGAAATTACGGTGACGGGTTCTCCCGAGCGCGAAACAAATTGCATTTGAAATGAAAAACTCCAGTGATTTTAAGAAATTTCTTCCCGATCTGATCGCGATCGTGGCATTTATCGTGATATCGTTTATCTACTTCCTGCCGGCCGTGATCGATGGGAGGGTAGTGGTGCAGCACGACTCGTTGGCGGCGATCGGGCAGGGACAGGAGCAACGTGATTACATGGAGCGACACGACGGCGAGCGTACGCGGTGGAACCTCTCGATGTTCTCGGGGATGCCTTCCTACCAGATGAGCCCCACGTACGACTCTTCCAAACCGCAAGACGCGGCAAAAAAGGCCTACTCCCTTTTCTTGCCCAACTACGTGCAGCTGCTGTTTATCATGCTCCTCGGGTTTTATATCCTGATGCGGGCGTTCAGGGCATCACCGCTTCTGAGCGGGCTGGGGGCAGTGATATGGGCCTTTTCTTCTTACTTTTTTATTCTTATCGCCGCGGGGCATATCTGGAAGTTTGTCACCCTGGCCTATATACCGCCCACCATCGCGGGAATGATTTACGCGTACCGGGGCAAGTGGTTGCAAGGGGGACTCCTTTTCATGATTTTTACGGCGTTCCAGATCTCTTCCAATCACCTGCAGATGACTTACTATTTCCTGTTCGTGATGTTGTTTATCGGGATCGCGTTTCTGGTGGAGGCGATACGGAAGAAAGAAATGCCCCGTTTCATGAAGTCGACCGGGGTGCTGCTCGTCGCGGGCATCATCGGGATCGCGGCCAACGCGAGCAACCTCTACCACACCTATGAATATTCGAAAGAGACGATGCGGGGTGGGTCGGAGTTGACACGGCACGCGGAGGCGAGCGTCGGTAGCGACGGGCTGGAGCGGGATTACATCACCGCGTGGAGTTACGGCATCGGGGAGACTTGGACGTTGCTCGTGCCCAATACCAAGGGCGGGGCATCGGTTCCCTTGTCCGAAAACGGACGGGCCATGGATAAGGCACGCCCCGAGTACCGTCAGATTTACCAGCAGATTGGCCAATACTGGGGAGAACAACCCGGTACGTCGGGCCCGGTATACGTGGGGGCGTTCGTGCTTGCCCTGTTCGTGCTGGGGCTCTTCATCGTGAAGGGGCCCATGAAGTGGGCACTGCTGGCGGGCACGATTTTTTCGATCGTGCTCTCGTGGGGGAAGAATTTCATGGGGTTGACCGACTTTTTTATCGACCACGTGCCGATGTACAACAAGTTTCGGGCGGTCTCTTCCATCTTGGTGGTGGCGGAGTTTTGCATTCCCTTGTTGGCTGCCCTCGCGGTGAAGGAATTGATCGAGCTGCCCGGTATTCTCAAGAGTAACAAAAAGCCGCTCTATATCAGTTTAGGTGTAACGGGCGGTGTCGCGCTGCTGTTCGCGCTCGCGCCGAAGCTCTTCTTTTCGTCGTTTATCTCTACCTCCGAGATGCAGATGTTCGGGCAGGCACTGCCCGCGGAGCACTTGCAACCGTTCATGGCCAATTTAACCGATATGCGAGTGGCACTCTTCACGGCTGACGCGTGGCGCAGCTTTTTGGTTATCCTGATCGGAGGAGCACTGGTATGGATGTTCCTCGAGAAAAAAATAAAATCGGAATGGCTTATAGCCTCTCTCGTGTTGCTCTGTCTGGTGGATATGTGGGGGGTGAACAAACGATACTTGAACGACGGCGACTTTGTACCGGAGACGAATCAACAGAATCTGTTCGCCCTGACACCCACGGACGAGTATATCCTTCAGGATACCACGCCCTATTACCGGGTGCTGAAC
>JAAYLG010000107.1 GCA_012522075.1 Bacillota bacterium
CCGTCGTCTGTTTTTACTGCCAGGCGGGAATAAAAATGCAGCAATTCCGCTGAAACAGGCTTGTAAATACGGACAAAGCGCAGCTTGTCCCTTTCAATCACAGGCAGGGGTGTGTCTCCGCAGTCCAAGATGCGGTCAAAATTTACGATCTGGAAAACGGCGGCACCGCCCGGGCGCAGCGTTTCCCGCATGGCGGCCAAGGCGTGCCTGAGCTCGTCTTCCGCAAGCAGGTGTGCCAGGGAGTTGCCAATGCAGAACAGGCCGTCGAAGACAATCCCCAAAGTTCCCGGTTCCCGCATGTCACCGACGGGAAAACGGACAGGAAGTTTTTGTCGCTCCGCCTTTTGCTTGGCCTGTCTGATCATTTCCGGAGACAGGTCGGTACCCCAGGCAGCAAAGCCTTTCTCCGCCAAAGCAAGGGCATATGTTCCCGTCCCACAGGCCACATCAAGGACGGAATGCGCCTTTACGCGGCCAAATTCTTCCGCGAGAAAGGTGACTTTGGTTGCTTCAAGCGGGAAAATCCGGTCATAGTACCGGGCAAGTGTCTCATAAAACAAAAGCGGCACCTCTTTCTTCGCAGCGTTTTTTTACTCATTTTTCACCGGACGGCAGGATTTTTGTTTCGGCAAAAGTCCTTGCCAAAAAGTACACAAGTTAACAAAGGAGGGATTCAGGTGAAAGACCGTCCCAATGTTTTGTTGGCCCTCATCTTGATTGTGGTAGGAATCGTTTTGCTGCTAAACAATTTGGGTTATACGGAAATAAATCTTCTTGCTTACTGGCCGCTCCTGATTATTATCTACGGGCTGCATTCCCTGTTCCTGGGCAGCCGTAATGCAGGAGCCGTCGTCTTTTCCGTCTTTCTCATTGTTCTTGGTGCGGTCCTGCAGGCACGGAGCCTCGGTATCCTCACCATTAATATCGGCAAAATGATGGAAATATTTTTCCCGCTATTTCTGATTGCCATCGGCATCAGCCTTTTTGCCGGAAAATCACATACCGGCAGGGGAACCACCGCCTTTCTGGGCGGTGTGGAACGCGGTAAAAATGAAGCCTGGCAGTTGGAATCGGAAGCATATTTTGCTTTCCTGGGCGGCATAGACCTGGATTTGACGAGCGCCGTCCTGCCTGAAGGCGAAACAGTCCTGGATCTGACTGCAGTAATGGGCGGGATAGATGTCCGCGTACCCGCCGACCTGCCGGTTTCTGCCGACGGCTTTGCCATCCTCGGCGGCGTGGAGCTTTTCGGCAAAGGCGGCGGCGGAATTATCGGTTCTACCCGCAATGAGCAAAACATAACGGAAGGACAGAACAGGCTGTTAAAAATCCAGGCGCGTGCCATCCTGGGCGGTATTGATGTCAAACGCATCTGAGGCCGAAAGACCCCATGCCCCAAACCAAAGCCCGGCATGGTGCAGCTTCCCTTGCACTTCCCGGCTGCCGTCAGAACGGCAAAGGCAGTTTACCTGTATAGTAAAGTATAACAAGGACAACTATAACGGCCAACACAGCCAGGCGGACGGCAATTTTGAAAATTGTTTTCAGGACAAAGACGGCTATGATGGCAATGACAACCCAAAGCAGCAAATTTTCAGGCCCTCCCATGTCCAATCCACTCCTTTTTCCTTGTCATGCTCTATATTCATTATGCGGCACGGGCGGCTTTCATTCCTCTCAGTGAGACAGGCAAGCCGCACCGGTTTTTTTTATTATACCAGATATAAAAAAGTCAAGCATACAGAAAGGAAATCCCGGCTCGCGGGATTTCCTTATAGTGGAGGGGTTCTTCTAGTTGTGACACGATTCGCCGTGCCGGTGCTCCCGGCAGACACTGCCCGCCGATTGCAGCTCACCGGCCAGGTATTTTTTCACTGCCTCTTTCGCGGCGCCTGTGGCACCTGTTATCACTTCAATACCTTTTTCGCCAAAAAGAGCAACGGCACTGGCACCCATGCCGCCGGCAATAATGACATTCACTTCCTAGCTCGTGTAAAAGATGCGGCAGGAAACCGGGACGGTGGCCCGGGTTGGGAATAAATTCTTCACCGGTAACGGCGCCGCCTTCCGCCGTAAAGACGGCAAAACCTTCACAATGGCCAAAATGTTGTGCAACCTGATTATTATCGGCAGCAACAGCAATTTTCATCGCTAATTCTCCTTTTCCTTTTTTTCTCGTTTTTCCTCGAATAACAGGGACTGCAGCCGCCGCCAGACGTTGCGGATGGCAAGCCCCGCCGGGCTGTCGGGGAACTCGACCACCGGGCGGCCGCTGTTTACCGCAGTAATTACAGCCGGGTCATAAGGAATCAAACCCAGGACAGGGACTTCCTCCTCCACACAGTATTCTATGATGCGTTCTGCAAGTTTACGGCTCTGGTCATAACGGTTGATACAGACGGCGCAGTGCGGTGTAAAGCGCCGGACAAGCGGGACAATACGGCTTAAGTCATGCAAGCCGGAAAGGGTCGGTTCCGCCACCAGCAGGGCAAAGTCTGTACCGGTGACAGAGGCCATTACAGGACAGCCTGTGCCGGGAGAACCGTCAATAATGACAAGTTCCTCATCCGTAATTTTCTCTTTCAGGCTGCCGCGTACGGTAGCGATCAGTTTACCTGAGGCACCGTTTCCCATCTTTAGCCAGCCGGTGGAAAAAAGACCGTGTTCTGTCTGCGCCACACAGGTCCAGCCGGTGACACTGTCGTACAGACGAATCGCCGACCTGCCTTCCGCATCCTTTGCGGGACAGACAATTTCACACACACTGCAGCCTTCACAGAGCAATTCAACAACCGCATAATCCTTGATGGCGGCAAAGCGGCAGTATTGTGCGCAGCGTCCGCATTCCAGACAAAGGCTGCGGTCAAGATGTGCCTTTTGGTAACCGTAGTAGGAATTGCTGGCCTGCAGCCTGTCCGCATTCAGAGAAAGATGCAGGTTGGGCGCATCCACGTCACAGTCGGTAAAAGCCTTGCATTGTTTTGCCAGCCATATTAAGGAAGCGGCCACAGTGGTTTTCCCGGTGCCGCCCTTACCGCTGAGAATGACAAGCTGCTTCACGCGCTTTCACTCCCATCTCTTGCAGCAGGCCGGCAAAAAGCTTGTAGTATTTCCTGCTAAGTTTTACAGCCGGCTCTCCCCTGGCGCTATACTGGGCCAGTTCCGTGCTATAAGGGATAACTGCCAGGAATCTGCTCCCGGCGGCAGTAGTCTTCCACCAGTTTTTCACCGGGTACTGCTTTATTCAACACAACACCGAACGGTTTCTTTAACACAGTGACCAATTCCCGGACCAGCTGCAAGTTATGCAACCCGTAACGTGTCGGCTCTGCCACCAGCAAACAGTAATCACTGTCTTTGATGCTTTCCAGGACCGTACAGGAGCTGCCGGGAGGGCAGTCTATGATGACAGTCCCTGCGGCGGGCAGGCCGGCCAGCAGCCGGGCAATGACAGGCACGCCCGATTCTTTACCCAAATTAAGGCAGCCTGTCCGGACCTCTACGTGCCCCGCCCTGCCGTGCTGGATAATGCCGACAGTCCGGTCCACTTCCGCAAGTGCCCGCTCGGGGCACAGCAGCATGCAGCCGCCGCAGGAATGGCAGATTCCAGGAAAGACAAGCACTTTCCCTGCGTATGCCAGGGCGTTAAACCGGCAAAATTCCACACACTTTCTACAGCCCGTGCATTTATCCGGGTCGACGGCAGGAATTTTTACTGTTACCTGCTCCTCCGCTGAAATCTCCGGCTGCAGAAAAATCCAGCCGTTAGGTTCTTCCACATCACAGTCTGCATAAACAGCTTCCTCCGCCACCAGGGCCAGGTTGACAGCAAGAAAGGTTTTGCCTGTCCCCCCTTTCCGCTGAGGACGGCAATGCGCATTAACGGCCGCCTCCGTGGCGATGGTGCCCGGCATGGATTTCTTTTTGTTCCTGCAGTACCTCTTGACGGAACTTTTCCACGTTTTCTTTTACCGTACCCGCTTCGCCCTGAGTACAGCTTAACGCCGGCAGATTGCAGGACATCGGCTGCATTTTGTCCAAGCTGCCTGGTTATCAGGGCTTCAGCCCCGCTGTCGATTATGGCCTGTGCCGCCTTAATGCCGGCACCTCCTACTGCCCCTGCCCCGGACGCTTTGTTTTCCACTTCCGTGCAGGAGAAATTCTCGCTGTCAACAAGCAAAAAACATGCCGCCCGGCCAAGCCAAAAGACGGGCTGATTTCCGCCGTCAAAAAGTCCTGCACTGCCGGTATGGCAATCTTCATAAGCAGTGTCCCTCCTTTTTATTCGTTTATTATTAATTGAACATCGCATCCAGCATTTCAGCGGCCGCCACCAAATAAGGCGTTGTCAAATCCTCCAGCCTGCCCTCATCGCAGAGGCGTGACAGCTCCGGGTCAACGGGCAGCCTGTCAAGTACAGGCAGCTCCAGTTCCGCCGCCACTTTATCCAGCCGGCTCTCCCCGAAGATATTTATTTGCCTGCCGCAATCGGGGCTACCCTCCAAAAACATTTTGAAATAACTTCTATATTTTATTTGAGGTTTTTGGCAGGCGGCATGCTATTCACACTCATGACAATGCTTGCAGTTTTTTAACATGTGGCAGGAACTGCACATTTCCGCTTTGTCGCCGGCTACCAGGCAATATGTTCCCTCCTGTTTCCAGCATGCCTTGGATTCGTTGACCCTTACGGAACTGTTCTTGCGTGCCCCGCCACTGCAATTCTTTTTGTACCAGCACGGGTACATGGAAATAATATGCTTCACCCCGGCCAGGTTGAGCCCCTTGTCATCCAGCAGGTGCTTAATAAAAGCCAACCGTTTTAAATCTTGATTTGAATATTTGCGCTGATATGATCTCCTGTCCGGACGGATCAGGCCATGACGCTCCCACACCCGCAGAGTTTCAGGATGCTCCTTCAGTAGCCGGGCGACGGTACCAATCGTATAAACGCCTTGATCTTCCGCAAACACAGGATTCACCTACTCTTTGCTTTAGTGTAGGCTGCTGCAGACATCACACTGCTACTATTATATTGCACTTACTCCAAAACTTCAATGCATTTATTGAGGTTTATCGCAAAAACAAACGGGGCGTCTGCCGCCCCGCGTGTTTATTTTGCCGGAATGCTTTCGTAAGCGGCCGCCAGTCCTACACAGGCCATGCGGAAAGGATATTCCACCTTGTTCACCGTCACAGGGAAATGTACCGTGCCTTTGGGGATGACAACCACCGTCGTCCGGTCAAATGTATGCTGTTCGTGCTCTTCCCCCAGTTCAATGGTGATTTCCGCTCCGAGGTAAGTCATATCATCTGTTTTATGTCCGAAAAAAGCCATAATTTCATCATACGGGTGACTGTGGGGTCCTTCCTGCCAACGGCCGGCAGCCTTGTAAAGTCCCATCTGAAAGTTCAGCGCATACCCTTCCAGCCCGTCCGCCCCGCTGATAGTAATCAGTTGCTCGGCATCGGCGCCTCCCGGGCCGGGAACCACTTTAAATTCCTTGAAAAGATGGGCATATTTAGTCCCGTCCGTGTCTCCCTGCTTATCAACCGCCCTTTCGCCACTGTAAGTGGCGGACATGGCAAGGTGGAGGTGGCCAAACGGTTTTTCCACCTTTTCGGTAATCAGCGGGCAGTGCGGCAGATTTTCCGGTGCAATGACAATGGAAGGCCTGGTGATCCTGCCGATTTCCCACTCCCCGCCCATGGCCAGTGTAAGCTCCGCCCCCAGGTAATTCATATCTTGCGGGTCATAGCCGAAGAAAAGTAAATATTCAGTAAAAGGATGCACATGGGAACCGCGGTTTGGCGCCCAGTCTCCCGGGTAGTCATATACTCCGAGAATAAAATTCATGTCAAGGCCACACAGTTTGTCTCCCGTCATAAAAGTCAAGAGGCGGGCATTGGCACGGGCGCCCATAAAGTTGCCACGAAAAGACAGCGGTTTTACCAGCTCTGCATATTTTTTTGCCGTCATTAAAACATCTCTCCTTTGCCGGTCCCATCCGGAAAAATTGTCGACACTTTCACCTTATTCTGCCTTTGCCAGGCGAACGCCCAGTTCATATGCTTTTTGCAGATCCTGGGGGAAAATTTCCCGGTGTCTTTTTTGCCGTGCTTCTACATCGAACATTTCAGCATCTACCAGCGAATAATCTTCAAACTGGAGTGTCTCACAGCTGTAGAGCGTTTCCGTCTTTTCACTGCCTAGAAATCTCATGAGCTGCTCGTTCTGTTTAAAATATTTGTCATAACCGACGCGGCTGATAAAGGCTTCGGGGCAATTCATGGTATATACCCAGGCTGTGCGTAAAGGTTTGGAAATGGATGTGCGGTTTTCTTTAGTGTAGCGCAGATACTGGAAGAGCAGGCGTTCAAGGAATGAACGCATTTCCCCGCTCACACAGCCAAAATACATGGGAGAACCGAGTACCAGTGCATCGGCAACAGCAATCCGCTCCAGAACAGGGGTCAAATCATCACGCATGGCACAGCGGCCATAACTTTTGCCGCCGATACTTTTGCAGGAAAAACAGCTGGTGCAGCCTTTAAAGTTCAAATCATACAGGTGAACCAGTTCCGTCTCCGCTCCCTGTGATTTGCTGCCTGCAAGCACACTCTCCAGCATGCGGGCCGTATTCCATTTTTTTCTGGGGCTGCCGTTTACAGCTATCACTTTCATCTCATACACCTCCACAGGAATCTTTTTATTACCATATTCTTCTACCCCGCCTGTCTGATTCCTGCCTGCCAAGATTTACCCGGCTTCATTAAGCTTGCCTGATGTAAATTGACTGCGATAAATTTCAGCATAAAAACCGCCCTTAGCCAAGAGTTCGGCATGAGTACCTTTTTCCACCACATCGCCGTGATTCAATACCAGGATCAGGTCGGCGTCGCGAACGGTGGACAGGCGGTGGGCAATGACAAAACTGGTGCGCCCCTTCATCAGTTCCTGCATGGCACGCTGAATCAGGATTTCCGTCCTGGTATCCACGCTGCTGGTGGCTTCATCCAAGATAAGAATGGCAGGGTCGGCCAGGATAGCACGGGCAATTGTCAAGAGCTGTTTCTGCCCGGCCGAAATGTTGGAAGCTTCTTCATTGAGGACGGTATTGTAGCCTTCCGGCAAGGTGCGGATGAAATGATCAATCTGGGCGGCGCGGGCTGCCCGGTATATTTCTTCATCACTTGCCTCCGGCTTGCCGTAGGCAATATTGTCGCGGATAGTGCCCTTAAACAGCCAGGTGTCCTGCAGCACCATGCCGAAAATACTGCGCAGGGCGCTCCTTTTTATGTCGCGAATATCAATGCCGTCTATGAGAATACGGCCGCCGCTAACTTCATAGAAACGCATCAACAGGTTGACAAGCGTTGTCTTGCCCGCTCCCGTGGGACCCACGATGGCAACTGTCCGGCCCGCCTGCACTTCAATGTTCAGATCTTGCATCAAGAGCTTGTTTTCAGCGTAGCCAAACTGCACCTTTTCAAAAGACACATTCCCCGCCGGGGAAAAAGCAGCCAACGCGTTTTTGCCGTCCGGCACCTCTTCCTCCTCATCCAGCAATTCAAACACACGCTCCGCAGCTGCAATGGCAGACTGAAAGATATTGGTAAAATTGGCCACCTGCAAAATAGGCTGGTTAAACTGGCGTGAATACTGGAAAAAAGCCTGCACATCGCCAATTTGTATCTGTCCGCGGGTGACAAAAACAGCGCCTACTACGGCCATGAGAATATAGCCCATATTGTGGACTAAATTTAGCAAGGGCATGATAATACCGGAGACAAACTGCGCCCTCCAACCGGCTGCATATAAACGTTCATTGATAGCCTTAAAGGCGGCAACAGAACTTGCTTCACGGTTGAAAGCCTTGACTATCAGGTGGCCGCCGAACATTTCTTCAACATGAGCGTTTAACAACCCCAGTTCCCGCTGTTGGGCGGCAAACTGATGCTGGGAATACCGGGTAACCGTTCGGGTAACAAAAAAGGACAGCGGCAATGTAACCAGCACAATCAAAGTCAGCCAACCGCTGATGGTCAACATTAGCGCCAGGACGCCGGCCAGGGTAACAACCGCTTCAAGTATCTGGACAAGGCTCTGTTGCAGTGTGCTGCCGATAGTTTCAATATCATTTGCCAGGCGGCTCATAATATCGCCGTGCGGATTGGCATCATAATATTTTAGGGGCAGACGCACCAGTTTGGCGCTTACATCGCTGCGCAGGTCAAAAATTGTCTTTTGCGAAATACCCGCCATAATGTAGTGTTCAAAATAACGGCAGAATGCACTGCCTGCATAAAGCAAAAGCAAGAGGCGCAAGATTTGCCCGATGCGGGCAAAATCAATGGCGGCTCCGGGAGTTCCGGCAGCTTTGGCCTGCATGCCGGTAAAAATAATGGTTGTTGCCCGGCCAAGTATTTTGGGGCTGACAACATTCATAATAACGCCGCTAACAGCCAGGATAAAAACAAAAAGCAATTTCAGGCCGTGCGGCCTGAGATAGGATGCAAGCCTGCGCACAGTCTTGCGGAAATTTTTCGGCTTTTCCGCCGGCAGCATCATGCCGAAACGCCTGCCGCCGCCTCCGGGACGCGGAGGAAAGAAATCGCGAATGCGTTGTTCTGCTGCAGACGGCACAGTTCTTTGCCCGCCGGAGCTGTTCATGCTGTTCCCTCCTCCGAAAGCTGTGATAAGACAGTTTCCCGGTAAATATCATTATTTCGCAGGAGCTCCCCGTGGGTACCGATGCCCGCCACTCTGCCGTTCTCCAGGACAATAATCCGGTCGGCATCCATGACTGTACCGACACGCTGCGCTACAATAATGACGGTGGCTTCGGCGGTTTCTTTTTTTAAGGCGGCCCGCAGCCTGGCGTCGGTTTTAAAATCGAGGGCGGAAAAACTGTCGTCAAAAATACAGATCTCCGGCCTGCGGACAAGGGCACGGGCAATGGAGAGACGCTGTTTCTGCCCGCCGGAAACATTCATGCCGCCCTGAACAATTACTGCATCAAAACCCCCGGGCATTTCCTCGATAAATTCAGTAGCCTGGGCAATGTCGGCGGCATGGCGTATTTCTTCGTCTGTAGCGTCCTCCTTGCCAAAACGGATGTTGCTTTTTACCGTGCCGGAAAAGAGTACCGACCTTTGGGGGACATAGCCGATTTTTGCCCGCAGTTCAGCTTGCGGCAGCTCGCGGATGTCCACACCGTCAACCAGAATACTGCCGCTTTCAACGTCATAAAAACGCAGCAGCAGATTGGAGATAGTAGACTTTCCCGAACCGGTGCCGCCGATAATGGCTGTCGTCTCCCCCGGGCCTGCCTGGAAAGAAACATTATAGATGGCCGGGCGTTCCGCACCCGGGTAGCTGAAAGTAACATTTCTGAATTCCACAAACCCCCTCCTGCCGTTCGTTTTTTGCGGCACCGGCGGATCTACAATCTGTGGTTTAATTTCCAGGATTTCATTAATCCGGCCGGCGGAGGCGGCAGCCCGCGGGACCATGACAAACAACATGGAGAGGGCAAACATAGACATCATAATATGAGTGCCATATTGGATGAAAGCCATCAAATCGCCCACCATCATGAAACCAAGGTCAACGCGCATACCGCCGAACCAGATAACGGCAACGATAGTAAAGTTCATGACAAGCATCATTACCGGCATCATAACGGACATAATACGCAGCACGAAGATAGCGGTAACCGTATAATCGGTATTGGCGTTTTGAAAACGTTCCCGCTCGTATTGATCCCGGTTAAAAGCCCGAATAACCCGGACCCCCGTCAAGCGTTCGCGGAAAATCAGGTTCAGCCGGTCAAGTTTTTCCTGCATCTCCCGGAACAAAGGGAGACCTTTTCTGCCGACAAGGGTAATCACC
This sequence comes from Bacillota bacterium, assembly GCA_012522075.1. GTDB lineage: Bacteria > Bacillota > Dethiobacteria > Dethiobacterales > Dethiobacteraceae > DUUE01. Next base: position 9,896 of record JAAYLG010000107.1, read on the forward strand.
ACAAAAAGCAGCGGCAGGGCAACAACAAAAACTAAAGACAGGGTTGGGTCCCTGGAGACAGCCATTACAGTGCCGCCAATACTCATCATAGGGGCCATGACCATCATGCGAATGGCCATCATGGTAAACATCTGCAGCTGTGTAATATCGTTGGTCGTCCGGGTGATCAAGGTTGCTGTTCCAAGTCGGTCAAACTCATTCAAGGAAAAACTTTCCACGTGGGAAAAAACTTCTTCACGCAGGATCTTGGCAAAACCGGCCGAGGCCCGGGCGGAAAAAAAAGCATTCAAAACTGCGCAAATGCCGCCCAGGGCCGCTATTGCCAGCATCACCCCGCTCACCCGCAGAATATAACCGGTATCGCCGTTCATGATGCCGATGTTGACAATGTCTGCTGTCAGACGGGGAAGGTATAGGTCGGAGAGGGCACGTACCATCACCAACAGCAAAGACAGAATGATCAAAAAGCGAACCGGTTTAAGGTAACGCATCAGTTTTAGCAAGCTGCACTCACTCCTGTCAGCCGTTTTTTTCCGCATCGGCACGCATAAAAGCCAAACATTCCGTCAATAGGTCCGCCAGCTGTTTGCTTTTTTCTGCACCCAGGTGCTGAACAAGGCGGCTAAAGCGGTCAAAATAGGCTGCAGACACCTGTTTCAGCACAGCCTCTCCCGCCTCCGTCAGCTGCACGTAGATCACCCGGCGATCAGCCGGATCGTTGGACCGCTCCACCAGCCCCCTTTCCTCAAGGCCGTTGGTCAGCTGGGTTATAGTGGGGGAGGTTACCTGCAGGATCCGGCTTAATTCAGAAATTTTAACCCCTCGCCCTGTTTCCCGGCGATGCTTGTTAATAATATGGAGCATCCGTACTTCGCTGTGCTTCATACCGGATACAGGGCTTTTGCGATGCACATGCCGGAAACGGAAAAATGCCTCCATGAGCCGTTGCGTCAGTTCATGCTGCTTGTTGTTCACATTTTTTCACTCCTCCGGCGGTCTGCCGTATAACTACTTAGGTTGCCAATATATTAGATTACCAACTTATTTTATAATAATCTAAAATCGTTTTCAATCCCTCTTCTCGGCGTGTATACGAAAATGAGTTAAAGTGGTGAGGGCAGCGGAAGATTATGCAAAAACTTGCAACTGCGGCTGCAAACATGAAACGGACGGTCCTGCTAAAAGAACCACCCGTTTCGCTATATGTGACATAATAATTTAGTTTAATAATGCTTGCCCTCACCCAAAACGCTATGCACTTTCGGCATCAACTCGCTGATGGGGATCTTCTGCGGGCATTTTTCCTCACAGGCGCGGCACTGGATACAGTTGTTTGCACGGGCATCTTCCTTAATAAAAATCTTGTACTGGAAACGAGGCTGGTCCAGATCGTCGTACATGTAGCCGTCATTACACAACTTGAAACAGTTGGGAATGGCCACGTTCTGCGGGCAGGGAATACAATAAGCGCAGCCTGTACAGGGGATAAGCGTTTTGGCCAAGTACCGCCTGCGGACTTCGTCTATGACCGCCTGCTCCTCTTGCGTGAAGCTATTTATTCCCGACCTGGCAGCCGAGGCCAGGTTCTCCTCAACCTTCTGCATGGTGGACATGCCGCTTAGAACTACGGAGACTTCAGGCTGGCTCCAGAGCCATTGCAAAGCCCAGTCGGCCGGCGTCCTGTTTGGGGCGGCCTCCCGCATGACGGCGGCGATTTCCTGCGGCGGGTTGGCCAGCTTGCCGCCCAAAAGCGGCTCCATGATAACGACAGCCAGGCCTTTGCCGGCGGCGTACTTCAGACCTTCCGTCCCCGCCTGGTTTTCTATGTCCATGTAATTGTACTGGATCTGGCAAAAATCCCACTTGTCATAATCGTTGAGAATTTGTTTAAAAGCAGGCAGCCTGTCGTGGAAGGAGAATCCCAGATGCTTGATGCGCCCGTCGGCCAGGGCCGCCTCGGCCCGGCTCAAAAGATCCAGCTTCAGGGCAATATTTTCCCACTGGTCTTGATTTATGCCATGCAGCAGGTAGAAATCAATATAATCAAGCTGCAGTCTTTGCAACTGCTCGTCCAGGTGGCTGTCAAAATCATCCTGTTTTTTATACAAACGGATCGGTGCCTTGGTGGCCACCTTTACCCGTGCCCGGTAGCCGTCCTGCAGGGCTTTGCCCACAACCACTTCACTTTTGCCGCCATGATAATTCCAGGCAGTATCAATATAGTTTACCCCTCCGTCGATGGCGCGGCGGATCATGGCAATAGCCTCTTCCTCCACGATCCTGTTATGCCCTCCTTTTGTAGGCAGGCGCATTGCACCAAAACCGAGAGCCGATACCTGCCAGTCTAATTTGCCAAACTTTCTGTACTGCACCCGTTCATCCTCCTTTGGTACTTTCTTGTTTTTCGGAACGCATTTTTGGCAATATAAAATTTCTGCTTGCTGATACACACACCCATATTATACTATAAAACCGCAAAATTTCAGACAATTAATTCTTCGCCCATGCAGGCGGGTGTCGCCGCAGACGTTAGTGTAAAGTTACTGTAGGGGCTTTTGGAGGAATCGACCTTCAAAAAAATAGAAGAAAGACTTCACCGTCCTTGCCCGGACGAGTAACTAAAAAATAGCTACTCAGAGGTGAAGTCTTATGGAAATAGTTCAGCACATATTCAACACATTCCTTTCTATCACAGAAAAAG
>JAAYLG010000108.1 GCA_012522075.1 Bacillota bacterium
GACTGGGGCCGGGCGGCGGCATGGTTGTCAATGACCACGCAGGCCGGGGCTACCTTTTCCAGGGTTATTTCAGGATCTTCCACAGGTTCTTCCGGGTCCGGCTCCGGTTCCGGCTGCTCTTCTACCGGGTTAATCACCGGGGGCTCGTCCGTTTTTTTACCACAGCCGTGCAGCAATAAAATGCATAAAAATAAAACTGCCAAGATCTGCAACCGTCTTTTTTGCATCTTCTCTTCCTCCTGCAGCCTGCCGAATTGTTCTTTAAGCTGATAATATTCGACTTAAGAGCCTCATTTCCTTGTAAAAATTTATCTGACTTTTACGCCTCGCCGCAAGAAGTCACCGCACGGTCTCCGGCCCGCTCCAGGTGCCGCATTTCCGCCACAATGAAGACAGCCGTCACCATAAAGGACAGGAAATCGGCCACCGGCTGGGCAGCCCAGACACCGGCAAGCTTGAAAAAGCGCGGCAGGACCATAATGGCCGGCAGCAGGAAAATGGCCTGGCGCGCCAGGTTAAGAAAGATAGACTGCCGCGGCCTGCCTATGGCCTGGTAGTAATTGGCGCCAATGGTCTGGAAGCCGAGGACGGGAATCATAAAGAGGAAAATCCGGAGTCCCCATGATCCCACCGCAATTAGCTCCTTTTCCGAGGTAAAAAGGCGGACAAAGAAACCGGGCGCCAGCATCATGGCCAGGTAAATGACGGTCATGACGGCCGTAGCTACTGCCACGGCATAAAAAAAGGTCCGCCTTACCCGCCTGTACTGGCGTGCCCCGTAATTAAAGCCGATAATGGGCTGGGCACCGTTGCTTAAACCCATCAGCGGCATAAGCAGCAGGGAGTCGATACTGAAAATAATGCCCATGGCCGACACGGCCAGATCACCGCCGTATTTCTGCAGGCTGTTGTTGAGCATAACCACTACCAGGCTGTTGACCACATGGCGCAAAGCCTGCGGTGTGCCGATGACAAGGATGGCCGGCACCAGCTTGCGGGACAGCAGCAGATTGGCAGCGGAAAGCTTAAGCACACTGCGGCCGCGTAAAAAATAAGACAGGACATAACAGGTGGAGAGGGCTTGTGAAATGGCCGTGGCCACGGCCGCTCCCGTTACACCCATCCCAAACGCAAAAATAAAAAGAGCATCCAGGACTATATTGAGCCCCGCACCGATAAAATTAGTAAACATGGCCACCCGGGGGTTGCCTTCCGCCCGGATCATACTGTTGGCACCAATGAGATGAAATACGTTGCCCACCAGGACGGGGCGCATATATTTTACGGCATACGGCATGATGGCGTCACTGGCCCCGAAGAGGCGCAACAGCGGTTCGAGAAAAATAAAAGACACCAGGGAAGCAAGAAGTGCCAGCCCGAAAGTAAGGGTAAGTGCATTGCCCAGGATTTTTTCCGCCTCGGCAAATTTACCCTCGCCCATGCGGAGGGAGATGAGGGTGGCCGCGCCCCAGCCTACCAGCATGCCCATGGCTCCCTTGATCATCATCAGCGGGTGCGCCACAGCCAGGGCGGCGATCCCGAGGGAGCCCACACTGTGACCGATAAAAATACGGTCCACAATATTGTAAATGGACATCATCATCATGCCGACAGTTGCCGGCCCGGAAAAACGCAGGATCAGACGCAACGGATGCTCTTCCCGCAGCTCGCTTACAGAAACCATAGTGCCTCCTCTAAATTGTCCTCAAAGCACCCACCGCAGTCTGCATCTTCAGACACGGACAAGTGGTTAGATTTCTTACCATTACCAGCGTAACAGTTTTTCCCCCTCCCGTCAAGGCACCGGCTGCAGCGGATTGCGCAGCGGCAGATCCTTTATGTAGGCTGCCAGGCTGGCCATAAAAAGTTCGCGCGGGCGTTTTGCCCCTGCCCGGAAGCAATGGAATTCCGCAGCCGTCAACCGGCATGCGACGGGCCTTTAAGGCAGGTCGATCCCGGCCTTGTGAGCCTGGGCATGCTGCAGCCGGCGCGGGATGCGGTAAATCCTGCCGTCCTTGCGGAAAACCGCCCCCGTCTGCTTGAAATAAAAAGGGACGCCGGCCCGGCGGCACTGTTCACGGA
>JAAYLG010000109.1 GCA_012522075.1 Bacillota bacterium
AAGAAAAATTCAAGGCAATATTATCAGAGGTGCCAAAATATGGGTGGCAATAAAACTTGCAATTAACCTATGAAGTTTTGGCACGGGCAGAACATTGATAATGAAAGGGTAAATTGCTATAATTAAATATTAGTATGTTATAAGAGTAAATATAAGACTAAGGAGAGCAGTAAATGAAGACTACAGCCATTGCACTATTTCTATTAACATATGTACTGCTTTTAATTTTCCCGAAAATCCGTGCCTACATTGCCCTGCTTTCAGCCCTGGCCTTTGTCCTGCTGGGGATCATGCCCGTAACAAAAGTTTTTAGTTCCGTGGACTGGAATGTTATTATGATGATTGCCGGTACCATGGGGATTGTATCTTTATTCATCGAATCAAAAATGCCCTCCCTGTTGGCGGACTTGATTATTGAAAAAACACCTAACGTTAAGTGGGCAATAGTTTCCCTGTCCCTTTTTGCCGGTTTTATTTCCGCCTTTGTAGACAATGTGGCCACGGTCTTGATGGTTGCTCCTGTAGCCGTCACCATTGCTAAAAAACTCAAAATCTCTCCCGTCAACAGTATCATAGCCATCTCCGTGGCTTCCAATCTCCAGGGAGCGGCTACCTTGGTCGGGGACACAACTTCCATTCTGCTTGGCGGACATGCCGGCATGAACTTCCTGGACTTTTTTGTTTTTCAGGGGAAACCCGGCATGTTTTGGGTTGTGCAGGCCGGCGCAGTGGCTTCAACTTTTGTTTTACTGTATCTTTTTCGCAAAGAGAACCTCCCGGTTCAATCTCTGGGGAGAACGGAAGTTACCGACTACTTCCCGTCCGTTCTGCTTGCCGGTATGGTTCTCCTATTGATTCTCGCCTCATTTTTGGGCAACATGCCAAAAACAATCAACGGTATTATCTGTATTTCTTTGTTTGTTATCGGTTTGATCAGGAATTATCTCATCCGGAAAGACGGAAAGCTGATTCTTAATGCCCTGAAAGAAATTGATTACTTTACCATTTTACTTTTGGCGGGGCTTTTTGTTGTGATAGGCAGCATTACTGAAGCGGGCGTGGTAGAAGACATCAGCAAACTATTTGTCAAGGTGAGCAAGGATAATGTTTTTGTGATTTATACCCTGGTTGTCTGGGCTTCCGTCCTGCTTTCCGCTTTTATTGACAATATACCGTATGTGGCCACCATGCTGCCCGTTATGGCCGGGACTGCCAGGATTATTGGCATTGACCCCACACTATTATATTTTGGTTTACTAACAGGCGCAACTCTGGGCGGGAATCTAACTCCCATCGGTGCCTCCGCCAATATTACAGGTCTGGGAATCCTGCGCAAGGAAGGTTATGAAGTAAGCGTTGCGGAATTTATGAAAATAGGCATTCCCTTTACGCTTGCCGCCGTTCTTACCGGGTACGTGCTCGTCTGGCTGCTCTGGGCATAAGCAAAGGAACAGCGTCTGCTTTACAACAGATGGATAAAAGAAGCACAGCATACGGATTAAATGTCCGCAGATGCAGTGCCTTTTTGCTTGGTCGTTCCCAATTGCCGGTACGGCAAAGGAGACATAAGCAGGCTGCTCCAAGACGGCTACCTGACATAGGGAATTTTGTCCTCTTCACCTTCATTGAGGGCGGTAATTAACTCCTGTGTTGTAAGCACCCGGCCAAAGAAACGCCTGATATTATTAAGTGTAGCCTGGTGTGCGGCCTCGTCAAAGGTACCGTTGGCATCACTGACAAAAACCACTTTATAGTCCCGCATGAAGGCGCTGCGGGCTGTACTTTCGCAGCAGACATTGGTTAAAGTGCCTGTAATAATAACAGTATCCACCACGCCCAAACCGCGCACGTTGTTTAACAGCAGTTCCAGATTTGTATTATAGAAGGCATCGTAGCGGTGTTTAACAATAATATGCTCCCCGGGCAAGGGGGTAATCTCTGCAATTATTTCGTAACCAAATGTGCCCGGCCGCAGGCCTTTTTCCAATAACAGGGGCTGGTAGCTGGCTTCTAAAGGTGAAATCTTGAATTCATCTTTTAGTTGTGCCTGTGTATAAATAACCGGAATGCCCAGTTTGCGGCATTCAGCGATAATTCTTTTGATATTGGGCACAATTTGCAATGCGTTATCATTGGCATATAAAGCGCCACCCGGTTTTAAAAAATCGTTTTGCATATCGATCACAAGCAGTGCACATCGTTTATGGTCAATTCGCCAAGGGATATAATTAGTCATGTTTTTCTTTTCCATCTTTTCACCCCTTTTAGAGTTTTACAAAAAATAATCCCTGCATTCTGCTTGCAACGTTGCAGCCTGCGCCAGTTGGGGATTCAGTATCGTCGACATCCTTAACAAACTCCCCGTAAAGGAGTAACATGCTAGCTTGATTATATAGAAAAAAAATTCTTTAAGCAATCACTATACAAAAGTGCCGATTCGGAAAAGAATAAGTGACGCAGAAGAAAAAAAGAGGTGCCGGAAACAGCCGGCACCTCTTTTCCAGTTATAAACAGCCCGTGGTGGATGTTAACTTTTTCAAGGTTGATCGATCCGGCAGGTGGAGAACAGGTCAACAGCGAATCAGCGTACAGGTGCAAGGAGATGGAAAAGCTTAAGAGTTCGCTTTCCATACGCGTTCGGCCTGGACATTTTTCCCCTCGGAGGTAAAGAGGTAGATTTCATAAGCATCTCCCTCTTCCGCATTTAGCAGTGAAACTACTTTTGGGTAGTCGGCTGCTTCAAAACGGGCGGCAATTCCACAGGAGGAGGAGATCAACCGGGGCACAGGAATCATTTTTACCGGAATTGCTTTTGCTTGCAGCAATTTTTCAAAACGAAGTGCCTGGGAAACGGTATGGAAAGATGCAACATAATAAGTGGTCAAATTTACACCTTCTTCGTGATGGTCAGCACAAATTCATCGTTATTTTCAGTTGTTTCACAGTTGTAACCCAGAGAACCGGAGAGGCGACGGATGTTTTCGGCAGAGACAAAGCTGTCACACAAAACGGTTAGCGGCTCGCCGGGGTTTGCTTCGATTGCTTTTTTTACCCTGATGACCGGTTCAGGACAGGATAAGCCGCGGACATCTACTTTAAGCTGTGTGCTCATGTGTTGCGCCTCCTTTTTGCTTGACAGAGATATTGCTCTTCGTAAAAGCAAAGCCGACAACCAGCAGAAAAGCGGCTGCAATCAGGACGCCTGCTTGTCCGGCCGGGGTGACGCCGTTGGCGCTGGCGGCAAGACCGAAATTATGGGAAACTGCCGCCCCCGCCAAAAGACCTAGCACGGTAAATGCCGCATCGGTGTCGCCTTCGCCGGAGAGGACCAGCTGGCGCAACGGGCAGCCGCCCAGACGAGTTGCCCCCAGACCTACTACAGCCAGGCCGATGAAATTCCAGACACCGTCTGTGTGGGCAACGGGCTGATCCACAAAACCAAGTTTAAAGTAACCGAAAGCCAGGTTCATAATGAGCGCAGCGGCAATGATGCCAATAGTACCGAAAAGCAGGTGCGGGTCTTTGATTAAAAGCAGATCGCGGAAGCATCCAACCTGGCACAAGCGTGTCCGCTGCACCGCAAAACCGATCAGCAGGCCGGCAAACAGTGAAATTAGAATTGGTGCCCTTGCTGCTGCCGGGCCGCTTTCACTGAAGAAAATAAAAGCAGGGGCTGACATTACCAGAATTAATAATACCAAAGCCAATACCGGCATGGCAAACCCGTTTGCCGCAGGCAGTCTGTGGCTGCGCCCCAGGGAAAAGCCTTTTTTCAGAAATTGCACGCCGATAAAAATGCCAAAAACAAAGCCAACAAGGCCTACCAGGGCATTCAGGTCGCCGGCGGCCAGGCGCAGCACCATGCGCAGCGGGCAGCCTAAAAAGGTTAAGGCGCCGATCATAATCGCCATCCCGATAAAAAAGCGCATCAGCGGCGAAGAGCCGCCGCGGGTACGGAATTCACCCGTCAGTACTGCCGTCAGAAAAGCGCCGAGGATAAAGCCGCTAATTTCCGGGCGTATGTATCGTACCGGTTCCGCCCTGTGCAGGCCGAGCCCGCCGGCTATGTCACGGATAAAACAGGCGATACAGACTCCCATGTTTGCCGGATTGCCGAAATAAACGAGCAGGACACCTAAAAATCCTACCAACAAACCGCTGAGAAGGATTTTTTTGCGGTCCAAGTGTGCATCACTCCTTTTTTGGGTAGTGTGTGTTCGTGATAATTATACCTGTACCTTATTTCACGCAACAAATAGAGATTATCAATATGGGCGGGAAGGCACATAGAAAACAACGATGCGGCAAACGCAAAGCTGAAGGGATAGGCTTTTTTGCTGCGTCTATATAAAGGAAAGACAAACGGCCGGAAAAGGGGGGAAGAGATGAACTCCGAGGATTTGCTCGTGAAACGCGCAGTTTCCGGGGACAAGGCCGCCTGTGAGCAATTGGTGAAAAAATATCAGGCCTATATTTTTGCCATCATTCTTAATCTCACAGGCGACAGTTGCAATGCGGAAACTATCGCCCAGGAAGTATTCCTGCAGATGTACATCTCTTTGCCCCAATACCGGTTTAAAGGTTTCAGGACATGGTTGGGCAGGATTGCCGTCCATAAGGCCATTGACTGGAAGAGAAAGCAGCAGAGAAGACAGGCGAAGGAGCGCCTGCTGGCGGACAGGGAACGGCTGGCGGTGCAGGTTGAATACGGTGGCGTGGAAGAGAAGCTCAACCGGCAGGAGGAGGCAAAAAGGATCAGGAATCTCTGCCGGAGGCTTCCGGAGAGTTACCAAAGAGTAATTAAGAAGTATTACTTTGCAGGGAAAAGTTATCAGGAGATAGCCGGAGAGGAGGGCATAGCGGTAAAAACAGTGGAAACAAGGCTCTACAGGGCCCGGAAAAAATTGCAGGCATGGTGGAAGGAGGAACAGGGATGACGCATTACGTCCGGCAGGAATGGAAAGCATTTGCGGAAGGGCGGACTGATGAAAAAAAACGCTGCAAAATGGAAGAACACCTGCTGGCATGTGATGGATGCTTAAATGAGTATCTGACCTGTATTGCGCCTGAGCAGGAAAGCCTTTTCGGCAGCCGGATCAGCCCGCAGTTTACCGCACAGGTAATGCAAAAGATAAATGCTTATGCTGCGCAGAAGAAAAAAGAAAGCGCCAAAAAGCACCTGCTTTTTTACTATGCAGCTACGGCCTGCCTCACACTTTGGCTAACTTCCGCCGGCATCTTCCGCCACCTGGCAGAAACAATACCGGAGATACCGGGGATAAAAGAAAACCGGTTGACTTTTCCCGCAACGCGGGAACAAAGACTTTTTAGATTCGGCTGGTCAGACAGGTTGATGGATAGTACTTTGCACCTTTTGGATGCAATAACACCTGACGAGGAGGTAAGAGAGTGAATAAGAAAAGCAAGTTTATCGTCTTTGTCCTCTCGTTTTTACCGGGGTTGAGCCATATTTACCTTGGCTTTTTTCGCAGGGGGTACATCTTCCTGGGAGCCACGGCGGGAGTTGTTTTATTGACTCTGGGGCTTGCCAGTGTGCTTTACGGTAATGATGTTTTTATTGTGCTGCTTGGTTTGCCTGTCCTGTGGTTTATTGCCCTGGTAGACAGCATGACATTGACGGAAATAATCAACAGGAGCCAAGGACCGGAGACAGCCGGCATTGTTGCAGAACCGGGCGGCAGCATTGCCGGAATTCTGGATAAGCAGAACAGGAAAATACTCACCTGCATCCTGTCCATTGTTCCGGGAGCGGGGCACATGTATTTAGGCTATATGAAGCTGGGGCTGGAGCTGATGACTCTGTTTTTCTTCTGCCTGTTCCTGGTAGACTGGCTGAGGATCGGATTCTTTATGTTTATTCTCCCGGTAATCTGGTTTTACAGCATGTTTGACTCCCTGCACAAAACAGCGCAGGAGCCGGGGGAAGAAGCAGGCTTTTCCCTGTTTGCCCTCTGGGGGCAAAACGGAATCAGCCGGAGCGGCTCCAAACTCCTGGGATACGTGCTTGTTGGCCTGGGGCTGTTGCTGATCTTCGACAAAATAATTTCGCCGCTCATACCGTACGAAATAAAAAATTCTGTGCAGACAGGAATTGTTGCCATCCTGCTTATTGCAGGGGGAATCAAGACACTGACGGGCGGGAGTGGTTCCCGCGAGAGCGGGGAGGTGGCGGACAAATGCGCAGGTGGAGAGTAGGAACACTGTCCCTGGGAGTCTTGTTGATTTCGCTGGGAGTCGTGCTGCTTGTTGCCCAGTTCAAACGGCAGTTCATCCTGCAGACCCTGCTCACATGGTGGCCGGTGGTGCTTGTCCTGCTTGGCGGAGAAATACTGTTCTCTGTTTTTACGGCAAGGGAGCCGGAACCTAAAATCAAATACGATCTCTTTAGCATCTTTTTTGTCGCCGTCATGCTTTTTTGCAGCATTGGCATGTACGCTCTGACCGCTACCGGCATGCTTGATAAAATTTGCCGGGCTGTGGACAGCAGCACCATGGCGGTGGATGTGCCGCCGCTGCGGACAACGGCCGATGAGAGAATAAAAAACATTGTCGTGTCAGCTCCTGCGGGCAGGCTGGAGATTAAAAGAAGCAGCACATTGGAAGTGACCACTTTCGGGCAGGCTGTTGTCAATGCCACAGACAGGCAGGAGGCCGAAGCTTTGCTGGCGCAGCACCGGGTAGTCATGCGGCGGGAAGGGGACACTTTGTTTATCAAGTATCCTGCAACAGTATACCCGGGGGATTTCAAACCCTATATCCGGGAAATCAGCCATACCCTGCTTTTGCCTGCACACATTGCCGTGGAAATAAACGATTCCGGCAATTACTTTGACCTTGATATTGACGGCCAAGCCATTGGAGAGAACTGGCTGATCAAGGGCAGTGGCCGGATTAATATCATGGTCGCCGGGCTGCCGGACCTGGACATGAATGCTTATGTCGGGGATGTGCAGCAGTTGTGCGGCAGTGCAAACTGGCAGCCGGCAGAAATAAAAAATGAAACCGGCAATACAGTATAAAGTATAAAGGCACTATTCAGTGGGGAACGGGCAAAAACAACTTAAAAATTATTCTTGAGAGCGGGGAAATCAAGGTGGATGAGATTTAACTGCTGTGCCACTTCGGGATATAATGTGAGAAACTTTTTGTTTGCCGCTTCCAGTTGCTTGTAGTATTCCGCGTAGGCAGGACTCAACCTTTTCATGGCCGGAATAAAGATGTCATAATAGCCGCTTGCCTGATGAAATTCTTTCAGCAGGATCTGGAGCTTGTAAGCAGGTGAGTTTTTATACTCATCAGACCGGCGGTATGCCAGGTACTGTTCCATGATATCCTTGTTTTCAGCAAAGAACTTTTCAGGGTCTGCGACAGCCTGTCTTGTATCCTCAATCATCTCCTCTATGTTTTCCGTATTGAAATTTTTGGTGCTTTCATCCAGAAAAGCTTGCAATTCCTCCGGGATTGCCAAAGGCGGCACAATTTGTTTTTTCTATATGTAGTATTAATAAGAACAATTGTAGCAACAGGTAAAATCTGATAAAAGGAAAGAAGGGAGCAATTTTTCCAGAAACGGGAAAGGGGTGTATACTGTGCAACTGACGGGCAAAGTGGCCCTGATTGTCGGATCCGGCAGCGGGATTGGCAAGGCGGCCGCCATCCTTCTGGCAAGTGAAGGCGCCGACGTGATGCTGGCTGACATTGACCCGGAAGGAGCCATGAAGGTAGCGGAAACAATCCGCCAAAACGGCGGCAGGGCGGCCATTGTGCAGGGGGATATGACCAAGGAAGAAGATGCGGAGAAAATGGTACAAGCCGCTTTGGAACAGTTCGGGCAGGTTGACATACTGGTGAATGTGGCGGGTGGTTCCCAGGGTCGTTTTATCCGGGAGCGGCTGAGACCTTTTGCCGAATCGGTCAAAGAAGAATGGGACCGTATTATTGATGTCAATTTAACCGGTGCCCGCAACTGTACAAGAGCGGTCATCAACCACATGCTGGAGCGGGGCTCCGGCAAAATTATTAATATGTCTTCCATGGCGGGAGTAAGCGGGGTGGCAAATGCGGTGGATTATTCTGCGGCCAAGGCCGGCCTCATCGGTTTCACAAAGGCGCTGGCACAGGAAGTGGCTCCCTATGGCATCCAGGTGAACAGTATCAGCCCGGGCGGGGTATATACTGAGCGCCTGCAGGCTGTCATGGAGAGGCACAAGCGGGAAGGTTCCGGGCGTACATTCGATGTAAGCAAGTTGTCTACACCGGATGAAATTGCCCGCATTATCCTCTTTTTGGCTGCAGCTGACGTGAAAAATCTAAACGGCATTAATATTGAGGTCCACGGGGCAAGAAGGAACATGTAGCGACAGTTGTTATTAGGAAGCAATATATGCCGATGAGGGAGGGATGCCCGTCCTTGTTTTGAGCCCGCGTGTTGTTGAACGCCCGGATGAGGAAAGTATCAGGCGTATAGGGGCGTCTGCGCCACCAAACGGGGTGCCGCCCCGGAAGAAATAGGAATGCTTGCCGTTTTCCTTGCCAGCCCTGCGGCATGGCAGCTTGCAGGTACTGCTATTCCTATTGACGGCGGCCTACACGACCCGGCCGGCGGACCGGAACGGCGCAATGCCATGTGGGCAGCGTACAAAAATAGGAGGGCGGGTGGTTTGATGAAGAATAGATGGCCGGCATGGTGCGTTGGTTACAGGTTCCGGCGGCGGCTCGTGGTGAAAGTTTTGTAAAGCTCAAATGCGCAAAATAAAAATCTAAATTCCACTAAACGAGAGTGAAAGGAGACCGGTATGGAGCTGAAATACAAAAATCTTGTTAAGCGGTTGCACTTCCGGGAAAACATGGGCGGTACCCCCGCCAGGCTGAAAGTTTATATGGAAGCCGCCGACCTGAATGGCATTGAGGTAAACTTTGTGATTGGGGTGTATGATCTTCTGGGGTTGTGGGCGCCAAAACGCGGCTACAAAGACACTGTGGACAGGAATATTACTCCAAAGCCCCTGGCCCATGCCCACACTTTTCCGGAGCTGCTTTTCTTTTACGGCTATGGCGCAGACGGCCTGCACAACTTGGGAGCGAGAATTAATCTCTCGCTTGGGAAAGAATACGAGCAGCATGTAATTAGTGAGCCGGCCCTGGTTGTGGCACCGCCCAACCTGCCTCACTGTCCGGTGTACACGGAAGCATGTGAACGCCCCTATGCCCATATGCATATAGCTTTAAGTGCGGACCACGGTTTGGAGGGAGCGACAACAACGGTGGAGCAGGAGGGCAGCACTGACGGGTCAAAATATTCTTACTTGGTCAGGAGGTTTTCCCAGGCACAAAAACCGGACGGAGCTGAAGCCGGGTTTATCTTTACAGGTCAAGACCTGGAAGGGACACCGCTGACGGTAACCATGGGCATGTATAATCGGGAAGGAAGCTGGTTTCCAGGTAAAGGAGCCCTGGTTAATCCGTATCATAAACTGCTAATCATTTTCGGCAACAATGCGGAAAACCCCAATGATTTGGGGGCGGAGATTTCAGTGTGTCTCGGGGAGGAAAAGGAGGAGCACATTTTAACGGAGGCTTCTGTCATTGTCGTGCCGCCGAACACGCCGCATATGCCGGTTGTTTGCCGTAAAATAAAGAGGCCGTATTATGCCCTGCAGGTTGAATTCAGTGCCCGGCCGGAGGGCACATGGTTGTAAAAAAAAACAAGGTGCTTTGCCAGCAAAGCACCTTTGTTGCATTTCAAGAAAAGGAGTGTTTACTCTGACTGATTAGTCCCGGGTGAGCCGGCCGCAGACTGTACCGAGTAGAAAAGCCTTTACGAAGTAATTTCTTTTAAAACAAAGTCCCGGAATAGTTTGGTCATCTGGGGCAATGTGCCTCTTCCGGCATGGCCGGTGGGGACTGCCAGACCGTTTTGAACGGTAATTTGCTCCTGCAGCGGCACTATTTTTGTTCCCGGCACCAGCAGTGCTTCAGCCAGTTTATCCCCCAGCAGGGAAAGACCAAGGCCGTTGGCGACGCAGCGACGAATTAAATCAGCATTGTCGCTTTCCAGAATAATATTTAGTTCTGTTTCGTTTCGTTTTAGAACATCATCTATAATTTTGTTAATGGAACTGTTAAATTTGAGGCGCAGTAAATTCTGGCCCTTCAGGTCTTTAATGGCAAGGTTTTTTCTCGCGGCGAGCGGGTGATCGGCCGGCAGCAAGGCAACAACTTGCTCGTCAATGATGGGATAAAAACTGACATCGAATTGCCTGGGAAAAGGAGCACTGACAAAAGCCAGGTGAATCCGGCGGCCGCGGATTTCGACAAGTAAATTGTCTGCCGTGTCTATATGCAGCCTCACTTCAATTTTTTTGTGCTCGGCAATAAACTTTTTGATCAGATTTTCAAACTTTAAATAAATAAAGGAGGGGACTATCCCCAGGCGCAGGAAACCTTTGTTTAAAGTGGCATACTGTTGCATGGCCTGCTTGGCCTTTTCTACTTCAGTTACAATATTTCTGGCATAAACCAGAAATTCCTGACCGGGGCGTGAGAGGTAAACCTGCCGTTTATGTCTGACAAACAGAAAAACTCCCAGTTCGTCTTCCAGGGAAGCAATTTGCTGGGACAGCGTGGACTGGGAAATGTTGATTTCCATTGCCGCCTGTGAGAAAGAACGGTACTTTTCCACAGCGAGGAAATATTCAATTTGATGCAGTTTCATTTTAACCACCCCATGCTCTGCCGCAATTACTGGACTATTTCTACAATTAGCACCCATATCCTTTATTTGACTGAAAAGAATATGCACTTGCGCATTTATTAATTTTCCCAATAATAACTCTTTGAAAGTTTAATTGAGCCTGGCAGATATATTTGCTATTTATGAATACGGGCAAGAGAAATTTTTCAGGTGCGCATATTCCCTGATCTGTCCCTGATCCACGCGCCGGCGGCTTGGCGTCAGCGCTAAAACACTTTAATTACACATAACGGGGAGGAAGGCTCTATGACATTGAATGTTGGTTTTATCGGTGTCGGCAATATCGGGATGGTAATGGCCAAAAGTATACTTAAAGCGGGTATCCCTTTGGCGGCGTACGACATTAATGAACAGGCGGTTGCCGAAATCGAAGCGGCCGGCGCCCGGGCCATGAAATCGTGCCGGGAAGTTATGGAGGCAAGTGATGCTGTTATCACGATGGTACGGGATACTGCCCAAACCGAAAAAGTTGTTTTTGGGGAAAACGGTCTCTGGGAAGGTGCGAAGGAAGGCAGCATTATTATACTTGCCAGCACCATTGGCCCGGACTATCCCAGGGAACTACACCGGAAAGGTAAAGAAAAAGGCATCAGGGTTTTGGACATGGGAGTAACAAAAAATATTTACACTAATGAAATCGGGCAGTTTACACTGATGGTAAGCGGTGACGATGATGTAATAGACAAATGCTGGCCTGTTTTTACGGCCATGGGCAGGATAGTATTCAGAGCCGGTAAGATAGGCTACGCACAGGCATATAAGTTGATAAATAACATGATGGCTTTCAACCTGGGCAGTGTGCTGCATGAATGCCTCAATGTGGGGCTTAAAGCCGGCTTGGATATGAAGATGATGCTGGATATAATGCACGAAGGTACCGGTGCCAGCTGGATGGCAAACAGTATGCGCAATTTAATTGCCTCCGGCAGGAGGCGGCGTCTACCCAAAATGGATGATACGAGGAAACCGGCAAGGTTCATTAATAAAGATCAGGTTTTGGCCCTCGAACTGGCGGAAAAAGTGGGGGCAAAAGTTCCGTTGGCCAAACTGATTGAACAGCTTGACGAAGCTGAAACATATGACTCCTTTATCAGTTTTATGAGTGGAGAATAGACACAGTTAGTGCCACGGAACCGAGAAGCAGGGTTCCGCGGCACAGGCCTCCTACTGTTACTCTTGTCTATTCATTTTCCCAATAGTAGCTAAATGAAAGTTTAATTGAATTCGGCAAAAATGTTTGATATTTATGAATTGGTAGAGGGTATGCTTCAATGCAGGAAAAAGAATACGATGAAAAAATTTTTTTCAATATAAATTTCTGAAATATGGGAATATTTAACCTATACCAAAATTATGGCCTTAAGTGGATTTATATTTAAGGAGGTGAAAGTCTGCCGGAAAAAGTTGTTGGTGGCTGTATGTACCGCGTGAACGGTTTAAAAAAGGAGGAGAAAAGATGTGCGGAGGAAAAAGGTCGTTATTAAAAACTATTACAGTATCACTGGTAATTTTCCTAGCCGTGCTGCTCTTCCTGTCAGGTTGCAGCGGTAAAAATGAACCAGCGAACCAAAATGATAACAATAACAATAACAGCCAGATCGAAAATAATGCCAATAACGAAGAACCGGTTGCTGAAGGTCCCAGACGGGGGGGAGAGGTGCACTTTTACTATGATCAGGACCCGACTACGTTTTTAGTGGGGACATTGTCGCAGCCGGGCGGCGGCATTGGGACGTATTTTTACCCCGGGTTAATCCGCCTGGATCTTGATCGCAATCCTCATCCTTATGCAGCAAAGAGTTGGGATATTTCTGAAGACTCGCGGAGAATTACATTTTACCTGCGGGATGATATCAAGTTTACGGATGGCGTGCCCCTTACTTCTGCCGATGTCAAATGGACTTTTGAAGAGATATCTGCCAAGCACAGTGCGCAGATGACGCCAGTCTTTAAGCAGGTTACTTCAATAGAGACTCCTGACGATTATACAATAGTCCTGAACTTTGACCAGCCTTACGGGCCGCTGTTTGTTCTTTTATGTGCCCCCTATTTTGGGATTCATCCCAAGCATAGGCTTGAAGGGAAAGATCTACTGACAGACCCGGATGCCATGCTGGATGCAGTGGGCTGGGGGCCCTTTAAGCTGGCCGAATGGAAAAGTGGCGAGTATATCATCCTGGAAAGAAATGAGGACTACTTCGAGGAGGGGAAACCTTATCTGGACAGGATTATCTTCAGGATGATTACCGATACGACAGCCCAGCTATATGCTTTTGAAAACCAGGAAATAGACTCAATGGGGGCAACAGGAGCAGGCGGCATCTTGGAGCATATCCCCAGGCTGAGAGAACTTCCTTTTGTAGGTTATAGGGAAGGACTGGCAGATCCGGCAGGAATGGACCTTTTCTTTAATCTGAAGAATGATAAACTGTCGAAATTCGAAGTGCGGGCAGCCATCTGCCACGCCATTGACCGGGAATTGATCAATGATATGGTCTGGATGGGTCTGGGAATACCGGCGATCAGCCATTTTTCCCCGGAATTTGGTAATTTTTACAACCCCAAGGTAAACCTCCTGCAAAAGTATGAATATAACCCCGCGAAGGCGGAAGAAATGCTTGATGCCGCCGGTTATCCGAGGGGAAGCGACGGTACCAGATTTGAGTTGAGGCTGATTACCTCCAATACAAACCAGTATCTGAAAAATGCGCAGGAAGTTATTATAGACCAGTTAAGGGCTGTAGGAATCAAAGTGATACCCGAGAATTTTGATGTTACAGGCATTACACAACGGGTATACGAAAGCCATGACTTTGACATGAAAGTATGGCACTGCACCCAGGGTGCAGACCCGATTATTGGTGTAGAGCGCTGGTGTTTGAGCGACTATTACGGTTCCGGACGCTTTGCCCAGAACCCGACAGGTTATGCCAACGAGAGGGTAGATGAGCTGTTCTGGATAGCTAAAACCAGTGCAGTACCTGAAGAGCGGATTTCAGCTTTTCATGAGATTCAGGAGATCCTGGCAGAGGAAATGCCTTACCTGCCGCTCAATAACCCGCCCTCAATTGGATTGTATAATAACCGCATGCAGGATTACGGCTTTTATCTTAACCATTTCATGCAGGATGTTTGGGTAAAAGAATAAGTTACAGGAGCGGCCCTGCTGCCATGGTATGAGTGTTTAAAAAAGCGGCGGCAGGTATCGAACGGCTGGAGGTGCTTCATTGTCTTGCAGCAGGGTTCCAGAAAAGCGCCTCCAGCTGTTCCTGTTTTAGCAGGAAGATGCCGCCGCCTGGAAACAAAGGACTGCAAAGCAAGGAGGGATTTCTCTTGACAATGGAACAAACTGTTTACACCTGTCTTGATCCAAGAGGCGAAATGCAGAATATTCAGCTTTCTCCCCTTAGTGCACGTGCGGATGATCTGGACGGAAAAACTGTTTATTTTGTGGATAATGGTAAAAACGGCGCGGAACCGATTTTAAAAGCTCTCATGGAGCTGATGGAAAAAGACTACCCGGAGGCAAAACTGGTTTATTACCCTAAGACCACTGCTTATGCCCGTCCTGAGCCGCAAAGCTGGTGGCAGGAACTGGAAAAAAATGCCGCTGCAGCCGTGGTAGCTGTCGGTGATTGAGGTTCCTGCACCATGTGGATTATCCACATGCAGGTTGAAATGGAAAAAAGAGGTATACCCACTGTTTCCATTATTACTACACCTTTCATCCGGGACGCTGCGGCCTCGGCGGAAATGTTCGGCTATCCCGGAGTGCGCAGAGTAGTGCTGCCTCATCCGGTCGGTGACATGGCCCGAAAAGATACCCCGGCCAAGGTTAAAGCGGCATACAGCGACATTGTCAGTGCTCTTACGGCACCTTTAACAGAAGAAGAAAGCAGGACAGGTGTACAGAAAGCCATCCCCCGGGAAAGAATTGCTTGCAGGGGTACTATTGATGAGGTTTATAAATTTTTCGTTGAGAAAGGAATGTGTGACGGTCTGCCCATTGTTCCGCCCACAGAGGAAAGAGTAAAAAGAATGCTTGAGGGAACAAGCCATCCTCCTGATGAAGTTTTGGGAAAAATGGATCCTGAACAGTGGGAAGTTACTGTGGAAAAGGTGGCAATCAATGCCGTAATGTGCGGGTGCCTTCCCGAATATATGCCTGTCCTGTTGGCACTGGCCGAGGCGTTAATTGATCCCAGAACGGCGACGGGGACATACGTCCGCAGTACCAGTTCGTTTACTTTCTGGTCGGTGGTAAACGGCCCTATAGCAAGGGAAATCGGCATGAATGCCGGCAATAATGCCTTGGGCCCCGGCAATAGAGCCAATGCCACGATCGGTCGGGCCATCAGGATGTTTTTAATCAATCTGGGCGGAACCGAGCCGGGAGTGAACGATATGTCGTCAATCGGTAATGCCCTGAAGTATGGTTTTGCTTTTGCGGAAAACGAAGCAGAAAGTCCCTGGGAACCGTATCATGTCACCCATGGATTTAAGCCGGAAGAGAGCACCGTCACCGTTTTTAAGTCGTGGGGTTTCCGTCCTACATCAATAGCCGCCGGCAGAGGGATGGGTTTGGCCAATATCGCCTGGAATGCCCAGGTTGTAGGCGGCGGGATGGTCATCCTCATGGACCCGCTGTTGGCAAAACAGCTGGCCGAACGGGGGATAACGAAAAAGAATATCCAAGAATTTCTTTACCAGAGCATGCATAGGAGCGTGCGAGTTTGGAAAAAGAACCCCAACTTTCGTCATGCTTTTATTGAATCAGGTGTCCCGGCATGGTACGAAGAACTCGCTGATGATGTTATAATTCCCAGGTTGGCAGGCCTGGACAGCGTGCAGACAATTGTTGTCGGCGGCCAGAACAATCCTTTTTACCAGCTGTATGATGCTACGCCGCCAGTAAAAGGAACAACCATCTCTGTTGACAAATGGCGGTAACAAAGCAGAGTTATCTCTGCTTTGTTACCCTTAGGAAACAGGCCGTGTCAGTTCGGGAGAATAGCGGAGGTGAAATGATGAGGAAAACAAAGTCGATTCCTGTTTTTATCCTGCAGCGTATCCTACAGGTCATTCCCATAGTGCTAGGAACAATTTTCATTACTTTTCTTCTTTTGGAACTCAGCGGGGATCCCATCACCGCCCTTGGCGGCGATTTCGCCTTACCCGATGAAACTGTTGAGCACTTAACCAAAGCTTACGGCCTTGACAAGCCGGTCTATCAACGGTTTTTCATTTATATCTCAAAGGTGTTGCGGGGGGATTTCGGCTATTCCTATAAACAGGGACGCCCTGTCATGGAAATAATCATGGAACGCATGCCGGCTACCATTCTGTTGGGAGCGGCAACGTATGTTATCAGCACCATACTTGGCGTCGCCATGGGAGTAATAGCATCACTGAAGCCGCGGTCCTGGCTTGACAACCTGATTGTAACCCTGTCGGTGATGGGTTTTTCCACGCCTGCCTTT
This sequence comes from Bacillota bacterium, assembly GCA_012522075.1. Lineage (GTDB taxonomy): Bacteria > Bacillota > Dethiobacteria > Dethiobacterales > Dethiobacteraceae > DUUE01. Next base: position 16,255 of record JAAYLG010000109.1, read on the forward strand.
TGGTTTGCCCAGTTATCCATTTTTATTTTCTCCGTCCTGCTGGGCTGGCTTCCCGGATTTGGTATGCGTACCCTTGATTTGGTGGATACAAGCCTGCTAGCGGTTATTATTGACCGAGCCAAATATTTGATTTTACCGGCTTTTGTTCTTTCCATTAATGGTCTGGCCACCCTCGCCCGCGTTACCAGGGCCAACATGCTGGAAGTTATGCACAAAGATTTTATCACTACAGCAAGGGCAAAAGGCTGTTCCGAATTTGCCGTGCTGATTCGCCATAAATTACGCAATATTATGCTGGTTCTTATCACCTTGATAGGGCTGCGGGCAGGGATGCTGGTGTCCGGTTCTGTCCTGATAGAAACTGTGTTTTCCTGGCCGGGTGTGGGCAGGCTGATGTACAATGCCATCAGCAGCCGTGATTTCCCCGTTGTGCTGGGCGGGTTTTTAATCACGGCCGGGATGACAATTTTTATCAATTTGACAACAGACATCTTGTATACAATTTTAGATCCACGTGTCAGGTACTAGACTGCTTCCGGCGACACGCAACATTAACTACGTAGGGGGCGTAAGCATGGAAATGCAGACAAGCAGGCAAGTACTGCATAAGAAAATGGAAATGGGTTTTTCCGTTCGTCTGCATAAATTTTTCGTATCCGCAGTGGATTTCTGGAGACGTTACAAAAAAACAAAGACTGCCGTCTTTGGCTTGGTAATAATTCTGATTTTTGCTTTTATTGCCATTAACGCTTCATGGCTGGCACCTTACGATCCTTACCTAATAACAAGGGAAAGGTTTGCTCCGCCATCTGCCAAACATTGGCTGGGAACCGACGACATGGGCAGGGATATTTTAAGCAGAATTATTTACGGCTCAAGAGTTTCTCTGAGTATTGGTTTTATTATAGCAGCCCTATCCATGACCATTGGTATTGTTATCGGTGCTGTTTCCGGTTACTTCGGGGGAAAAGTTGATACCCTGCTGCAGCGGCTGGTGGAAATGGTCCAGATGTTGCCCAGCCTGGTACTTATAATTGTTGTGTTGCTATTACTGGGGGGCGGCATAGACAGGATTGTTATTATCATGGGGCTTTTAGGCTGGACGGGAACAGCCCGTGTTGTCAGGGCTGAATTTCTTTCCCACCGGGAGCGGGAATATGTAGAGGCAGGCAAGGCATTAGGTTTCAGCAAGTTTCATATTATTTTCAGCGAGATTTTACCTGCCGTGATTCCGACAGTACTAGTCATTATGGCAATGAATATTTCCGGGGCGATTTTAATGGAAGCCGGTTTAAGTTTTTTAGGTCTGGGCGATCTCAGTGTTATTACCTGGGGGCAAATGCTGCAAAACGCCCAGAGGTGGCTTTCCCAGGCATGGTGGATTTCATTCTTCCCGGGACTGGCAATTTTCCTCACCGTGCTCAGCTTTAACCTGATAGGAGACGGTATTAACGACGCAATCAATCCTTACCTGAAAGAGAGATAAAAGCAAAAAGTAAAAACTTACCCTGGGAGTGGTTGGTTGATGAATGATTTGCTCTTAAATATCAAAGGGCTGAAAACTTACTTTAATTTAACGCGGGGAGTTCTCCGAGCCGTGGATGGCGTTGACTTAAAAGTGGGGGCCGGTGAAATTGTGGGCCTGGTGGGTGAATCGGGATGTGGGAAATCAGTTTTGGCCCGCTCTGTCCTCCGCCTGTTGCAGCATCCCGGGTATATTGCAGCAGGTGAAATAATCTACGAAGGAACAGACCTCTCTAAATTGCCTGATGAAAAGATGCGCGAACACCGGGGGAAAAAAATTGCCATGGTGTTCCAAGATCCCCTTGGCTATTTAAACCCTGTTATGAAAGTAGGCAGTCAGATTGAAGAAGCATTGCGAATACACCGGCCAAATGAAGATCCCGGTAAAATTATCCCTTTACTCCTGGAATCTGTTGGTTTCCCGCGGTCTGCCCGTATCTGGGACAGATATCCCCATGAGCTTTCAGGCGGAATGTTGCAAAGGGTGATCATTGCCCTTGCCATCTCCTGCGACCCGAGACTGCTAATTGCCGATGAGCCTACAACCGCCCTTGATGTGACCATTCAGGCACAGGTATTAAGGTTGCTGAAAAGGCTTTGTAAAGAACGGGAAATGGCCATGTTGCTGATTACCCACAATCTGGGCATTGTTGCTGATACCTGCGACCGCATTTATGTGATGTATTGCGGAAGGATTGTTGAAACTGCCGATGTCTTTTCCCTTTTTGAAAAACCTTACCATCCTTATACCAGAGGCCTGCTGGAAGCCACTTTAAGTATTGATGAATTCCGCGAAAACTTGACAACCATAGAGGGCACCGTTCCTGACCCTATTAACCTGCCGCCCGGGTGCAGGTTCGCACCGCGCTGCTCTGCCGCCCGTTTAGTTTGTACGCAAGCGGATCCGCCTTGTCTCACTATTGATGCCTTAAAAGAACATGTGGCTTACTGCTGGATCGGCACGGCCGAATATGAAAAAAGTGCTGCTCCGTTGACCACTGCCATTTGAGGATACGGCTTCTTTAGGGCAGACAATGCCTTATCTATCTCTGGAAGGGGTGGCCCATATGTCCGAAGCAAATGGGACAATTATGAAGGCTGAAAATGTTGTCAAACTGTTTCCGGTGAAAAAATCATCTCTACTTGCTGCATTAACCAGAAAACCGCCAGACTATGTTCACGCCGTTGACGGCGTTTCACTTGATGTCCAAGTCGGTGATACAATTGCCATTGTGGGGGAAAGCGGTTCAGGCAAAACAACCCTGGCCCGCGTAATGCTTAATTTGATAGAACCGACGTCGGGAAAGGTAATCTGGCGGGGGAAAGATGTGTCCACCTTGGATAAAAATGAGCTCTTTCAGTTCCGTAAAGATGTTCAGATTATCTTTCAGAACCCGGGAGGAGCTTTAAACCCCCGTAAAAGTATTTTTAGGATTCTCAGTGAACCGCTAAAACTGCATTTTAATATTAAATCCGGGAGCGAACTGGTTGACAGGGCTTCCGAAGCGCTGCTGGCGGTAGGCCTCAACCCGGCCATACACCTGGACCGCCATCCTCACGAATTTAGCGGAGGACAGCGCCAACGTATCTGTATTGCCAGGGCTCTTTCCTTGGGAGCAAAGATTATTTTTGCCGATGAACCTGTCTCGTCACTGGATGTTTCCATTCAGGCACAAATCCTGATTTTAATGAAAAAGCTGAAAGAAGAATTTGGCCTCACCTACATTTTTGTTACCCACGACCTTGCTTTAACACGCTCCTTTGCTTCCCGGGTATACGTTATGTATCTCGGCGAGATAGTTGAGAGCGGTCCTGTTGAAGATATTTTTATGGAACCCCTCCATCCTTACACCAAATTGCTTTTGGCATCGACCCCTGTCCCCAATCCCAAACGAGCTCGCAGCAGAGAAACAATAATTCCTGTGGGAGAAATTCCTTCACCGATCAACCCGCCGCCTGGTTGTCGCTTTCATACGCGCTGTGCCCTGGCAAAGGCAATATGTAAAACCGCAAAACCGGTTGTTAAAACCGTAGGTAACCGCTCTTTTGCATGTCACCTGGTCAATTGACCGCTGCGGAACTATCAAGGTGCGCCGGGAAACACGAAGCTTATATATCCATGTTGCGCGATTCTTACAATCATGACTGCATTTACTATGCGGTCTTTTTTTATTATTAAAAAATGTTGCTGCGATGATCTCTTCCCGGATTGGTCAGAAACTGCGATGCCGGTTGCAATTTACCTGTTTTTATGCTTATAATACTTTGTGATAAATAATGTATTAATAATTAGCCAGACATCGGGATAGACTCCAAGAAATTAACGGAGGAATATGCTTCTATGGGGACAACTAACGGCAAGACAACAAAAATCTGGAACAGAGCGTTCACGTGTTCGATTATAGCCAATTTTCTTTTGGGCATCTCACAGTATATTGTCAACCCGCTGATTGCTACATACACAGACCATTTAGGCGCAAGCGAGTTTATGGTAGGTTTAGTCTCCGGGCTGTATTTTGGCGTTTCCTTTGCGGCCAGGCCCTTTTCAGGACCTCTTATAACAAAGATGAATAAAAAGCGGATTATGCTTTTTTCTTATGCCATGGGGGCAATTGTCAATCTTGGTTATGCCGCAGCCCGCAGCATGCCGCTTTTTATTGTGGCCAGGGTACTGCACGGGATCCAGTTTGCTTTTATCGGTTCTCTTAGTATGACGGTAGCCGCCGACAGCCTGCCAGAAGAGAAAATAGCCTCCGGGCTCGGTCTTTTCAGTGCCGCCATTGCCGTATCCATGGCAATCGCACCAACCATCGGCATAGCCTTGCGGTCTTGGGGCGAAAGCACTTTCGGCAGCCTGGGCGCCGGCTACACTGTAGTTTTTCTGACGGCGGCAGCTTGTATGCTGATTTCCTTAATCCCCTGTAGCTTATTGCCGTACAAGCACAGATCCAAGGAAGATCTGGCTTCCCTGGGCGCTTGGTATAAAAATATTATTGCCCCGGAGGCCCTGATGCCGGCCGTTGTGGTGATGTTTTATTCCATGGCACAGATCATTTATATTATTTACATGGAACCGTATGCGCAAGCCAACAATATACCCAATGTGGGTCTTTTCTTTACTATCTATGCTTTTGTCCTGCTTGCCGCCCGGCCTGCCAGCGGCAGGCTGGTGGATAAGCATGGAATTCCGAAAGTGCTTATTCCGGGCTCGCTGATTTTTGCCCTGTCGTTTCTAGTTGTCGGTTTGGGCAATTCATACCCTGCCATGCTTGTAGCAGCAGTGCTGGCACCTCTCGGCTTCGGTTTAGCTCAGCCGGCCATACAAGTTATGGCACTACAGTCGGTAGCACCTGTAAGAAGGGGAGTGGACAGCAATACAAACTTCTTTGGCATCGATCTCGGCTTTTTTATCGGCCCCTCACTGGCAGGGTTGGCTTATTCGTTAACAAACAGCTATTCCGCCATGTTCATGCTGGGAGCGATCCCGTTCCTGGTGGCGCTCTTAATTTTTACTGTCAGCCTGAAAACCTTCCAGCAAAAGGTGATGGCAAAGCGGGCTCAAGAAGCGAACCGGGGCTGATGTGCTGCAGGGTCTGCAGGCAGCTGACATTGTGACACTTCGCAGATGGTTGTAGTGAATACAGTGAGAGAGAGCCTGATTTCTGCAAAGGGAAATCAGGCTTTTTGCTTCCCCGGAAAAATAGTACTAAAGTAATAAGAAAAATAAGACCTTCATATCATTAATTAGTCTACAGAATCAGTTACACTCAGTTTACAGGTTGGTTAGCAGGAGGGTTGCCTGTGCTAGTTGTCATGTTGCGTAAAACCGGCCGGCAAAACGGGCAGGCATTGGTGGAAACAGCCTTAGTTTTGCCACTGGTCCTGCTGCTACTGCTTGGAGTGGTGCAGTTCGGGATGATCTTAAGCGGGGAAATTGCCGTTTCCAGTGCCGCACGGGAGGGAGCAAGGCTGGCCGCTGTAGGAGCAACAGATGCTGAAATTTCGAGCAAGGTGGAAAATATGCTGCACAGCTCCCCGTTGCTGAAGGCAGTCTCCGTTCATATTACCCCGGAGGGGACAAGAAGTTTCGGTCAACCGGTTACAGTGACAGTAGAAGCGGGAACCGGTGTCATTGTACCTTTCTTTAATTTGTTTTTTGGAGAAAACTTCCGGCATGAGGCGAATGCAACCATGCGGGTTGAATATGTTCAGGAGGCGACCTGAAATGAAGTTTCTAAAAAAATTTCTGAGGGAAGAAAAAGGGAGTTCTCTTGTCATTGTTATGCTTGCCATGGTGGCCTTGTTAGGTTCGGCAGCCATGGTAACAGATTACGGGCTTCTGGCAGCAAAAAGAAGGGCGCTGACAACCGCCGCCGACGCGGCTGCACTGGCAGGCGCCCAGGAACTGATCCTTAACCCGGGGGCCGGCAATCAGGCTCTGGAAAAAGCGGTGGAATATGCCGGTGTAAACGGTGTGGAGCCGCAAGCAGTTGAGGCCAGCCTGTCACATGGCGGGCGGGCGGTCACTGTCACAGTCAGGGATAATGTGCATTATTCCTTTGCCCGTGTGCTGGGCTTTTTTGCGGGAGATGTCTCCTCCACCGCCACTGCATTGACAGGAACAGTATCGGCACTTACAGGCGTTGTCCCTCTTACGGTGGTGGAACAAGATTTTGTCAAGGGACAGGAATATCACCTGAAATCATTTCCCGCGGGTGATCTTGGACCCGGCAACTTTGGCGCCCTCGCTTTAGGCGGCAAGGGTGCCGCCAATTACAAGAAAAACTTAAGCCAGGGTTACCAAGGACAAATAAAAGTCGGGGATATATTGGAAACAGAGCCGGGCAATATGTCCAACCCGACCAGGGCCGGTTTTCTGGAGCGTGTCAACCGCTGCCAGGATAATTGTACTTTCTCCAATTTCAAGCCCGGCTGCCCCCTGCTGGTCTACATTCCGGTGATAAAACAACCGACCGGCCAGGGGAGGCAGGAGGTGGAGGTGGTGGGCTTTGCCGCTTTCTTCCTCAATAAAAACCATCCACCAAAACAGGGCAACCAAAGCATTATCCGGGGTTGGTTCGTCGACACCATCGTCACCGGCCAAATAGACGACAACGCCGCGGATTACGGTATAACGGCAGTAAATTTAATAAGGTAAAAAACAGGCAGAAGTAAAAGGAAGCGTGGCAGCTGGAAAGCCGCCGCGCTTTCTATTTTGTTTGTCAACCAAAAAAGGAAATTTAAAACAGAAGTAGAATAATACATATACAATTATCTATAATCATAATTATCTTCGTAGTTCCTGGTTGGACTTTAAGGAAGTCTTACTCAGGGACTCTTTCTGTTTATTGGAGGTATCTACACTTTTCAGCACTATATGGCAAAAATGGGCAGGAATATACTTCTGCTGGAGTTGTTTCAGCAGATAAGGGGGTGATTCCTTTGAAATTAGCTGCCAAATGGAAAACACAACCCTTGGAAATTTATACGTTGGGGAAATTTTATGTCAAGCGCGGCAATAAAATTATCTCCGCGCATGCCAACAAGTCGTACAAACTGTGGAAACTTTTCAAATATCTTTTAACAAATCGTGACAAAAACATCCTTCCTGAAGTTGTCATGGATACACTGTGGCCGGAAAACAATTACTCCGATCCCAAGAAAGCACTTCGGACAGCTGTCTACCGCTTGCGCAAGCTGCTTAATGAAAATAGTGACAATGTAAAAAGCAGTGATATTATAGTTTTCTCCCAGGGCTGTTACAAGTGGAATCTTGATGCCGATTATTGGCTTGATACTGATGAATTTGAAATGCTTTGCAAGCAGGGCCAGGATTGGGCCGCAAGGGAGCCCGAGAAAGCCATCAAAATTTATTCAAAAGCTATAGCATTGTATAAAGGCGATTATCTCCCTGAGTGTGCTTATGATGAATGGGCACTGCCGATCAGAAGCTATTATCGCCATATTTACCTGCAAAGCGCCCTGGAGCTGCTAAGGCTTTTACACAATAAACAAAGATACGATGCAATTATAAAAATCTGCGAAACAGTATTTGCTATTGAACTGTTTGAAGAAGACTTCCATATCTATTTTATTGATGCTCTGTTGGCACTGGGAAAAATAAAGGAAGCCAGGTCTCATTATGAATATATAACATCGCTTTTTTATCGAGAATTGGGAGTAAAACCGTCTTTGGCCATGAAAAGTATCTATAAAAGATTAACGGCGGAAAATGAGAATGTGAAAACAGATTTATTCTCTATTCAATACCAACTGACAGAACAGTATGTTTTAGATAGAGCTTTTTTCTGTGAGCCAGACGTCTTCAGTGAATTTTATCAACTGGAGCGCAGACGGCTGGAAAGGTCGGGCGGTTCGGTATTCTTGGCATTGCTGACAGTGGCGGCCATTAATCATAAAGCTCCGAACATCAACAAGGCAACCGATATCCTGCTTCATTTTATACTCTCAAGTCTACGCAAAGGCGATGTGGTCACAAAATGGAACGACACACAATTTTTGCTTTTACTTTCCGCCCTGAACTTTGAACAGGGAGAAAAAATCTTACACCGGATTTGCAGCGACTTTAAACAACAGCAACCGGATGTCGTTTTATATGCCACACTCCAGCCAATGACGCCTCTTTCCCCTTATGCGGAAACTTGTGCACGCCATGAGCCATGAAGGCTTTTTTTTTATCTTTACAACTCTATTTTTGATCAAGTTGTGACTACAAAGTGATGCAAGTGTGATCGGGCTGTGGCCAAGTTGCGGTACCCGCATGTTATAGTTGAACCGTGAACAAAAACTGGAGCAGTCTGTCCACCTCAGCCATTTATGGAGTTACGTTCCTGGAAGGATGAGACAATTGTCTTCTAAATTTAAGGAGGCAAGCATTAATGGCAAAGGTAAATGATAAATAACCCGCCCGCAAGTTGGGTGGAGCAACTTTTGTTGCCAGAATTCAATACAGGCAAAATGCCAGTTGGCAGGGAACCATCCAATGGCTAGACGGGAAAAAAACAGCTCCTTTCCGCAGTGCGTTGGAAATGATTTTGCTGATGCATGAAGCTCTTGAAACCAACAACAGCGGAGACCTGCCATGCAAATTGAATGTATGGGGCAATTAGCAAGGTTCTGCATACAAAATTCTGTGCTTAAGGGTGAGCTGCTTGTGAAAAACAAACGCATCAGAGGGCTAAGCTTGCCGGGGTGGCTTATCTGGTTCATCCTTACGGCTACATTCAGTGTAATAGGGTTAAGCTACGCTGCATGGCAGGATCAGCTTACAGTCAATGTTACCGCATCCACCGGAAAGGTTGACCTGGCCATTACAGACTGCTGGTTTATAAAAGATGTGCCCAACGGCAATATTCCCGATGGTCAGAAAAAACCAACCCCTCAGATCAATTGGGACGGCAAAACAATTTCAATATCCATTGAAGACGCTCGTCCCGGATACAATGTCTGGTTCGGGTACACAATTGCAAACCGGGGCAGCCTGCCGGTCAGGCTTACAGCTGTTAATCAGGGCAGCTTCCCAAAGAAAAGCGGCAATAATCTTATTGATCCCGGCACAATAAAGGTGCAACACAGCCTTGACAAGTATGTCCTGGAACCGGGAGAGAGCACGACGGGAGAAATTCACATAACGATTCAGGGCATGGAAGAAAACGCGGAATATAATTTCTATTTCTCCCTGGATTTTATCCAGTGGAATATAAGCTGATTTTAAGTTCCAGCTTGGCCCTGCTGCTCAGCATGAAGTGCAAAAGGCGGATGCCGGATCTAAATTTTTAAAAACAGTTCAACTTGTAATATTTAGGCAAGTTGAAAAAGTGGATGTTCCGAGGTGGTGATTTCGGGGGTAGACAGATTCAGACCATTTAAGTTGTGATGGCAGGCTGGGAAGGAAGAATTAAAGGCAGGAAAAAGAATGAAAAAGTTTAAGTTTATGGCGTTGATTCTGGTGTTGGCTTTAGGTTTGCTGGGTGCAACATATGCTGCCTGGTGGAGTTCATCCACTTCATTTGGGGCTACAATTGACACGGGTGTAGTAGACATGCGAATCCGTAACGGAAAACCTGGACATTTACCCGTTTATGCCACAGTAGGCGATGAAGGCGCATTTATGGAAGTAGATCATACTTATGATGAAAAATCGGTAACAGTAACCATTGGCAACTTGTATCCTGTATCAAAGTATCAACATGGCGTTAAAATTGGATTTGGTATGCAAAACTATGGCTCTGTGCCAGTAAAGTTAAGAGGCATTAAGTTTACAAAAATAAACGAAGAGTCCGAAGCCTGGGATTACCTGCGTATCTACGGTCACATTTCACTTTGGAAAGATAGGGGCAGTTCCTCTCCGCAAAGCATATGGACCGAAACCTTCCAGCACGTATATTTGAAAGATCTTGATACCGTTGTGATGAATATATTAAAAGATGTGGTTGTTGAACCGGGGTATATTGTTTCATTCTCTTCTGAAGATCTTGATGGAAATACCATCTACATCTATTTAAATCCAAATGATGATGGCGTAGAAAATGTTCAGGGCCAAAGTGTAGGATTCACAGCAGAGTTTGATTGGGTCCAGTATAACTACAAATAATGAAGTAATCATGGGGAGAGAGCTCTCTCCCCATGATTATCCTTGTCGCTAGTTGATAAATTAGACCTAAATTGTTTTCTAATTTGTGTATAGGAATTGTAATTATAAACAGCGCAAGTATACGAAGCACATTATGAGCCGGAGGCGAGGAAATGAGAGCAAAAATTATATTTTTGTTTGCTTGGATAGCGGTTGCCTTGTGGCTGCTTCCCGGTGGCCTTGCTTCCTGGCAGGGGTCACTTCAGGTGCGGGGAAGCATTACAACCACGGAGTGGACCGGTCCTAAAGCAGCTCCCGAACTAGCGACGGACACTGCTGAAAGCAGTGTTGAATTGGGAGTTGTGCAGGACGTTAATATAGAAGAATTAAACAATTCAAAGGAAGATGAAAATGTAACGGAAGAAAAAGAAAGCTGGGTGGATGAAGGGGAAAGTGAGAATGGGCAGGATCTGGAAGAAAATGATAGCGATGAAAAAGAAGTTGCTGCTGAAAATGAAGTCGTTATAGAGTCAGAGGGAGAGCAGGGATGCGAGGATATAGGCAGCAACGGTGAAGAAGAGGACGTAAAAGAATTCGTAGCAGAGTAGCCCGGCTGGCGGAGGTGTCTTCCCTGTGAGTATGCTTATCTCCGTCCGTACCCGGCAGGGTATAGCAATCTTGTTTTTTTTATTAATCATGTTTCTGGGAAATAATTTTATTTCCGGGCGGTTGACAGGACTGTGGGGTATTTATGTCCTGCCAGCCGTTTTCTGGAGTTTACTTGCTCTTGTTGTATGGTTCCGACTTGGCCTGATCAGATCTAAAATGAAAGCGCGTCACCGGAAAATGTTTTATTGGGCAGGTTTTATCTGCGGGATGGCAACTGTGCTGGCTGTTTTTGCCGTTGGTCTCCTGGAAGGGATGGGGCGAAGTCCGTATGATCATAGTTTTTCCGGCATTGTTATTAATCTGTTTTATCTTGGCTCTATGCTGGTGGGCATGGAGATTAGCCGTGCGTGGCTAATGAATTCTTTATTTGCCAAGCGCCAGGTAGTGGGGATTGTTTTTACCGGTATCATTTATTCTTTATTTGGCTTTTCCTTAAGACGCTTGGCAATGTTTGAAACCTCTTTAGACATGGCCAAGTTTGTCGGCAGTACATTCATCCCTGTTATATCGGAAAATATTTTGGCATCCTACCTTGTTTCGCTGGCGGGGCCGCTGCCGGCAATAATTTACCGGGGCGTTCTAGCGGCTTTTCACTGGTTTTCTCCAATTTTACCGGACCTAAACTGGATTACTCAGGCTATGGTCAGCACCTTTGTCCCGGCTTTTTGTATGGTGCTGGTTTATCAGTTACACAAAGCGGAGGTGCTGCGAGTACGCAAGAGGGACAGTGAAAGTCCCGTGGGATGGATTGTGGCAAGTGTTATTTCGGTTCTTATCGTATGGTTTGCGGTTGGCGTGTTTAGCATTTTCCCTACAGCAATTGTAACTGGAAGCATGTCACCAGCCATTGAACAGGGGGATATTGCCATTATCAAGAGAATTACGCCGGGTGAAGTGAAAATAGATGATATACTGCTCTTTCAGTTGGAAAGGGCAAGAATTGCCCATCGTGTGGTGGATATTAAAAAAGATGAAAGAGGGCTCCCCCTGTTTTATACCAAAGGAGATGCCAATGACAGGATAGACAGTGATCCTGTTCTTGCAGAGCAGGTGGTAGGAAAGGTGATACATGTCATTCCGCGGGCAGGTTGGATTACTATTTGGTGGCGTATTTCAGATCATTCATGGGTTGATAATGTCACCGGAGAGGGATGTAAAATATGAAGAAACTAAAAATAAACAAAAGAAGCAGGCAGGGTATTATCATTGTCTTTCTTTTTATTCTTCTAGTTGCTGCAGCAGGGATTACCTGGAGCCATCTGACCCCCATGGAAAGGGTGGAGGAAACCACGCTTTATTCCTATAACCAAAAAGCTACGGTTGATTATCAGGTCCAGATGCTGCCCAGTGAAACGCTGCCGGAATTGGTGGTGGGGCCGGGCAGGGCGTATATTACAGACTGGGTCGAGAGTGTTTCCACGAACTTTTTCTATCGTTTTCAAGTGGATGACAATGTGACAATTGAGGGGGAGTATTATGTCATTGCCGCACTTAAGGCTTGTGCCGGCAGCGAAAATTTGGTTGTCTGGGAAAAAAAGGATAATTTGCTGCCGCCTCAAAACTTTTCAGGTTTAGGTTTTGTTAATATCCATAAGAATATTGATATTCCCATTGTCGAATACCTCGAGTATGCGGGCATGATAAGGGAAGAAACAGGTTTTTCTCCCGAAAACCTTGACCTTGAGGTACAGTATAAAGTCAATGTTGAAGCTATAACCAACCCAAGAACAATCAGGGAAGAACTTGCTTCCATTATGGTTATTCCTTTGCGAGGGAATACATTTACAGTGGGTGGGGAACTGGAAAAACAGGCATCTGGCACTGTTACCGGTGAGGTAACTGTATTCCTTCCATATGTAGAAACTGCACAAAAAGGATTTATTATTGCCGCAGGTGTTTCTGCGTTATTGCTACTGGTATTTTCACTGCTGACTTCCCCCGTTCAGCAGAAAATTAATATGCAAGAAAAAGAAATAAACACGATTTTAAAAAAACATCAGGACAGGATTGTGGTTTGTGCCGGTCAAATAACCGTTGAGCCGGAGAGCACAATAGTTGTTAACTCTTTTGAGGATTTGCTGAAAACTGCGGATGAACTTGGGAAACCTATTGTTTATTATAAAAATGATTTGGAAAAAGGAACCAGGCATTCATTCTTTGTGCTTTCTCCGGGGCATAATTATACTTACATTATTGATGTTGTATCCACCTCTATTTCGATGTTGAGATACAAGGCAAAAGCGGGATACCACAACATGAGGTAAAAACGAGGTGAAAAAGTGAGTAAATTTCCCGTGTACTTGTACAATTCGATAATATATGTTTTCCTTGTCGGCATTGTCATTATTACCAGCCTGTTGGTCGTGAATCATACTTTGGCCTCTTCCCCGGATCTTCCCTTGGAAATTATAGGAAGTAATAAAGGTCTTCAGGTGGAGCCAGAAGGAAAACAGCTTTTTAACATTGACAACCTGTATCCCGGCATAGTGGAAACATCGTCCTTAAGAATAAGCAATATTGGGCAAAAGAAGTTTGCGCTGTTAATCGGGGTGGAAAAGAAAGCCGGAGATGACCTGCTTTTCCGTGGAGTCGATATCAGTATCTCGAAACGGGGAAGTAACCAGATTTTTTACAGCGGTCCTCTCAGCGGCATTAACAGTATCAATATTGGAGATATTCAGGCAGTTACTTCGGTAGACCTTGATTTTGCTGTAAGCTTAAATAAGGATGCGGGCAAGGAATGCCAGGGGAAATCCCTTGAGCTGACCTGGAAACTTATTGCCGCCTGGCCTGATGATGGAGAGTTGCCACCCGAACCTCCCGGTCCAAGCAATGGCGGAAACGGAGATATTGATTTGCCGCCCGAGCCTCCCGGTGCAGATAACGGAGAAGACGGTGAAAATAGTTTGCCCCCGGAACATCCCGATCCGGGTAACGGAGAAGACGATGGCAATGATTTACAGCCAGAATTACCGGGTTATGGAGAAGACGGCGATGTTAAGTTGTCCCCGGAAACTCCCGGAACCGGCTTGCCCAAAACCGGAGGAAACGATTTTCTCTTGATGGTAATTGGCATTGTCTTCCTGGGAACAGGCTTCCTGCTTACAAGAATACGTGACAAGGAAGACTAAAAAAAGCCAACGGAAACGCTGTAAATAAAGATTAAAACTGCGGTAAACCCCGGCAAGTTAGTTAGGAGCAGCTAGTCTACGACAACAATAAGCGCAGCACCAAAGAAGGTACTGCGCTTATTGTTTGCCGACAATTAAATTGTTTTTCTCAGGCTGCTGCCTACTTTTTTACTCCTCTGGCGGGGGCTCGTCATTTACATACTCATAATAGTCTTCTATAGAACGTTCACCGCTAACTCCACTTGGTACTTCTGTTGGGAACTTTTCCAGGTAATCCGGTACTAAATCCGCTATTGAAGGTAGTATCTCCGGGTCACTGGTGTTTGTGTCAATTCTCCACATAGCTACAGCACCCTGTATAATTCTTATGTTTGCGTCATGAGCCCTGTTTGCTGCCGTTTCCCTTACGTTACTATACACTGGAACTGCAATCGCCACCAAAATGCCAATAACAACTACAACCACCATCAGTTCAACAAGAGTAAAGCCTTGTTGATTTTTTTGTGCCATGCGAAACAGCTTGGACATTTTTGTCTTCCTCCCTTTAATAATAAAACTTTTTTTATAATACCGGGTAATAGTGTTATACCGCGAAACGGCAGATTTAGACACTATGATAAATATTTTCTTTAAATGTATGAATTTGTATGGAGTAAGGAAGGAAGATCGACTTTTTGGGCGAAATATATATGGAAAATGATGTAATTACCAGATAAATCTAGCAGGGGAGGGTATTAATGCCGCTTTTTGCATATCAAGTACTTGACAAGGGCGGTGAGGTGGTAACAGGAAAGTTGGAAGCGGAAAGCGACCTGGCGGCTGCTGCACGTTTGGTTAAACTTGGTTATACGCCGGTAGAAGTGAATGAGATAAAGACTTCATTGTGGGCCCGATTGTTTCAGTTTCAAAGGAAAGCCGGCATTGGGGAGCTGGCGCTTTTTAGCCGGCAGTTGGCGGCAATGTTGAGTGCCGGTATTCCGCTGACCAGATGCCTCTATGTCCTGGGGGAACAGGCAGCGACTCCTGTCTTGGGCGAAGCTCTACCTGCAGTGGCCAGAAGTGTGGAAGGTGGCATGAGCTTTTCCCAAGCGCTGCGGGCTTACCGGGAAATATTCTCCGGGATATATGTGGAGCTGGTGCATGCAGGGGAAGTGGGGAGCACACTGGAGACGGTTTTGGTCAAGCTGTCTCAGCAGCTGGAAAGTGAAAAGATGCTTAGGGACAATATGCGTGCAGCCATGTTTTACCCTTTTATGGTCCTGGCTTTTGCCGTCCTGTTGATGATTGCCATGCTGCTTTTTATCGTTCCCGTGTTTGTGGGGTTCTACCCGGATGGCCACGAACTGCCTTTTCTGACAAGTTTCATTATTGCCCTCAGTGATTCTGTTCGTGCCTACTGGTATTTATATTTTTTGGGTGGTGCGCTGTTTGTTACGGGGCTTCGGGCATATATGGCCGGACCCGGCGGGCATGTTTACGACAGGTTGAAATTTAGAATCCCTGTCTTTGGCCCCCTGGTCCAGAAGATAGTGATTGCTCGTTTTGCCAGGACGTTGTCCGCCCTGCTTGCCGGGGGGATTCCAGTCCTGCAGGCATTGGAGACGGCGGGCCCGGCGGCGGGAAGCAGTCTTGTGCTGGAAGCTGCCCGCTATGCCAGGGAACGTATCAGGGAGGGACAAAGCATTGCCCGGCCGCTAAAAGAAAGCGGCCTTTTCCCGCCCATGGTAACATTAATGATTTCCGTGGGGGAAGAAACGGGAGATGTGCCCGGGCTTTTAAACCGGGTGGCAGAATTTTATGAACAGGAAGTGGCGGCTTTGTCAAAAGGGCTGACGAGCCTGATAGAGCCGGTCATGATAATTGGTGTAGGCGGGATAATTGCGGTGATAGTCATTGCCCTTTATCTCCCCATGTTTTCAGTTATTGCCACCTATCAGCATTAAGGGGACAAGTTGGCATGCCGGTGCGGCGGGAAAATTTGGACAGCCTGTATTACCGCTACAGTAGCAGTCTCAGCGAAGAAGACTTGGCAGGGCTTGTTACCGCCGCCGAGCGGCTGGTACGGTATTATGCCCGCCTTTATACCGGCGGGGCGGCGGAAGATGTGATGCAGGCGGGAAGGGAAGGGTTGATGAAGGCGGTGCGCAGGTTTGATGCCGGCCGGGGAGTTGCATTTTCTACATATGCGGCGCACTGCATTATGGGAGAGATCAGGCATTATATCCGCAAGGAGGCATCTTACTACAGGCCAGGGGTGATAAAAGATCTGCAGCACAAAATTGACGCTTACGTGGAAGCGGTGGTGAAGGAAAAGGGCGAACCGCCGGAGCTTTCGGAGATTGCTGTTCACCTGAATGCCAAGGAGGAAGGTATAATCGAGGCCATGCGTGCCGGGCTGGTCTCTTTGGAGGAAATTGATGTGAAGCAGATACAATCGCTGCATTATGAAAGCTTCCGGCTGCCTATAGAAGATAAAATCTGGCTGGAAGAGGCATTAAACCGGTTAAGCAGGCTGCAAAAAAAGGTGGTTTATTTATTGTTTTACAGGGATTTGACGCAGTCGCAGGCAGGCAAATTGCTGGGAATCAGCCAGCGCCGCGTGTCCAGGATTCTGCAAAAGAGTTTGCAGCAGCTTGCGAAAATGTTGAAGGTCTGATGCGGAGGGCATTTTTATGGGACTGTGGGGGCGTAACGGAATTGTCGGTGTGGAACTGGACTCGAGAATGCTCCGGGCCGTGGAAGTAAAAGGCAAGAGCAGTAAACCGTGTGTTGTGGGAGCCGGCCGGGTGCAAGTACCGGAAGGTGCCGTATCTGACGGGGTAGTCAATGATGCAAATGCGGTGGGCAAAGCTTTGCAAAAGCTCTGGCAGGAAGCAAAGCTTGGGAGCCGCCGGGTTGCGCTGGGAATATTTAACCGGAGCGTGTTAGTGCGCATGATTACTTTCTCCCGGCTTCCGGAAGAGAAACTGAAAAAAGCGCTGCACCTGCAAGCTGGGGAGTATCTGCCCGTTCCCGTCTCGCAGATGGTGCTGGATTTTGCCGTGGTGGGAAGCGTTGACAACGAACGGCTGAATGAAGTGCTGCTGGTGGCTGCCGGGAGAGAGGAGCTCACGGCCGGCCTGCAAGCCCTTTTGCACGGTAAACTGGCGCCTGTTGTGGTGGACGCGTCCCCGCTGGCACTGCCGCGGATCCTGCCGCCGGCAAAACGGCAGGGAACCACAGCGATAGTGGATCTGGCCAAGGGGACAAGTAGTATTGTCATAGCTGCAAACGGAATGCCGCGTTTTGCCCGCATGCTGCCTGTGTCGCTGCAGCAGTGCCTGAAAAGCCTGGGAGTTGCCACGGGCGGAAACGGGCGGCATGTCAAGTTTGTGGCGGCTGCGGCGGAAAAGAATACGGAGGAGGATGTTTATGTCCGGCACTGGAGCAAAATGGTTGCCCGTGAAATCAAGATTTCCCTCGGTTATTATGTACGGCATGACAGGTTCCGGGAAGTGGACAGACTGGTGCTCAGCGGCCGGGGGGCGGGTGTTACCGGGCTGGCGTCACTGTTGCAGGAGGAGCTGCAACTGCCGACTGAAGTGGCTGTACCACAGGCTGCCGTCAGCGTGCAGGGGGAACTGAGTGTTGACCTTTCACAGCCGGAATTTGCTGTCAGCATGGGCTTGGCGCTGCGCGGGCTGGAGGTGTAGGTATGGTTAAAATTAACCTGCTGCCTGCTGAATTTGTGGCGGAACAAAGGCGGAAGTTATTGCAGAATCGCTGCCTCCTGGCGGTTTTGCCCTTGGTGGCACTGTTGTTTTGCATATCCGGCAATTTATATTGTCTTGCGCAACAAATGGCGGCTGAAATTACTGTTATGCAGAAACAGCTGGAGTTTGTGGAGAGGGAAGTTGAAAAGTATGGACCGTTTTTGGAGTTGCAAAGATGTGTCAGCTTGAAAAAAAACTTGCTGGCGGTGGCCATGGGAGCTGAATTTGGTTGGCGGGAGATGCTTGCCGCCTTGGAAACACGGATTCCGACCAATGTCCGGCTGACAAACCTGGAGCTTGTTTTTAACGGCTTGCCGGGCACTTTGACACTGTATGGGATGACAGACAGTCATCCTGCCGCGGCAGGATGGGCGGAAGCGCTGGAGGCTGTCCCCGGTATATCCGGTGTGCAAATCAGTTTTTCTACAGTGGAGCAAGGTGATGACGGCAAGCAGGTTCGTTTTAAACTGTGGGCACAGATATTTTCCCGGCAACCGGCCGGGTGGAGTGAAAAATGATGAAATGCAGGCAGCCTCCACAGATACTGTTTGTTTTGTTTTTTCTCCTGGCGGCGGCAAGTATTTTATGTTGGCTGCAGTTTCATGACTGGCGACGGCAAAAAGAAGCGCTGGCGGCAGCAATACAAGGGCTCCAGGCAAGTGAAAGAAGACTTGCCGTGCTGCAGGAGCAAAAGCAAGAGGAGGAGCAGCTGGCAGCGGAACTTGTAGTGCTGAACCGGCTTTTACCGGATGTGCCGGCTGAGGGAAGGCTTTTGGTGGATTTGCAAACCGGGGCGGATCTGGCGGGGATGGCATTTTTGCAAATCCGTTTTGGAGAGCATGTTGACCGGCTGGAGTATATGGAAATCCCACTGGAGATACAGCTTGAAGGGACATATTTTGAGTTTTTGGCTTTTCTTGATTACCTGAAACTGTCGGAACGGGCCATGCGCCTGCAGGAAATACGCATGGATGAAAACGAAAAGAAGGAAAACCTTGCTGTCAGCATTAAGGCAAGCGTATTTTACCTGCCGGATTAGAGACGTTGCATGAGGTGAGGGCAAGTATGAGGCAATACGGGCAGGATTTTTTGGGGAGGCGTCTAGTTCAGGAAAAAATTATTACAGAAGAGCAGCTGAAGGAAGCAATGCATTACCGGGAAAAGGATGGGGGCGACAGGCTGTCTCTGGGAAATGTTCTTGTCCGGCTGGGGTTCTGCAAGGAAGAAGATATTGCCAGGGCAGTTGCCCGGCTGGCCGGTGTTCCCTTTCTCAGTCTGAAAAACTATCCCATCAATGAAGCGGCCATGGCAACCGTTCCAGCAGAAATTGCCAGGCGATACAAGGCGCTGCCCATTAATTTTTCAGAAGACGGGAGTCTGCTGGTGGCCATGGAGCAACCTCTGGATATTTTTGTTCTGGATGACCTGCGAGTGCTTACGGGGTACAATATTCAGGCAGTGGTGGCGACCGGCAGCGAGCTGGAGGCGGCAATCAACAATTACAGCCAGGCCAGTGTCAGCGTGGAAGGTGTGGCGGGAGATAACTTTAACCCGGAGGAAGAACCGGCGGAAGAAACGCTTACTGCGTCTCTTGATGCGGAAAAACCTGCCGTTCAACTGGCCAACATTATCCTCTCACAGGCGGTGAATGTGAAAGCCAGTGATGTCCATCTTGAAGTTTATGAAAAAACATTAAGAGTACGTTTTCGTATTGACGGCGTTCTCCATGATGTGATGCACCCGCCGCGGCGGATGCATGGCCCGCTGGTTTCCCGTTTTAAAATTATGGCCAATATGAATATTGCGGAGCGGAGAGTCCCTCAGGACGGGCGCATGTCGATCAGGGTGGAAGGACGCACAGTGGACGTGCGGGTCGCTACCCTGCCTGCCAGTTATGGTGAGCGTGTCACACTTCGCCTGTTGGAACGCAGCGACCGGGCCATAACGCTTGGGGAACTGGGGGTGGCGCCGCAGATCCTGGAGAAATTTAAGCAGCTGATTAATCTGCCATACGGCTTTATTCCTGTGACGGGACCAACAGGGAGCGGTAAAAGCACCACCCTCTATGCCAGCCTGGCGGCAGTGGACAGGGTGGCCAAAAATGTTGTTACAATTGAAGACCCGGTGGAATACCGGATGGAAGGGATTAACCAGATACAGATCAACCCTAAAGCCGGTCTGACTTTCGCTTCCGGTTTACGTTCCATCCTGCGCAGCGACCCTGACATTATCATGGTAGGAGAAATCCGTGACCGGGAAACGGCCCAAATTGCCATAGAGTCGGCGCTGACAGGCCATTTGGTATTTGCCACATTGCATACAAATGATGCGGCGGGAGCCATCAGCCGTCTGACGGAGATGGGAGTGGAACCGTATCTGACAGTCTCCTCGGTTGTTGGGATTCTGGCCCAGAGATTGGCACGTAAACTGTGTCCGCAATGCAAGGAAGAATATTTTATCAACCGGGAGATGGCGGCCAAGCTGGAGGATTTTCCGCTGGAACCGGGAGAAGACAAGATAAGGCTCTTCCGCCCGCACAAAAACGGCTGTATCTGCTGCAACAATACAGGTTATGCCGGCAGAATTGGTATTTTTGAGTTGCTGCTTGTAACAGAAGGGGTTCAAAAACTTGCCCTGGAGCAGCGGTCGGCGGCGGAAATAAAAAGTCTGGCAATAAAAGAGGGCATGGTTACACTCCGTCAAGACGGTTTACACAAGGCAAAGCAGGGGATTACATCAATTGAAGAAGTATTGAGGGTGGTTATGTAATGGAACGAAATCTTACTATAAACCTCTACAAAGCGGGAAGGTCCGTGCGCTGATGCTGGGACCGGCGGCGTTTACTTGCGGCTTGCTGTGCGGATCATTTCTAAATGTTTGTATTTACCGCCTGCCAAAAAAAGCGTCGGTAATTTCCCCGCCGTCACACTGTCCTGCCTGCGGCCGGAGACTGCGTGTGGCGGAGCTTGTACCGGTGGTTAGCTACTTGTGGCAGAGGGGGCGCTGCCGCAGCTGTGGTGTTGCAATTTCCCTACGTTATTTGCTGGTGGAAATTTTAACAGGTTTTGTTTTCACCGCTTTGGACTGGCGTTTCGGCTGGCCTGCCATCTTGTGGCATGCCCCTTTCTTTGCAACCCTTATTGTTATTTTTTTCATTGACTTGGACTGCCAGGTAATTCCCAACCGTTTGGTACTGTTGCTTGCCGCTCTCATGCCTGTACGCCTGCTGGCCGGGGAAGTGCTTTTCCTGCAGGCGGCGGCGGGGATGCTGCTTGGCGGCGGGCTTTTTTACATGCTGGCTGTGCTGAGCCGGGGTGGCATGGGAGGGGGAGATGTTAAGCTTGTCACTGCTTTGGGGCTGTGGTATGGCTGGAAGCTGTTGCTCCCGGTTATCTTTCTTGCTTTTTTTTGCGGCGGTGCGGTTGGACTTGTTCTTATGGCCCTGAAAGTAAAAAAGCGTAAAGATGCAATTCCTTTTGGCCCATATCTGGTGCTGGCTGCATTTTTTGTCAGCATGTGGGGCGAGCAGCTTGTCAACTGGTATCTGCGCATAAGCGGCCTTATTTAGTTTTTTCACTCTCCGACCAAGGGCCGGTACTTTTTCTTTGCCATCATAAACTTTATCTTGGGGATTGGGAAATGAAGAATGAAAAAGGCTTTTTACTGCTGGAACTGCTGGTAGTACTGGCGCTGCTGGCACTTTTGGCACCGCCTCTTACGGGACTGCTTTTTGTGGGCGGGGAAGGCCTGCTTTTGGCCGGGCGGCGGACGGTGGCGGCCAATTTGGCAGTTGAAGGACTGGAAGTTGCATGCAGTCGCCATTATTGTGAAATCAACAGTACTGAAGAAACGGAAGTGGACGGTTTTACCGGTTATGTACGCACAGTAGAAGTAAGGGAAATAGCTGCCACTGCCGGCACACTGCCGCTGAAAGAGGTAAGCGTGACTGTTTCCTGGCAGCAGGGTGCACGCCGGCAGTCTGTGCAGTTTTTGACATGGCAAGCCTGGAGGTGAGCACATGGGGAAGATGGCTTTACTGTAACGGAGTTCCTGGTTGCCATGGCTTTACTGGCGGTAACACTGGCAGCTTTGCTGCCGTTGCTGCGGCTGATGATACAGGGCTGGGAAGAGGGTGCCGACCGGGTGGAAGCACAGCAGCATCTCCGGATTGCTATGGAAGAGGTGCTGCATGAGCTGCTTTATGCCTGTCGCGTGGAAGTGGATGCGGCGGGGAAGATTCTTACATACTACAAAAGGGCAGCCGGTGAGGAAAAACGTTATCGCCTGTATATTTCCGGTAAACAGTTGCTTTTGCAGCTACCCGAAGGTGTGTCCGTGCCCCTTGCCGCCTGTGTGGACAGTCTGGCCTTTGCGCCGTCAGGGCGGCTTGCAGCGGGAGAGGTGCTGACTGTGACACTGGAAACTTCACAGGCAGGACAGAAAGCTGCTGCCCGCTCTGCCGTGCGGCCGCGAAACCTGCCTGCAGGTGGGGAGACATGAACGGCGAGCGCGGTGCAGCCATGCTCTGGCTGCTTTTTATCGTTGCCCTGCTCCTGATTCTGGGGACATCGCTGCTTTATCTTGCCCGTTCCGAGCTTGCTGTCAGCGGCCATCTTATTAATGCTACCCGGGCACAATATGCGGCGGAGGCGGGGATTAAGCTGGCCGTAACGCATTTGGGGCAGTCTTTTCCGGAGCTGGGGGAAGAGGGCTGGCTCTATGAGCATGCGGATGAGCCTGTTTTTGCCGTGCGGGCGGAAAAAAAGGATTACCGTACACTGCTGATAACTTCCGTCGGGTATGCGGGAGGCCTGGCGCAGAAAGCGGAAGTGCTGGCCGTTTACCGGCCGCTGGGCAGGCAGGTGCTGGTGGCGGGTGATATTGCGGCAGGCGCGCTGGTGGCGGAAGGGCATGTTGCCGCCCGGGAGGTCTTGTTTACGGCAGGTGCAAGCAGCATAGACGGCGACCTGCGGGCGGAATGGGTAGAGGCCGCCGGCGGGGCTGCCTTTGCTGTGAGCGGCCATATCTGCCCGGACTGGCCGCAACGGGAGACAGACGTTGATTTCAGCGGGCTTATGCTGCAGGCAGCCCGTGAAGACTGGGAAGAACCGCCGCCTTCCGCGGACGGGGGGTACATTATAACCGGTCCGGCGGCAGGGACCCTTTTTGCTCCGGGCGACACTGTTATTGCGCTGCAGGAGGCGGCAGACTGTTTTCTAGTCGTCGACGGTGACCTTACTGTGAACGGATGGGCTCCCGGCAGCCGCATGGCTGCACTGGCGGCGGGAGATGTCATCTTACCGCCGGCTGCCGCCTGGGAGGGTTCCCTCTTTCTTTATGCCGCCGGGAAAATACTGCGCAGCGGCGAGGACATGCTATCCTTTGACGGTTGCCTTGTGGCATGTGAAATGGATGTGAGCAAGCTGCATGTGCGCTACTGTGATGAAGCTGCTTTGGCTTACCTGAAGCTGCTGCCAAAAGAGCTATTCAGGCTGGGCGCAACATTTGACCTGGAATGGACTGATCCGGAGCCGCGGAGATGAATTATGGGCGATAAAGGTTTTACTATGTTGGAAGTACTTATAGTGCTGCTGCTTTTGGCAATAGTGGCGGCACTGGCTGTGCCTGCAGTGGCGGCGCTTTCTACGTGGCAGTTGCAAGCTGCTGTCAGGGAAATGGTGAGTGATATGCGGGAGGTGCGGGAGACTGCCATTACCCACGGCCTGACTTGCTCGCTGGTGTTTTATGAAATCGGGGGACGCTATCGTCTGAACCTGCCGGGTGGTACGATCTGGCGGGAGTTGCCGCAGGGTGTGTCTTATGCTGCCGTTAATTTTCTTGGGGTGGACGGGCGTCCTACCCTGGCTTTCCGTTACACCGGAGCACCGAACAGGGGCGGTCACTTGGCGTTGATTGATCAACGGGGAAGAAAAAAATATATTATTGTAACGCCTGTAACAGGACGGGTGCGGGTTGACGACAAACCGCCATAATCGTAAATAATTGTCTTTTCCAGGGTTTTGCGGTTATCTTATTGCTGGCACGGAGCAGTGCCCGCATAGCTTTTCAACCGGCGGTTGTTTGTTTCATTGTCATAAAAGGAATCCGCCGCCCGCAGGCAACCGGAATGTACAGGTAGACTTGTCTACAAGTGCCAAGTTCATGTATACTGGAAAGCAAGTAAAAATGTACAGCTGGAGGCTCCGGAGCAGTGAATAGTATTGCCGGGAAAAATGTGGTCCTGATCGGCTTTATGGGGACAGGCAAAACAGAGGTTGGCCGGTTGTTGGCAAAAGCTTTGAGTCGCCGCTTTGTCGATACGGACGCGTGGATTGAGAAAGAAAATAATATGACTGTGCAGAAAATTTTCGCCACGCTGGGGGAAGCTGCTTTCCGGCAAAAGGAAGCCGAAGCCCTTGCCGTGCTTTGCGGACAGAAGGGACTTGTGTTGGCGACCGGCGGTGGCATTATCTTAAATCCGCAGAATGTCGTCCTATTGAGAGAGACGGGTTTTGTAATCTGGCTTGATGCCGGCCTGGAAGAACTGGCCAGGAGACTGGCAGGGGACAACACGCGCCCGCTGCTTGCAGGCGGTGTGGATTTCAGGGACATTTACCGCAGGAGGGAAAAGCTTTACCGCAATGCCGCCCATGTGCGCATCGATACCACCGGCAAAACGCCTCTTGTCGTCAGTGACGAGATTCAGGCACTCCTGCGGCAGGACGGTGCTTAATGTTATAATCACATCATTGAGGAGGATTTTTTTTCCGGAAGAGCGAAATACTATCCGTTAAAGAAATTGGAGAAAGCGATGGAGCATTTAACGAAACTGCGTCAGCTTTTGCAAAAAGAAAAGATTGAAGCTTTGCTTGTGACAAATCCGGTTAATGTGGCCTACCTTAGCGGGTTTACCGGCACTGCCGGGATGCTGCTAATCACTGAACAGGATGCCTGGCTGCTGACAGACTTCCGGTATCTGGAACAGGCGGAGGCACAGGCTCCCGCTTTTACCGTTACAGATACGGCGGGTGACGGCTGGAAGCAGGTTACGCAGCTCCTTGGCAGGGCGGCCGTTTCCTCCTTGGCGGTGGAAGCCGACCACCTTACTGTCAAGGATTTTACCGCCCTTGGTGCCGCCTGTAGAGCTTTGACACTGCGTGAGATGGAATCTCCGGTAAAAGTATTGCGCCGCATTAAAAGCAAAGCGGAAATTGATGCCATTGCGAAAGCCCAAGCACTGACGGACGAGGCATTTGCCCATCTGCTGAAGCTGATGAAAGCAGGTATGACGGAAACGGAAATAGCCCTGGAGGCGGAATTTTTTCTGCGCAGGCGCGGCGCCGGTGGGATGTCATTTGCCATGATTGTTGCCTCGGGAGCAAGGTCGGCCTTGCCTCACGGTGTTGCCTCACAAAAAAAATTGGTGCCCGGCGATGCAGTGGTGCTTGATTTTGGCTGTGTGGTGGACGGTTATTGCTCCGATATGACCAGGACAGTTTTTGTCGGTGACGTTTCCGACAGGCAGCGGCAGGTTTACGATGCGGTGCTTGCGGCACAAAAAAACGCTCTGGAACAGTTGCGGGCCGGGTTAAGCGGCCGGGAAGGCGATGCACTGGCCCGGGATGTACTGCAGGAGTTGGGGCTGGCAGATTATTTCGGCCACGGACTGGGGCACGGTGTGGGCCGGGAAATACATGAAGCGCCCAGGCTGTCGCCCGCCGCCGGGGATGTTATTTTGGAGCCCGGCATGGTGGTCACTGTGGAGCCCGGAGTTTATTTTACAGCAGAATTTGGCATCCGTATTGAAGATATGGTTGTTATTACGGCAGACGGCAACCGTAATTTGACACACAGCCCCAAGGAATTATTCTGTGTCTAGTGGAGGAGTCAAGATGATTTCAACAAGTGATTTTCGGACAGGCCTGACAATTGAGGTGGACGGAGAAGTATATACCATTGTAGAGTTTCAGCATGTCAAGCCGGGTAAAGGTTCCGCCTTTGTCCGCACCAAGTTGAAAAATGCCCGTACCGGTGCCGTTACCGAACGTACTTTCCGGGCCGGGGAAAAAATGGAGCGTGCCATCATGGACCGCCGGGAAATGCAGTATCTCTACAATTCCGGCGACGAGTATTACGTTATGGACAATGAAACATATGAGCAGTACGCCTTGACCAAAGACCAGATCGGCGACGGGATTAAATACTTGAAAGAAAATATGAATGTTACCGTCCTTTTCTACCAGGACAAAATATTCGGTGTGGAATTGCCCAATTTTGTGGAACTGGTTGTGGTGGACACTGAACCGGGCATCAAAGGGGACACGGCTTCCGGCGGCTCAAAGCCTGCCAAGCTGGAAACCGGCCTGGTAGTGCAAGTGCCTTTGTTTGTCAATGTTGGCGATACCCTGCGTATTGACACCCGGACGGGCGAATATCTGGAACGGGTTTAATGCCCCGGAAGCCCAAATATTTCGAAGGAGGTTTTTACCTGATGGATGACTTGAAATCCCGTGTAGCGTATGTAAAAGGACTGGCCGAGGGGCTCGGCCTGGACGACAGCAGCCGTGAGGGGAAACTTTTTCGCCACATGATTGACTTGTTTGATGCATTGGCGGATGCAGTGACAAAACTGCAGGAGGATTATGCCGATCTTGCCGATTATACAGAGGCAATTGATGAAGACTTAAATGACCTGGAAGACGACTTTTATGACGGCATGGACGAAGAAGATGAAGATGGGGATGAGGAAGAAATGGATTTTGCCGACGACGATGAAATGTTTTCCGTTGAATGCCCCGAGTGTCATGAAATTGTCTACATAGATGATGATATGCTGGAAGATGACGATGTGGTGGAAATACTGTGCCCCAACTGCGAGCGGGTAGTTTTTGTCAATGACAAAGAAGACTATGAAGATTTCGGTGAATACACAGAGGAAGAAAAAAAGGAAGCGGAATAAAAGGCTCTGCAATGGAAAAAGCTCAATTAATCTGTTGAGCTTTTTTTTACCACGCTACAGCAGGCCGGTCTCACCCGGGACCGGCTGTTTTTTTGTCTCAAGCGGCGATTTCCGCCTGCGGGCGGCGCGTAGCCTGCAAAGCCGGGACAAGTTCAAGCCGGTCCGGCCTGCCACAGACATGTTTCTGGCATAAAGGGTGGCATGTCCCCATATAGATATAGTGGTGATCGTAATGGAAGAGACAGGCTGGCAAAAACATATTGTGCCGCTTGTAGCGCCAAGGGTCCGGGCGGCACTGTCCGCCCTGCCGCCGGAGGTGGCGGGGGAACTGGAGGAAATCCGGCTGCGAGCGGGACAACCCTTGCTTTTGCAAACCGGACGGGGAGAATTGTTTGGCGGGGAGTACGGGGTGGCGAAGACGGCGGCGGAGGCGCTGCGTTTGACGGCCGCGGAACTGCAGCAGATACTTTTGGCCATGACGGAATTTTCCCTCTATGCGCGGGATGAAGAACTAAAACGCGGCTACCTTGCCCTGCCCGGCGGGCACAGGGCAGGTTTTGCCGGGCGGGCGGTGCTGGAAGACGGCAGGGTAAAACTGCTGCGTGACATTAACGCTGTCAATATCCGCATTGCCCGGCAAATCAAGGGGGCGGCGCTGCAGCTTCTCCCTCATGTTTACTGCCGGCAAAAGAAGCGAGTCTACCATACGCTGCTTGTCTCGGCGCCGCAGGCGGGAAAAACCACCATGCTCCGGGACCTGGCCAGATTGCTCTCCAACGGTGATGCCAGGGAAGGACGCCCCGGGATGAAAGTCGGTATTGTGGATGAGCGGTCTGAAATTGCAGGTTGCTTTCGGGGTGAACCGCAGCTTGACGTGGGGATGCGCACCGATGTCCTGGACGGTTGTCCCAAGGCGGAAGGCATGATGATGCTGGTACGTTCCATGTCGCCGCAGGTGTTGGTAACGGATGAGCTGGGAAGGCCCGAGGATGTCCGGGCGGTGGAGGAAGCCGTCACGACGGGGGCCAGTGTGATAACCACTGCCCACGGGCAAAACGCCGCGGAGCTCATAAAACGCCCCGGCCTGGCATATTTATTGGAAAATGCTTTTTTTGAAAGGGTTGTTGTTTTATCCAGGCGCCACGGTCCCGGAACCATTGAAGCAGTATATGCGGGGGAGTCCGTCCGCAAGTGGTGGCGCACGGAGGGTAAGGGCAATGTGGGTTAAAGCTTTCGGTGCCATGCTGATTTTGTCCGCCACAATCATGTGGAGCAATACGGAGATTGCCAAGCTGCGCGGCCGTCTCCGGCAGCTGGAAGAGTTCCGCCTGGCGCTGCGTTTGCTGGCGGCGGAAATTGGCTATACGGCTACGCCGCTGCCGCGAGCCCTGGAGCAGGTAGCTTGCCGCCTGGAAACTGATGCAGTGCAATCTTTTTTTCTTTCTGTCGCCGGCAGGCTGCAGGGAGAGGCAGCGGCTGATGCGGGAGCGGCTTGGCTGGAAACGGTCCGTAACCTGCAAAGCAGGCTGCAGTTGACGGCAAAGGACTGGGCGGTGCTTTCCCGGACGGCGGCCGGACTGGGCGGCCTGGGTAGGGAAGACCAGCTGAAACAATTAAACGCGGCGGAGGCACAGCTGGCGTCCCATGCCGCGGCGGCGGCCGCACAGGCGGCCAGCGGGGAAAAGATGTGGCGCTACCTGGGAGTGTTGTCGGGGTTGGGTGTAGTGATCCTGCTGCTCTAGCGTGATTCCGGGAAGGAGCGAAAAGCATGAACGGTTTCAATGTTGATCTCATCTTCCGCATTGCAGGCATCGGTATTTTTATTTCCGTACTGAATATTGTCCTGAAGCAAGCCGGGAAAGAAGAGCAGGCACAAATGCTGACCCTGGGCGGGGTGATTGTGGTGCTGTTAATGGTTATCCAGCTGATTAACGAACTTTTCTCCAATATTAAAACTATTTTTAACCTGTAGTACCCGCAAGGGAGGAAGCACGGGAAAGGAAGAGTTTAGTGGAAATTATCCGGATTGTGGCTTTTGCACTGGTTGCCGCCTTTTTGTCCATGGTGTTGCGGGAGCATAAGCCTTTTTATGCCACCATGGTTGCCGTGGTGGCGGGTGTGTTGATTTTCCTGCGTGTTGTTGCCTACTTGTCGTCACTGATCTCCTACCTGCTGGAGATTACTTTGCAGACCAGCATCTCCCTGGTCTACCTGAACACACTGCTGAAAATTATCGGCATTGCCTATATTGCCGAATTCGGCTCCCAAATCTGCCGTGATGCGGGTGAAAATGTTATTGCCGGCAAGGTAGAGTTTGCCGGCAAACTGTTAATCCTGGTACTGGCCATACCGCTGCTAACGGCTGTGCTGGAAACGATTCTCAAATTTGTGCCGTAGGTGTGTCATGAAAAATTTTTTGGCGGTTTTGTTTTTTGTGCTGCTTGCTTTTACCGGCATTTCCCCTGTTTGGGCGGCAAGCCCGCAGGAGCTTGCCAGGCAGCAGCTGGAGCAGATTGATCTTGCGGAAATTGAAGCATTTTGGAAAGAATTGCAGCAGGAGACGGGGGAATACCTGCCCAGCATAACTTTTGCCACCATCCTGGACTGGTTCCGTGGGGGACAAGAAGTCTCCCTGGGACACATATTTTCCGGTTTATGGCGCTTTCTCTGGCGGGAACTATATCTTAACCTGAACCTGCTTGGCAAGCTTCTTTTTCTGGCAGTGGTGGCGGCGCTGCTGAAAAACCTGGAAAAAGCTTTTGCCAACGAAACCATTGCCGGCTTGACCCAGGCCATAGTCTATCTTGTCTTGATTGTGATTGCCATGCAAAGTTTCGGTGTGGCGGTAGCCCTGGGGCGGGAAACTGTCGATAAAATGGCGGATTTAATCCTGGCCGTTATCCCGCTGCTTTTGGCGCTGTTGGCAGCCCTGGGCAGCCTGGCTTCGGCGGCAATTTTCCGTCCTCTCATTGTTTTTGCCGTGAATTTTTTTGCCTCTCTCACCCGGGATGCGGTGTTTCCCCTGATATACCTGACTACCATCCTCTCCATTGTGAATTATTTTTCGCCGCGCGTTACTGTCAGCAAGCTGGCCGAGCTGTTGAAAAATGTGGCCGTCTGGGGCATGGGACTTTCCATGACCATCTTTGTCGGCCTCATGACTGTCCATGGGGTTGCATCTTCCGTGGGAGACGCGGTCACCATCCGCACGGCCAAATTTGCCGCCGGTGCTTTTTTGCCGGTGGTGGGCGGCCTGCTTTCCGATGCGGTGGAAACGGTGGCGGGTGCAACCTTGATCTTAAAAAATGCGGTGCATGTGGCCGGTGTTTTTATCCTTTTTGCCCTGGTGATTTTCCCGTTAATTAAGATTTTGGCCCTGGTTTTTATTTATAAGCTGGCGGCCGCTTTGATCCAGCCCCTGGGGGACACAAGCCTGTGCGATTCGCTGAATACCATGGGCAACTGCCTGGCACTGGTGTTTGCGGCTGTGGCCGTGGTTAGCGTTTTTTTCTACCTGGGCATTACCATTATTGCCGGCGCCGGCAACGCCTCTTTCATGTTGAGGTAGGTGGGAAGATGCTTGCCGTCCTCTCCGACGTGGTCCGCAATCTTGTTATTTTCATTATCATGGTGGCCGTCCTAGAACTGCTTTTGCCGCGCAGGGATTTCCGCCCTTTCATCAATATGGTGGTAGGGCTGGTGCTGATCCTGATGCTTTTGGCGCCGCTGCGTTCCTTGCCGCTGCTGCCGTGGTTTAAAGCACCCATGCTGGAAATCCGGGAAGCCGTCAGCCAGGATGATGTGGCTGCACGACTGGCCGAGCTGGAGCAGGTTAACTGGGAAATGACGCTTGCCCGCTACCGGGATCTGGTTAAGGAAAAAATCACGGCACTGCTTCAGGCAAGAGGCAAGGAGCCTGTTACCCTGGAATTTGCCCTGGAGGAGGACATTAACCACCCGCAATTTGGCACACCCCAAAAGATCTTTGTCCTTGCCAGGGAGGCAAGACAGCAGCCGGCAGGGATTGTGCAGCCGGTCGAAAAGGTGGAAATCGGCCCAGGCACGGAAAAGGGGGAGATGCCTGCGGGCAGGCGCGCGCCCGAGTTGGAAAAAAGCATTGCGCAAGCCCTGGGGGTCTCGCAATATGTTGTGGAGGTGTGGGTATTTACGGAGTAAGAGCCAAAGAGGTCCCGGCCGGGCCGGGTGTCAGGAGAAGCGCCGATAAAAGGGGTGAAACAGGAAATGACAGACAGTATCTGGCAGCGACTTGCGGAATTTACTGCGGGAAAGGGAGAGAATAATGGAAAAGGAAATATTCCCGCCTGGCTCATTGTTGTTCTTGTTGTCCTGGGTGTTTTCTGCATGTATTTTATCGCAGCACCAGGCGGCAGCGAGAAAGCGGTACTGCCGCAGGATACGGGTGGGGGGAGAGCCAATGCCACTTTGGCTTACAAGGCACAACTGGAAAGGGAATTGCAGCAGGGCCTGGAAAGTGTTGCCGGGGTGAAAGAAGCAAGGGTGATTGTTACCCTGGACAGCGGCCCTGTATACGATTACCTGCAGAATGAGGAAAACACGAAGCGTACAACGGAAGAAGAAGACAGCAGCGGTGGAACCCGGTTGGTTGGAGAGAACACTGCCAGGGTGGAGGCTGTAATGTCCCAAAACGGCGGCGGGCAGGAGGCGGTGGTTATCCGGGAGTGGATGCCGCGGGTTGCCGGTGTAATGGTAACGGTGAAAGGCAGCGGCGGGGCGCAGCTTCTCTTTGATGTGACCCAGGCAGTGAGCTCGGCCCTCAACCTGCCGGTGCACCGGGTGAAGGTTCTGCCAATGGATTAAATGTTCAAAGGAGGGAAAAAAAATGCGTCTTGAAAACCAAAGAAAACTTCTTCTTATCCTTGTATTGCTTGTCGCTGTAGTCGCCCTCTGGTACGTAAAACAAAACCGGGAGGGGCGGATTATCATCGGCAAACCCCCGGTGGCACCGGCGGAAGGAGCGGACCGGGAGGAGACGGATGTCTTGGATGGAGGTGAAACACAAAACCGGGATGCAGCCGGGGAAGAGGTGGCCGGTGAAGAAGCGGCTGCCGGTTCGGGGCTGGATCCGGAAAACTGGGATTTGGAAAGCAGCCGGGACTTTTTTGTTGAATACCGCCTGCAGCGTGACCGTGTGCGGGCAAGTGAGATTGAAATGCTGGAGCGGATGATTGAAAACCCTAACATTTCACCGGAAGGAAAGAAAAAAGCGGAGGCACAGCTTTTGGCCCTGACTGCCGCTATGGAAGAGGAGCTGCTGGTGGAGAATATGCTGAAAGCACAAGGGTATAAGGAAGCTATTATTTTTAAGAAAGACGGTCAGGCCAGTGTGGTGGTACAGGCAGTCAAACTGAATGAGGAGCAGTTTTTACAGATTGCAGAAACAGTCAGTAATGCCACGGGCGTAAGAATGGAGAATATCGCCGTCCTGGAACACGGTGGCATACCGGATAAGGAATAGCTGTCCGGCACGGGTTAGTGTAAAGTTATTGTAGGTTTTTAAAGGAATAATCATATCAAAAAAAGAAGAGGAACCTCACATTCGAATGAATACCCCAAGAAGGAGGCAGAGGTTCCTCATGGAAGTAGTTCGTTTAGT
>JAAYLG010000110.1 GCA_012522075.1 Bacillota bacterium
GTATTGACCAGTATATTGTCCTTCGCCCAGCGCCGGGCGGCGTATTTTGTTAAACTGATAATGCCGCCCTTGGCCGCGGTATAGTGGGGACCGCCAAAACTACTGCCACTTTTTGCCGAGGAAGAGGACATTTGCACAATCCTCCCGCCGCCGCTGGCCTTCATGTACGGATAAACCTCACGCAGACAGTAAAAATAACCGGTCAAGTCCACCTTCAAGACCTGTTCCCATTCTTCATCGCTGCATTCTTCGATGGGGCTGAATTTTACAATGGCAGCACAGTTGACTAAAATTGTAATCTTCCCCATCTTTCTATAGATGAATTTCATCATATCCTTTACAGACCGCGAGTTGCTTACATCGACATGAAAGGGAAAAGCTTCCCCACCGGCGGCAACGATCATTTCGACGGTCCTTTGATTTTCCGCATCGTTGATGTCGGCACAAGCAACGGCAGCGCCGTTACGGGCCAGTTTCAGGGCAACAGCCCGGCCCAAACCGGACGCCGTCCCGGTTACAACAGCCACCTGACCTGCCAGTCTCTGGCTTTCTATAGTCATAATTGAATCCCCTTTACCTAATTTCTCTAGGATACATGAAGGAAGGGCAGCGGCAGGGCCAGGAAACCCCGCCGCTGCTTTGGTTACTATTTTTCCTGATGTGCGGCAATGCCGGGAAATACCTTTTCCTTCAGGGCATAGTAAGTTTCCCGGTAGAGGGCAAACATTTCATTATATATTTTGATATTTTCGGGGATGGGTTCCCAGCGCCTGTCCAGTTCCACCATGTTGTCGATGGCTTCCCGCACATCCTTGTAAATACCCGCCCCTACTGCGGCACACATGGCGGCACCCAGGGCAGTAGCCTCACTGACCTTCACAGTCTGCACCGGCTTTCCGTAAATATCGGCCTGGATCTGATTCCAGAGGGCGGAGCGGGCGGCACCGCCGGTAATCCGGTATTCCTGGAATTCCGGGAACCCTGATTCCTGCAGGGATTCAAGCATATCCCGCATTTCATAGCAAATACCTTCCATGGCAGCCCTGACTATATCACCCTTGGTATGGGCAAAGGTCATACCGACAAAGGCTGCCCGTGCATTGGAATCATAATAGGGACACGCCGCACCGGCCAGCCAGGGCAGGTAAATTGTCCCC
Source organism: Bacillota bacterium (assembly GCA_012522075.1). Classification (GTDB taxonomy): domain Bacteria; phylum Bacillota; class Dethiobacteria; order Dethiobacterales; family Dethiobacteraceae; genus DUUE01. The sequence goes on from JAAYLG010000110.1 coordinate 1,158, forward strand.
TTGGACCCCGGCGGTGAAGAGGCAGCCGCCATAGTCAGCAGGTTGTAAGTGTCCGTGTTCACAACACTGGCGGTAGCCTTTTCCAGGTGACCGAACGTGTCACGGAACCACCGGAAACTGCTGGCGGCTGCACTGGCGTGGCCTTCCATCTGCCAGTAGCCTGTGGGACTACCCAGGACGTGGTTCTTGCCCTGGGGATGGCGAATGGGTTTGCTGGAGTGAGCAATGCACAAACCTGCAGTGCCGAGACAGACAGAAGCCATGCCGTCATAAGCCATGCCAACACCGACAGCACCACACTGCTGATCGCCGGAACCGACAATAAGGGGAGTGCCTTCGGCCAGACCGGTTTTTTCGGCAACCTCCTTCGTCACCTTGCCTACCGGTGTACCGGCCGGATAGTTCTTCGGATATTTCTCCAGGTCAACCTCAAAGATTTCAGCCAACTCGGGTACATATTCAAAGGTATCCGCATCTACAATCTGCCACCAACCTGCATCGTCCCTGGTACCGTAATAGTCATCGGCACCAAAGGCCTTAATCAGCATTTCCTGCGGCATTAGAAATTTGTATGTCTTCTCATAAAGATCAGGGTAGTATTTTTTGAACCAGTAGACTTTCGAAGACGGCCATACCGCACCGATGGGGAAACCGGTTTTATTGTACAGGTCCATTTCCGTCATGCCGTTTGCCGCCAGCTTTTCCCGCATCCAGGGAAACATTTCGGTACCCCGGAGATCCTGCCAGACAAAAATGGGATGGAGGAAATTGCCGTCTTTATCAGCCGGCACAAAGGTTGAACGCATGTTGGTAAAACCGACAGCGACAATGTCCTTTGGATCAACCCCCGACTTGGCAATTGCTTCCCGGGTAGACTGGTAGGCCAGGGCAATTACATCCTCCGCCCTCTGCTCCACCCAACCGGGTTTTGGATACTGGGTAGGTGTTTCATGGTAGGCATTGGCTATTTCCTTGCCTTTTAAATCAAATACTAGGCAACGTACACCCATGGTTCCGGCATCGATACCGATAACATATTTCTGAGCCACAGGTTAGCACCTCTTTTTTAGGAATTTGCACATTGGATTCTCAGAAAGAAAAGAATCCGGGGACAATACCGTTCTTGGGTCTAGACTACCTTGATACGGTTTCCGTACATTTCTTCCAGTAGTGGCAGATCCTCCACTATCTCCGGCCCTGCCCTGGTCCCGATAAGGTCTGCACCTGCCAGGATGCAGCCAAAGGCAATCTGACTGGTCCAGAATCTCCCGGTACCGGCTACTTTAACACCCACTTTTTCCGACACACTATCCCGCATCAGCTTCACTTCGGCCATGGTCGGCCCCCTGTCGGCGCGGCCGGTTGAGCTTTTCACATAATGGCCGCCGCCCTCTTCCACACACTTGCATGCGGCTACTATTTCCTCTTTGGTAAGGTAGGCCACTTCAATAATAATCTTCGTCTTGGCCCCTGCCGCAGCTTTGACCAGGTCGCGAATTTCCTGCACAACCAATTCGTAATTCTTGTCCTTGAGGGCACCGATGTCTATGACCATATCCAGAGCTTTGGCCCCACGCTTGACCGCGTCTTCGGCTGCCGCCAGCTTCATTTGTGGCGTTCCGGAACCAAAGGGAAAGTCAATGACAACGCTGGGTTCTACATCTGTACACTTCAGTCCCTCAACAACCATGGAGAGAAAGTTGGGGTTTACGCAGAAGGAATTAAAATTGTACTAACGGCAATATTCAAGGCCTTGTAAGATGTCTTCTTCTTGTGCATAAGGGTGCAACACAGAAAAATCGATCATCTTCGCCAATGTTTTTCGA
>JAAYLG010000111.1 GCA_012522075.1 Bacillota bacterium
ATGGGATTGACTCATGTGCATGGCCTCCTTTATGTTGTGGTTTAGTCACCTTTAACATATCAGAGGTTGTGCCATGAGTCTCTATTTTTTTTGTTATATGCGGCAATTAATTTTACAACTTACCCAATTAAGCTTCAAAACGGAAAAGCTGCTGCCATATTCCATAGCTTGCAACGCGCCTGGAGAAGACGATCCGGGCGATGCTTTGGCGGCTTGCTGCAGGATAAATGGCGGGAAACGGAGAAAGCTAAAATCGAGGTGGAGAAGTATGTTTCGTTCCGGCTTTGTCTCCCTTACCGGCCGCCCCAATGTGGGAAAATCAACTTTAATGAATACCTTTCTTGGAGAGAAGATGGCAATTATTTCAGAAAAACCGCAGACAACACGCAACCAGATACGTGGCATTCTCACCACAAAAGACTACCAGCTGGTTTTTCTTGATACACCCGGGATTCATAAACCGCTGCACAAGCTGGGGGAAAAAATGGTGGAGATTGCTCTCCGGACGCTGCGAGAAGTGGACGTAATCCTCTTTCTTGTAGATGCGGTTGCCGGGCCCGGCGGCGGTGACGAGTATGTGCTGGAAAAATTAAAAAATGTAAATACACCGGTAATTTTGGTGATCAACAAAATTGACTGCAGCGGCATGGACCGGGCACAGGAGCTGGTTAATCATTACTTAGAACTTTATGCTTTCCAAGTTGCGGTTGCCATTTCCGCCCTGGAGGGGACAGGCACGGAAGAGCTGCTGCAGCTGATACTGAAACATCTGCCGGAAGGGCCCATGTATTACCCGGAAGACATGGTGACCGACCAGCCGGAGCGCTTTATTATTGCCGAATTGATCCGGGAAAAACTGCTGCAGTTGACGTGGGAGGAAGTTCCCCATGCCATCGCAGTAGAAATCGTGTCTCACCGCAAACGGCCGGTGCGGGAACTGGTGGATATAGAAGCCAATATATACGTTGAGCGGGAATCACAAAAAGGTATTGTCATCGGTAAAGGCGGACGCATGTTAAAAGAAGCCGGCAGGCTGGCCCGGCTCGACATTGAAGCGCTTTTGGGCGTGCCTGTCAATTTAAAGCTGTGGGTAAAAGTTAAGCCTGATTGGCGCAATAAAGCAGGTTCCTGGCACTCTCTGGGGCTGGATCTGGAATAGAGGGATGACGGTGAAAGAACTGCGCAGCCACGCCTTGGTCCTGCGGACTATGCCCCTGGGCGAGGCGGACAAGCTGGTTACCATGCTGACGCGGGAAGCAGGAAAGGTTAAAGCCGTGGCCAGGGGCAGCCGGAAGACAAAAAGTAAATTTTCCGCCCTGGTAGAACCGCTGACACTCGGCAGCTATCTGCTGCATGCGGGAAAAACATTTTATACTTTTATCCAGGGAGAACTGCTCAAAGCGTACACCGGGCTGCAATATGACCTGGAGCGCTTTGCTTATGCCCAGTATTTCTGCGAAATCTGTGACCGGTGCCTGCCGGAAGGGGAACCGGCGGAAGCAGTTTTCCATCTGCTGGTGACGGCGCTGGAAACATTGGAGTCGGACCCGCACCCTGCCCGTGTTGCCCGCTGCTTTGAGCTTAATTTGCTGGAGGAGCTGGGTTTGAAACCCGCCCTTGATGCCTGCCGTATCTGCGGCAATACTACGGGACCGTTTCGCTTTGATCCTCTTGAGGGCGGCCTGATTTGTGCAGACTGCCCCCGGACGACAGGCAGTTTTCCGGTTAATGCCGCTTCCCTTGCGATAATGAAACGCCTGCTGACATACGGTTTTCAAAAGTTAAATGTTTGTCTGCTTTCTCCCCAGTCCCAGTCTGAAATCCACCGGGTTTGCCTGGGTCTTCTAAATCATATTTTTGATGTTGATCGTTTACGGTCTTTACAGTTTCTTAAGGCCAACAAGCTGCTCTAGTTGTTTTGGGAAAAGCTTCATTTTAATAATTTTGCCCTCCCCGACGCAGACTATATATATCAAGGCCAGAAGGAGGGCAGTAAAGAAAGTGGATATTACGCTGGAGAAAATTGATGAAATACGGGAACGGACCGGTTTAAATTACAAAGAGGCCAAGGAACTCCTGGAAGAAGCCGAAGGAGATGTTGTGCAGGCACTGATCATCCTGGAAGAGGAAGGCGGCCTGGCTGGCAACGACGGGGATAGGATGGATATGGGCGGGATGAAAGAAATGATGTCCGAAAAAATTATCGGACCTGTGAAGCGTGTCTTCAGCCAGGGTACAAAAACACGTATCCGCATCAGTAATGAGGAGGGGACGCTGCTCGAGTTCCCGGCTACCTTGATGGTTGCCGGTGCCCTGCTGGCTCCGCGGATTACGGCCTTAACCACCGTGCTGTTGTTAATGGCGCACTATAGTCTGGAAGCGGATATACCGCAGTATGTGTCCGATTACACGGAGGAGTGGTCGCAGGCATAAACCGGCAGCGCGGAGTTTTGACGCCACTTGACGGGCAACTTTGTTTTTGTTATACTTGCTAAAAAATGGCCGCACAGGCGGCCGTCCTTGTTGAACAATTGCATACGTACCGTTGAAGAGGAGTACGGTATGGACCAAGGCAGCGAACCGGGGAGGGTGCGAGCCCGGCTTGGATAAGTACCGGAAGGGCGCTTCGCAAAAACGGTATTCTGAAAGTGGGCATACAACCAATGTTGTATGCCAAATAGGGTGGAACCGCGGGAACTCCCGTCCCTATGGGGCGGAAGTTCTTTTTATTATTGAGGAGAATGGAAATGGAGGCGATGAGGTTGGATGTGCAGACCATGATTCTTAAACTGCAGAATTACTGGGCCGGTCAGAAATGTGTGCTGGCTCAGCCGTATGATGTGGAAAAAGGCGCCGGAACAATGAATCCTGCAACTTTCCTGCGTGCGCTGGGACCCGAACCTTGGGCGGTGGCTTATGTGGAGCCTTCCCGCCGGCCTACCGACGGTCGTTATGGGGAAAACCCCAACCGCCTGTATCAGCATCACCAGTTCCAGGTCATCATGAAACCTGCCCCGGCCAATATCCAGGAATTATACCTGGACAGCCTGCGGGAACTGGGGATAGTTCCGGAGGAACATGATATACGTTTTGTGGAGGACAACTGGGAATCACCCACCCTGGGCGCCTGGGGTTTGGGCTGGGAAGTATGGCTGGACGGCATGGAAATCACGCAATTTACATATTTCCAGCAGGTGGGCAGCATTGATGTGGATGAGGTGTCCGTGGAAATTACGTACGGCCTGGAACGGATTGCCATGTACCTGCAGAGCAAGGAGAATGTTTTTGATCTGGAATGGGTGGAAGGAGTTGTTACTTACGGCCAGATCTTTCACAGGGCGGAAGTGGAGCATTCTGTTTACAGCTTTATAGAAGCGGATACGGACATGCTTTTTTCCCTGTTTGCCACCTATGAAAAAGAGGCAAAGCGCCTGCTGGACAACGGCTTGGTTCTGCCCGGCTATGATTATGTCCTGAAATACTCCCACACTTTTAATTTATTGGATGCCCGCGGTGCCATCAGTGTGGCCGAACGCACTGCTTACATCGGACGTGTCCGCAGCCTGGCACGCCTGGCGGCACAAAAATACCTGCTGCAGCGGGAAGAACTGGGTTATCCGCTGCTCACCCGCAGGAAGGAGGAAAAACATGCCTAAGAAAGCTTTTCTCCTGGAAATTGGTAGCGAGGAAATACCGGCGCGTTTTCTTACCCCCGCTCTCACGCAGCTTGCCGAAGCAGCCGCCCAAAAGCTGCAGGCGGTACGGCTGACTTACGATAAAATAAAAACTTTCGGTACGCCGCGGCGCCTTGCCCTCCTGGTAGAAGGTCTGGCGGACAGGCAGGAAGATTTACAGGAAAAGAAAAAAGGACCGGCCGTCAAAGCGGCTTATGATACTGACGGCAATCCTACCAGGGCGGCGCTGGGTTTTGCCCGCGCCCAGGGGGTGGAGGTATCCGACCTTTTTACCGAAGAGCTTGACGGTGTTCCGTATGTCTTTGCCCTGCGCACCGAAAGGGGGCGGGACACGCTGGCCTTACTGCCTGAATTGTGCGAACAGCTGATCCGCAGCCTTTCTTTCCCCAAGCCCATGTTCTGGTACAGCAAAGAAATCCGTTTCGCCCGGCCCATCCGCTGGCTGGCCGCCCTCTACGGTGACACACCAGTGGCTTTTAGTTTTGCCGGCCTGGAAGCGCAAGCACGAACTTTCGGGCACCGCTTTCTCGCTCCCGGCCCGCACCCCATTTCTCAGGCTGACGCATACCCGGAGGTGATGCGTAGCCTGTATGTACTGGCCGACCCGGAGGAAAGAAAAGCTGCAATTGTGGACCAAGTTAAAGCGGCGGCCGCCGCAGTGGGCGGACACTCCGTTCTCGACCCCGACCTCCTGGAAGAAGTTGTTAACCTGGTTGAGTATCCCGGAGTTGTCACGGGGCGCTTTGACCCCGCTTACCTTGCTATTCCCCAGGAAGTCCTGATTACTGCCATGCGAACACACCAGCGTTATTTTCCCGTTTTTGACAGTGAGGGCAAACTGTTGCCGGCTTTCATTGCCATAACCAACGGTACAAAACCGGAATTTACCGGCAATGTGCACGCCGGCAATGAACGAGTGTTGAAGGCGCGCCTGGCCGATGCCCGTTTCTTCTTTGAGGAGGACAGGAAAAAACCGCTTTCTGCCTATGTGGATGAACTTGAACAGGTTGTTTTCCTGGAACAGCTTGGCACCATGCGCGATAAAACAGACAGGCTGGTACGCCTCTGCGAAGATATTGCCGCAGAGCTGCAGGTTGCCGCAGAAGTTAAGGCGGCGGCCGTGCGGGCGGCTTATTTGGCCAAAGCCGACCTTCTGACTCGTATGGTTTATGAATTCCCCGAACTGCAGGGGACCATGGGGATGCATTACGCCCTGTTGTCCGGTGAAAAGGAAGCGGTTGCCAGGGCTATTCACGAACATTATGCCCCCCGCTTTGCCGACGATGAACCGGCGGCAACCCTGCCCGGTGCCATAGTAGCCATTGCGGACAAAATGGATACCCTGGCGGCTTGTTTCAGCCTGGGCATGATCCCCACCGGTTCTCAGGATCCATATGCACTGCGTCGCAGTGCGAGCGGCGTGGTGGCGACCTTGGCCGCCCACAGGCTGCCGCTTAACCTGCAAAAGCTGTGTGTCCTGGCCGTGGAGGGACTTCCGGACAATTGCAAAGAAGCTGCGGCAGACGTTGTCTCCCAAATGAAGGATTTTTTACTGCAGCGTGTGCGCCATTATTTCAGTGAGCAGGGGTTGCGGTATGATGTGATTGATGCTGTACTGGCAGGCAGCGACCGTGATTTGCCGGGACTTTTGGCCCGTGCCCGTACTTTGCAGGCCAAACTGGACACGCCTGAACTGACACTGCTTTTGACACCATATACACGCGCCGCCAACCTGACGCGCGACGCACAACCCGGCGTGCCTGACCCTGCCTTGTTTGTCGCCGAGGCGGAACAGGCGCTCTACGACGCCGCCCTGCAGGCGAAACAAGCAGTGGAAGCCAATGTGGCCGCCGGCAATTTTGAGGCTGTGTTTGCCGCCCTTGCTCCGCTTTATACGCATATTGCCCGCTTTTTCGATGAAGTAATGGTAATGACTGAAGATGCCGGCTTGCGGGCCAACAGGTTGGCCTTGCTGCAGTTGATGAAAGAGCTTTTCCTGCCCCTGGGCGATATCTCCAAAATTGTCCAGGAAAAAAAAATAAGTGTCGGGCAGGAAAGTAGGTTCCCATATAGTATATACTAAATAAGCTTTTTTGCAGATATAGTATATACTATTTGCCTGTTGGGAGGGGCCTACAATCGAGCTGAATGCCAGACAAAAGGAAATACTTGCCATTGTTAAGGCTGAAGGACCTATTTCCGGTGAAGAAATAGCGGGCCGGCTGAAACTGTCACGGGCTGCGCTGCGCCCCCATCTTGCTGTCCTGACAACATACGGTATAATTGAAGCCCGTCCTCGGGTTGGCTATTTCTATGTCGGCAGGGAATCTACCGGGATACCGAAAGCCCTAAGCCGCATTAAGGTTGGAGAAATTAAAAGCCATCCCATTGTTATCCGTGAAAAAACATCTGTTTATGATGCCATTGTCACACTTTTTCTGGAAGATGTGGGTACGCTGTACGTGGTTAATGAAGAAGGCTACCTGCAGGGAGTTGTTTCCCGGAAAGATTTTCTGAAAACGGCATTGGGCGGGGCGGACCTGCATAAAATGCCCGTAGGTGTCATAATGACTCGCATGCCACAGGTACACATGATCACGGAGGAAGAAAATATTTTGGATGTGGTTAAAAGTCTTTGTCAACATGAGATAGATTCCCTGCCCGTGGTCAGGCAGCAAGGGGAGAATAAATATAAGGTTGTGGGGCGAGTAACAAAGACGAATCTAACCCGGCTGCTACTGGAATTAAGTGAAGGCCGCTAAAGAGGTGAACAAAAGGATTGAACGGGAAAAGAAGCAAGCCTGTTGTCTACGTAGTTTCAGATTCCATCGGCGAGACTGCAGAATTTGTCGTAAAAGCAGTTGCCAGTCAATTTAATTCCGGAAGAGTGGAGATTCGCCGTATTCCGTATGTCACTGATATGGAAACGATCAAAGAAATCGTGGAGGATGCTTCGCTTTCCGGGCAGGCAATGGTGGCCTACACCCTGGTTCTGCCACAACTGCGCCAGGTTATTAGAGAAGAAAGCGAACGGCGTGGAGTGATAGCCGTTGATGTCATGGGGCCCATGATGGATGCTTTCGGACAATTGATGGATGTTGACCCGCATATGGAACCGGGTCTGATCCGCCGCCTTGATGAAGATTATTTCCGCCGTGTGGCGGCAATTGAATTTGCCGTCAAATACGATGACGGCAAGGATCCGCGCGGCGTGTTGCTGGCAGATGTGGTCTTGATTGGTGTTTCCCGCACGTCAAAAACGCCCCTGTCTATGTATCTGGCAAACAAAAACCTGAAAGTGGCCAATCTGCCGCTGGTACCGGAAGTAGAACCGCCGGAGGAACTTTTCTGGGTGAGCCCGCGTAAAGTGATCGGTCTTACGATTAACCCCAAACAGCTGAATGAGATCAGGACAGAACGCCTGAAAGCGCTGGGACTTGCTGCCCAGGCCAATTACGCCAGCCTTGAGCGAATTGTGGAGGAGTTGGAATACGCCGAGAGAATAATGCGTAAAATTGGTTGTCCTATTTTTGATGTTTCCAATAAAGCCGTTGAAGAGGTTGCCAATAATATTCTACAGATAGTGAGAGAGGAGCAACAGGATGGAGAATAAGCATGTTTACATGTTTTACGAAGGGAATGCCGGAATGCGGGAGTTGTTGGGCGGCAAAGGGGCAAACTTGGCTGAAATGACCAGGATTGGCCTGCCTGTGCCCCCCGGCTTTACCGTTTCCACCGCCGCCTGCCGTGAATATTTTGCCCGCGGGCAGGTTATCCGGGATGAACTGCGGGATGAAGTGCTGGCAGCGCTTAAGAAACTGGAAGAGGTGACGGGGAAGCTTTTCGAGGACAAAACCAACCCGCTGCTTGTTTCCGTCCGTTCCGGTGCGGTATTTTCCATGCCCGGGATGATGGATACGGTCTTGAATCTGGGTCTAAATGACCAGACGGTGCAGGGCCTGGCGGAAATTTCCGCCAATGAGCGTTTTGCCTATGACTGCTACCGGCGCTTTATCCAAATGTTCGGCGACGTGGTGTTAAAGGTTGATCACTTCTATTTTGAAAAAGCTATAGAAGACAAAAAACGGTCTTTAAATGTCACTTATGATACGGAACTGGATGCCGCGGCACTGAAAGAACTGGTTGCCGAGTTCAAGAAAATCGTGAGCAGGCAGGCGAAAAAAGAATTTCCCCAGGAGCCGGTTGAACAGTTAATGCTTGCCATTCAGGCAGTTTTCGACTCCTGGAACAACCAGCGCGCCATTGTCTACCGCCAGATACATAAGATCCCGGACCACCTGGGAACGGCGGTAAACGTCCAGACCATGGTTTTTGGCAACCTGGGTGACGACAGCGGGACAGGCGTGGCTTTCACCCGCAACCCGGCAGACGGAACGAAACAGCTGTACGGCGAGTTCCTTGTCAATGCCCAGGGTGAAGATGTGGTTGCCGGCATCCGCACGCCGCTCGACATTGCCAAGATGGCGGAGCACCTGCCTTCCGTGTACCAACAGTTTACCGAACTGTGCTCACTGTTGGAAAAACACTACCGGGATGTTCAGGACATTGAATTTACTGTGGAACGCGGCAAGCTGTATCTCTTGCAGACCAGAAGCGGCAAGCGGACGGCCGCCGCCGCGGTGAAAATTGCCGTCAATATGGCGGAAGAAGGCCTGATTGACAAAAAAGAAGCGCTGCTGCGCGTCGACCCGGCACAACTGAACCAACTGCTCCACCGCCGTATTGACCCGGCCCATAAAGCGAAAGCCATTGCCAAGGGCTTGCCTGCTTCCCCCGGCGCAGCATCCGGCCAGATTGTCTTTGAGGCCGATGATGCGGAAAAAGCGGCGGCGGACGGCAGGAAAGTAATCCTGGTGCGTCCGGAAACTACACCGGATGACATTCACGGCATTGTGGCCGCGGAAGGTGTTTTGACCAGCCGCGGCGGCATGACCAGCCATGCTGCCGTGGTGGCTCGCGGTATGGGGAAATGCTGTGTTACAGGCTGCGAGGAGCTGAAAATTGACTTAACAGCCAAAACAGTAACCGTCAAGGACATGGTCTTAAAGGAAGGCGACATCATTACCATAGACGGTTCCACCGGGGAAGTCTTTGCCGGGACTGTGCCCCTTATCGCCCCGGAACTGTCTGCGGAATTCAGCACCCTGCTGCAGTGGGCGGATGAAGTGAAAACTCTCGGCGTACGGGCCAACGCCGATACACCGGAAGATGCACGTAAAGCCCGTGAATTCGGGGCAACCGGCATCGGCCTCTGCCGCACCGAGCATATGTTTATGTCGCAGGACCGCCTGCCTGTAGTGCAGGAGATGATCCTGGCCAAAAATGAAGCCGCCAGGGAGCGGGCACTGGCCAAGCTGCTGCCCATGCAGCAAAACGATTTTGAAGGCATTTTCCGTGCCATGGACGGCTATCCCGTTACCATCCGCCTTTTGGACCCGCCTTTGCATGAATTCCTCCCCAGCCTGGAAGAGCTGCTGGTAGAAGTCACCCTGCTTCGGGAGCGGGGAGATAATCCGGAACTGCTCCGGCAGAAGGAAAACCTGCTCCGGCAGGTACGCGCCCTAAGTGAATTTAACCCCATGCTGGGACACCGCGGTTGCCGCCTTGGCCTGGTAACCCCGTCTATCTATAAAATGCAGGCGACTGCCATTTTCCGGGCTGTAGTGACCCTGCTGAATGAAGGCAAATCAGTTGTCCCCGAGATTATGATCCCCCTGGTTGGCCATGAAAACGAACTAAAACTGATGCGCGAATTGGTGGTTAAAGCTGCGGAAGAAGTAATGGCCGAGTCAGGCAAACGTTTTACTTATAAAGTGGGAACTATGATTGAATTACCGCGGGCTTGTGTCACGGCCGACCGGATTGCAGCGCATGCCGATTTCTTCTCCTTCGGCACCAATGACTTGACGCAAACAACTTTCGGCTATTCCCGCGATGATGCGGAAGGCAAGTTTCTCGTTACTTACCTGCAGGAGAAAATATTGCCGGAGAATCCCTTTGCCGTTCTGGACCGTGAGGGCGTGGGAGAACTGGTGAAAATGGCCGCCGAAAAAGGCCGGTCCGCCAGGCCTGACCTGAAGCTGGGCATCTGCGGCGAGCATGGCGGCGATCCCTCCTCCATTGAGTTCTGCCACCTCATCGGCCTGGACTATGTTTCCTGCTCGCCTTTCCGTGTACCCATCGCCCGCCTGGCTGCCGCCCAGGCTCAGGTAAAGAATCCGAGGGAAAAATAAATAGTGCTTATATAGCTAAGAAAGCCATATATACCAAGGGCTTGAGAGAAAGCAAGGGTATTATTTCTTGGATATTTAGAGATAATACCCTCTTTTTTTAGAGCCGAGTCCGTGTGATGGTGTAAAATTGTCTCTTTTAATCTAACTGTTTCCCTTGTTTCCCTGTAAGAGTGCTGGAATCCTACATTTAGCGGATAACAATAATTTTACTTATGGTTCAGGCAGCCCAACTTAGAGATGAGATAAATAAATGATTAAAGGATATATTTTTTTACCGGAGGTATGGTATCCAATTACAGGGGACGGCAGGGTGACCGATGATAAATGAAAGTGTGAAAAAATGGTGCTTGTGCTATTTTGTTAGCTGCCGCCCAGGCTGTACTGAAGGGCAAAATGAGAACGAAGCATAAACTAAAATAGGGTATTGCAGAAAAGCTGCAATACCCTGACTTATTTTAAGAGGAAACCGCCGGCTCTTTGCGCAGCTTCAGGATGCTTTGTTTTAAAATTGTCTGGAAGACTGCCGAGAGAACCGGGAACGCGCAACCCAGGAGAGCCGCCATCCGCAAGCCAAATTGCTCGGCTGTCATGGCCATCCCTTGCGGCGCCAGCTGTATAAAAAAGTCCGCTGCAGCCCCCACCACATAGGAGGAGAGTGCCGTACCCAGGTCTCCCCCGGCGGCAAGCAGGCCGAATAATGCGGCCCCGGCCATGGGCAGGGCGGAAGATGCCACCACCAGGGTTTCGGGCCACAGCAGGCAGGTGGCGGCTCCAGCCACCCAGCAGGCGGCAAGGGTCAGTACCGTTGCAGGAGAGAGGGCGACAATAATATAACAAAAGACCGTAACAACTGAACCGTAAATCATCAGCTTGTGGATGTCCAGCCGCTTGCCGTAAAAACTGTACGCCAAACGTCCCAGGCCAAAGCACAGGGCAAAGCCGCACAGCCCCAATAGATCGCCCGTTACTTTGGACATGCCCGCTCCGCGTTCTAGGAAAGAGGAAATCCACTGCATGAGAGTGATTTCCGCCGCCGCACCGAAGAAAATGGCCAGAAACGAAAGCATGAAGATCCGGTTTCCCAGCAACTCTTTTGTCTTCATTAAATATTTTTGCGGGAGCGTTGCCGGCAGGTAAGCCCCCCAGAACTGTAGAAAGTTTGCCAGAGTCAGCACCGACCAAAGCAGTACAATCCACTGCCAGCTGTTAATGCTGAATGCATATAGCAGCAGCGTGGTTCCTGCGATACCCGCAATCATGCCCCAGGCCAGAAAAGAGTGGAGGATGGCCATGGAGGATCCCTTGTGCTCGCCCGGCAAGCCGTTGATTATTGGACTCAGGATGACTTCCCATATTCCCAGGGCAGTGGAAATAAGCAAAAATGATAAGGGATAATTATGAAATCGTCAAACTTGCGGCACTTTTTGTGAAAAAAAGTCGAGCATAGCTCTTAGCATACCTGGTATCATGTAAATACGAAAGGAGGGAGCAGATGCTAAATGAATTTAACCAAGTGATTAACTATATTGAAGAGCATTTAACCGATGATCTTTCTCTTGCCGAAATTTCCCGCTATGCCGGGGTTTCTGATTATCATTTCAGAACAATTTTTTATTACCTGTCAGGGTACACTTTGAGTGAATATATAAAAAAAAGAAAATTATCGGAAGCCGGTCTGGATTTGTTGCATGGAGAAAAAGTAACAGACGTTGCTCTAAAATATGGTTATCAGTCAGTGGACGGCTTTACCCGGGCATTTAAAAAATGGAGCGGCTTGTTGCCCTCAGAAGTGATTAAAAAAGGCACCAGTAAAGTATTTCCTAAAATCTCATTTGCCCTGACTATACGGGGAGGTATTGACATGGAATTTAGAATTGAAGAAAAACCGGCTTTTAATTTGGTCGGTGTCAGCAAGTGTGTTCACATGCAGTTTAGAGGTATCAATCAAGAGATTGTCAAGCTGGCAGAAAGTATTACGGACGCACAGAAAGCGGAAATGCATGCCCTGCAAAATCTTGAGCCCTATGAAATTGTCAATGCATCTTATGAGGCAGACGCCAATTTTCTGCGGGAAGAAGGATATTTGACCCATCTTATCGGTGTGCTGACGACTAAAGAGCAGGTAAGCGACCGGCTGGAGAAGGTGCCTGTTGCCGCAGGCACCTGGGCGGTATTTCCCAATGAGGGCCCGTTTCCTTCCACCTTGCAGGAAACAATGGCCAAAATATACTCGGAATGGCTCCCTTCTTCCGGTTATGAAGTAATCAATGCGCCTGTATTCTCATTTACAAAAATGGATAAAGAGAAAAAAGCTTATGCTTACAGTGAGGTCTGGATACCTGTCCGGAAGCTTGCCTAACGGCGGCTTTTTACTCATTTGTTTCACTTCCAAAAATCAAACTCATAATAATACACAAAACGGATATGGATGGCATATAGGCGGAGCCAGGCTTGCGTAATTACAAGCGGCAATGCAACGGGATAAAAAAGTTAACTGCCGGGTTCAGTTGTATGTTAGAATTAATGGTATAAGGACGGTCACAGTAAAAGGAGGTTTCGGTGGTGCTCAAAGAGTTCAGAGAATTTGCCCTCAAGGGCAATGTGTTGGATTTGGCCATTGCTGTTGTGATCGGCGGTGCGTTTGGCAAAATAGTGTCATCACTGGTTAATGATATTATTATGCCAATAGTTGGTATTATAACCGGAGGCATTAATTTCTCCCATTTACATTTTGTTTTAAAGGAAGGGACGGAGGATATACCGGCAATTACCTTTAATTACGGCTCCTTTATACAGAACGTTGTTGATTTCTTAATCATTTCAATCTCGATTTTCCTTTTTATTAAACTAATAAATAAATTTAAGCGGGAAAAGAAAGCTGAGGAACCTGAACCGGAAAACCCGAAAGTATCCGATGAAGTTTTACTCCTGCAGGAAATCAGAGATTTGTTAAAATCGAGACAGGCATAAAAAAACGGTTTTGAGCATGGAATATCTTCTACGGCGCAGACGACACCTGTGTTTGACAGTTTTCATCCATCTGTGTTAGGTTATCAGTAAGCTATGCCAATAATAAAGTAAAGAGGTCGCTGAAATGACTGCTGAAAAGAATTCCACCATCTGGAACAGGGCGTTTACATGTGCGTTTATTGCTAATTTTCTATTATGTACCTCGCAAAATATGGTAAATCCGCTGGTGGCAACTTACGCCGGCTACCTGGGCGCCACCCAGGTGATGATTGGCGTTATTTCAGGCCTTTATTACGGCATTGCTTTTGCCGCAAGGCCGGTATCCGGGCCTCTCATTACAAAACTGAATAAAAAGCATATCATGTTGTTTGCCTATACCCTGGGCATGATTGTCAATCTCGGGTATGCCGCGGCCGGCGGGATACCGCTGTTTATTGTATCACGTGTCCTGCACGGGCTGCAGTTTGCTTTTATCGGCTCCCTCAACCTGACGCTTGCTTCCGACAGCCTGCCGCCGGAAAAAATGGGTTCCGGCCTTGGCCTTTTCGGGGCGGGCGGGGCCACTGCCACGGCGATAGCTCCTTCCATCGGGATAGCGCTGCGAGCCTGGGGTGAGGCCGCCTTCGGCAGTTTGAGAGCCGGGTATACAGTTGTTTTCCTGGCTGCTGCAACCTGTATGCTGCTTGCCTTAATTCCCTGCCTGCTCATGCCTTACCGGCAGCGATCCAAAGAAGAGCTTGCCTCCCTTGGCGCCTGGTATAAAAACATTTTTGCTCCGGAAGCTGTCATGCCGGCTGTTGTCATCATGTTCTTATCCATGGCGCAGATACTTTACACTATCTATATGGAGCCGTATGCACTTGCCCGTGGCAATGAAAATATCGGCCTCTTCTTCACCGTTTATGCTTTCGCCCTGCTTGCAGCCCGCCCGCTCAGCGGCAGGCTGGTGGACAAATACGGGATAGCCAGGGTCCTTGTTCCCGGCCTCGTAATCTTTGGGCTGTCGTACGTGGTTGTGGGATTTGCCGGTTCATTGCCTGTCATATTAGTGGGGGCGGCGCTCGCCGCACTCGGATTCGGTTTTGCCCAGCCGTCCATGCAAGTGATGATTATACAGTCGGTAAGCCCCCTCAGGCGGGGTGTGGCCAGCAATACCAATTATTTTGGGATTGATTTCGGTTACTTTATCGGCCCCACCCTGGGAGGAATAGCTTATGCAGCTACGGGCAGTTATGAAAAAATGTTTTTTCTGGGCACTGTCCCGGTCTTGCTCGCGCTGGTGATTTTCCTGCTCGGGATAAAGCCGTTTTCTAAAAAAATGTTGTCAAGGCAGGCAGCCGAGGCTCTGGCGGAAGAAAAAAGCAGCTCTTGATTTTACCCTGTCCCGCAATATGATAATCGGGGTGGTATCTTTATGCTCAGATTGCTGAATCAGTCGGATACGGGAAAGATACTGGAGTATCAGCAAATGAAAACTTGCAATCCTGCCGACCGCTATTGTAGAATGAAATGTACATTAACTTGTGGCAAAGGGGAACTCTTATGAAGCTGGTCTATCAAGGCAAAACGAAAGATGTGTATCTATTGGCAGATGGCAACTATTTGCTGCAGTTTAAAGATGACTGTACCGGCGAGAACGGGGTATTTGACCCGGGGGCCAATACCGTCGGTCTGACAATTGAAGGCGCGGGGCGGGCAGGTTTACGGCTTTCAAAATATTTCTTTGAAATTCTGGAAGCCAAGGGCGTGCCTACTCATTACATAGAAGCCAACATCGAAGAGGCTACAATGAAAGTAAAACCGGCTAAACTCTTCGGCTACGGGCTGGAGGTAATTTGCCGCTTTCGGGCTGTAGGCAGCTTTGTGCGGCGTTACGGGAAATATGTTCGCGAGGGCCAACCGCTTGACGCTTATGTGGAAGTCACGCTGAAAGATGATGAAAGGGGAGACCCCCTCATTACCGCAGATGCGTTGGATATGCTTGGCATCCTGACTCTTGCGGAATATCAAAAACTGAAAGAGTTGACACAGACCATAGCCGGGATAATTAAAGCAAAGCTGGCCGAAAAGGAAATCGAACTGTACGACATTAAACTGGAGTTTGGCAGAATCGGCGCTCAAATTGTCCTGATTGATGAAATTTCAGGAGGGAATATGCGTGCTTATAAAGGCGGTACGTATCTCCCGCCGCTGGAGCTGGCCAAGCTGGTACTGCAGCCCCTGTAGGCGATTTCACCTGCTTTCTCTTTTGAGAGGCGGGTTTTTTTTACAATAGCCGGATTAAACAGTAGCATATTCAGTTATTGCCAAGGGGAAAACTGTCTGCTGCAAGACACTTGTCTCCGGGGCGGCAAGCTGTACCGAAAAGAAAAGGAACCTGCTGCAGGTTCCTTTGTAAAAATAAAGTTCAAGAATTTCCAGCCTGGTTCCTCTAAAAGAGACTTTTGATAAAATTTATCAGGCTGCGGAAAAGCCGGACAAAGATATTGGCTTTTTTAACCGCATCGACGGTAATGAGGGGTGTGGAGGCAACCGTTTTGCCTTCATACACCAGTTCCAGTGTAGCCGCCTCTGTTCCCGCTTCCACCGGTGCAGCCAGTGTTTTTTCCTCAGTCACTTTATACTCCAGCTCTTCCAGGCTGTCCCGGGGGATGACTGTCTCGTAATTTTCCGCCACGGTGAGGGAAACAGTCTGGGGGCTGCCGTCTTTAACCGGCAGTTCGCCGTAAACAGTTCCGGCCTTGGCCACTTCAGCCAGTTCAAAGTTGGTAAAGCCGTGGCTCAACAGAGACTGGCTGGCCAGCAGTCTTGCTTCGTTGCTTTCCATGTTTAGGACTACAGAAATAAGGCGCATATTGTTCCGGACTGCCGTTCCGACCAGGCTGTAGCCGGATTCAGGTGTCCAGCCTGTTTTCAAACCGTCGGCGCCCTCGAACCTGCCCAGAAGCGGATTGTGGTTGTATTGCTTGATGCCGCCATATGTATATTCCCGCTGTGATTCAAATTCCAGGATTTTCGGAAAGCGGTTAATCAGTTCCCTGGCAAGAACGGCGATATCTTTGGCGCTCATATAGTGATTGTCGGCCGGCAGACCGGTTGAATTGCGAAAATTTGTATTTTGCAATCCCAATTCCTTGGCACGTTTATTCATGCGCGCGACAAAGGCATCTTCGCTGCCTGCTATGAGTTCGGCAATGGCAACACAGCCGTCGTTGGCGGAGACGATGGAGATCCCGCTGATTAATTCTTCCACCGTAACTTCCGTGTCTACCTCAAGGAACATTTCTGAACCTTCTATCCGCCAGGCACGTTCCGAAACAATGGTAGTCTGGTCCCAGGCGATATCCCCGCGTTCCAGCGCTTCAAAAGCAAGCAGGAGTGTCATTATTTTGGTAATGCTGGCAGGAGGTCTTGGTACATCCCCGTTTTTCTCATACAAGATTTGACCTGTTTTTGCTTCCATGAGGACGGCATAATCGGCGGTTGAAGCAAAATCCTGTGCAGCGGCGGGAAAAGCGACGCAGAAAAGGAGCAGGGCAAGAACAATGGATAAACATTTTTTCATGGGCTAAACCTCCTGAAGAACAAAGGTGCACACTTATATCTTATACGAAAAAGCCGGGTAGAATCCAGAGGAAATGGCAAGAAATTGAGAAACTTGTTTGCTTAATGTATAATGATTTTACTTACCGGAAAGTAGGGAGCATCTTTGAACCAAGGCTTGATCCTGATTGTTGATGACGAAAAACATATTCGCGAGCTTGTCCGTCTTTACCTGGAAAAAGAGGGGTTTGCCACCATGACGGCGGCGGACGGGACCGACGCGGTGGAAAAAGTGAAAAAATACAAGCCGGTCCTGATTATCCTTGATATTATGTTGCCCAAAATGGATGGCTGGAATGTCTGCAGAGAAGTGCGTAAATTCACGAAAACACCCATCATTATGCTGACGGCTAAGAATGAGGAATTTGACAGGGTCCTTGGCCTGGAGCTGGGTGCCGATGACTACCTGACAAAGCCGTTTTCCCCACGGGAATTGGTGGCCCGGGTTAAAGCCATTCTGCGCAGGGCTGTGAGTGAAGAGTTGACGGCGGGCAATGAAGTGGTGGAGTATTCCTGCTTGCAGATTAATCAATCTTCACGGGAAGCCCGCGTGGGCGGGCGAATAATTGCCCTCACGCCAAAGGAATTCGATCTGCTCTGGTTTCTGGCGAAACATCCGGGGAAAGTATTTACCAGGGAACAACTGCTCTCTGCTGTCTGGGGTTATGATTATGATGGCGATTTGCGGACGGTGGATACCCATATTAAGCGTCTACGGAAAAAAATTGCCCGGGAAGATGCAAATATAGCCCGACAAGTGAAGACTATCTGGGGTGTGGGTTATAAATTTGAGGCGCCTTCCGCATAAAGACAAATGTTTACGACTTGGTGATCATCATTTTGATCACCTTGTTTTTTTATTGTAGAGTTTTCCAAGGGGGGCCATTATATTTCCTGATAATAAGTCGGCAATTTTGCAGTATAGTTTTATATTACAACCTGCCAAAATAAGAACAAATTATGAAATTTCCTCAACAGGAACGAGTGTTTGGAGGTATTGGCGCCCGAGGGCGAATTTATTAGAAGCAGGAACAAAGCACTGCTCTTGAGGCAAACAAAGTGTTTTCTCTCCGAAAGGGAAAACCGCGCCTTCCCCGGCTCTTTGACATGATTTCGTATAATAAGCAGTAAATGGTATATACTATAGAAAGTATGTCCCGGTCAATCATCTTGTTTACTAAAAGAAGGAATCAAGCCAGTGATGTCGAAATAACGGATAGAGCATACGGTTAAAAGCGCAAGGCAAAGGAGGAACAGTTCATCTAATAGTACAGAGAGGCTAATTCCGGTTTGATTACATGGTGACCTCGTCTCTCTTTTCAGGGATGAGGTCTTTTAAATGATTGTATCTCCCGCCCATTGCAGGAATTTGCTCAGAAAACGGCGAAATAATAAGCCTTGATTCCTGCCGGCGCATAAAACCGCGCTACAGCCGCAAATGCAGGTGAGAACAATGGAAGGGAATCTCCCAAACGACTTTATAGATGATATCCGTTCACGTTTTGATATTGTGGAAATTGTTTCCCAATATGTCCAGTTGAAACGAAGCGGGCGCAACTATTTCGGCCTCTGTCCCTTCCATAGTGAGAAGACGCCTTCGTTCAGTGTCTCGCAGGAAAAACAGATTTTCCATTGTTTCGGCTGCGGCGAAGGCGGCAATGTTTTTACTTTCCTGATGAAAATTGAAGGCTATTCTTTCCCGGAAGCTGTGGCGGAACTGGCTCAACGTGCCGGTATCCCCCTGCCGGAAACCAGGCTTTCGCCTGCAGCCCGTAAAGTACAGCGCAGCCGGCAGCGCCTGGAGGAGATGATGAAGCTTGCCTCCCGCTTCTACCATTCTCAGTTGCAGCAGCCGGGAGGGCGTCAGGCCGCAGCTTACCTCAAGCAGCGCGGACTTACTGCAGAAATCATAGAATATTTTGCCCTTGGCTATGCTCCGCAGGCCGGGGATGCGATAAAGTCATTCCTCTTGCGCAAGGGTTATACAAAGGCGGAACTGCTGTCCGCCGGTCTGATTATAGAAAGTGAGCGGCGTTCATATGACCGCTTCCGCGACCGTATTATTTTCCCCATCTCGGATCAGCGCGGTAAAGTTATTGCTTTTGGCGGGCGGTTACTGGGCAACGGGCAGCCGAAATATTTGAACTCGCCGGAAACGCCGCTTTTTAACAAGAGCAAGACCCTTTATGCCCTGCACCTTGCCCGTGAGCACATCCGCCAAAACAAAAGAGCCGTTATTTTTGAAGGTTATATGGACGTAATTGCCGCGCACCAGGCAGGGATCGGCGAAGCAGTTGCTTCTTTGGGCACTGCACTGACGGAAGCGCAGGCACGCCTGCTGCGCAATCATACGGAAGAAGTAATCATTGTCTTTGATGCAGATACGGCCGGACAGGCTGCCACCTGGCGGGGGCTCGCAATCCTGCGTGCTGCGGGCTGCCTTGTCAAAGTAGGGGTTTTGCCGGAGGAACTTGACCCGGATAGTTTTATTCGCCGCTACGGCGGGGAAGCATTTCGGCGACAAATTCTGGACCGTTCCCAGTTGCTTGTAGACTACCAGCTCGCCCGTCTCGTAGCTCAATATAACCCGGAAAATCACAGCGAACGGATCATTTTATTTGACAAAGTGGCCGAAGTTTTGGCTGCCGTTGAGAATGCCATGGAGCAAGAGGATTATATACGGAAAGCGGCGAATTTATTAAAACTGCCGGCACATGCCGTCCGCCGGGAAGTGGATAAGCTGCAAAAACGCCGGCCTACTGTTACCGTATCCCACTCCTTGCCGGGGCAGCAGTTTGCCAGGCAAAAGGCGGAAGAAAAAGCAGCACTGCAAATCCTGGTACTTTGGGCCCGTTTCCCCGCAATGATCACGGAAACGGCGGCGGAGCTGCAGCCGGAAGATGTCCCCTCGGAATTTGCGGATGTGTTTGCAGCCGCCAGACAAGAGGCGGCAACATTTTCACCCGCCCTGCTACTTGATTTGTTGACAGAGGAAAAATACCGGCAAATATTAAGCCGTTTGCTGATAAATGAAGAATATAATGAAAAAACTGCCCGAAAAGCTGTGACGGACTGTGTAAATTACTTAAGGTGTGCTCGTATTGCCAGGCGCCGCAAAGAGATAGAAAGAAAGCTGGCAAAGTTGGACCCTGGTATTGCTAAGGGGGAAATTGCAGAGTTGTCAAGAGAGTGGTTAACCTTGCGTAAAATGGAAGAAGAGCTAAATCTAGCCAGGGAAGGAGGGAAAGGTGTTGAATCAGAATATGGACAAAGAACATGAAAAAGAACAGGCCTTAAAGAAAATCCGTGAAGAGCTAGTCAAACAAGGGAAAAAGCGTGGTTTCCTGACATATAAAGAGATTATTGCAGCCCTTCAGGAGATTGACCTTTCTCCGGAAGAAATAGATGATTTTTATGATCACCTCTCCCGCCTTGGCATTGATGTAACAGATGATGACGGCGGAGGGGACTCGGAGCTGGAAGCCCTTGATGATGAAAATATTGACGAAAGCATTAAAGAAGACCTTGAACATGTGGAAGAAGATCTGGATCTCTCCGTACCTGAGGGGGTCAGCATTAATGATCCTGTGCGCATGTATCTGAAAGAGATCGGTAAAATTCCCCTTCTGACTTCGGAGGAAGAGATTGAGCTGGCGAAACGTATGGAACAGAATGATGAGGAAGAAGCCAAGCGCAAGCTGGCCGAGGCCAACCTGCGGCTGGTTGTCAGCATTGCCAAAAAATATGTGGGCCGCGGAATGCTTTTCCTGGACCTTATACAAGAAGGAAATCTTGGACTGATTAAGGCGGTGGAAAAGTACGATTACCGCAAAGGCTTTAAATTCAGTACGTATGCTACCTGGTGGATCCGCCAGGCAATAACCCGGGCTATTGCCGACCAGGCGCGGACAATTCGTATCCCCGTGCATATGGTGGAAACCATTAACAAACTGATTCGTGTTTCCCGTCAGCTGGTTCAAGAGCTGGGCCGCGAGCCGACTCCCGAGGAAATTGCCAAGGTTATGAATATTTCCGAGGAACGGGTGCGTGAGATTCTGAAAATTGCCCAGGAACCTGTTTCCCTGGAAACTCCCATTGGAGAAGAAGATGATTCCCACCTGGGTGATTTTATTGAAGACCAGGATGTCCAGGCTCCGGCTGATGCGGCGGCTTTTGAACTCCTGAAGGAGCAGCTTGATGATGTACTGGAGACGCTTACCCCGCGGGAGAAAAAAGTGCTGAAACTGCGCTTCGGCCTGGATGACGGCCGTTCCCGCACGCTGGAGGAAGTAGGGCAGGTCTTCGGTGTCACCAGGGAGCGAATCCGGCAGATTGAAGCCAAAGCTCTGCGCAAGCTGCGTCATCCCATGCGCAGCAAGCGCCTGAAGGATTACCTGGAGTAGCAGCCAGAAAACACCTTCTTGTTAGTGTAAAGTTACTGTAGGGGCTTTTGGAGGAATCGACCTTCAAAAAATAGAAGAAAGACTTCACCGTCCTTG
>JAAYLG010000112.1 GCA_012522075.1 Bacillota bacterium
ATCATCCATGTCGGCGGAGGCTCACTGTCAACAGCACCGTGGAATAAATGTTAGTTTAGAAAAGCTTAACAGAAGTGTCCTTATAGGGATCGGTGAAAGTTTTTCCCTACAGTAGGTTGACACAATCTTGTTTTCCGGCATGGTTGACAGTTTTTTCAGTTGCTGATAAAGTTAACTTGTCGTTAGAGCTCCGTCATAAAAGTATTCTGTCATTTACTGAATAAAAAACCGGCATTTGGGTTCAAATCTTTCCTGCACTTGTGTGCCGGTTTGGGCAGGTAAACAATCAGGCCGGCATATTAGCTTGTAAAGTAACCAAGGAAGGGGTGATGCTGATGAGTACAAGCAATAATTGTAAAAATTCCCTGCAGTGGCGGCCATGCTGCAAAATCTGGCTTGATAACGGACAGGAATCCGTCTTCGGGGATGGCAGAATGATCCTGCTAAAAGCAATAGAAGAGTACGGTTCTATTAATCAGGCTGCAGCAAAGCTTAATATGTCTTACCGGGCTGCATGGGGGAAAATTAAAATTATGGAAAAACGCCTGGGCTTTAAAGTACTCAATAAGTATATCGGAGGGGTGGCCAGCGGCTCTGAATTGACGGCAGAGGCAAAAAAACTGATTGCTGCATATTCCGCTTTGACGGAGGAGACTACCAGGGCGGTGGAAGAAGCTTTCCACAAGCATTTTGGCGAGTTCCTGACGGGCGGTTGAGGAGAAGACGGCAGTAATTGACCCTGGAAGGGAAACTGCGGTCACAAAAATTACAGAGCCAAGGAAGAAGGATATAGATAGGCGTTATGCTTGTATTGACATAGCCGGATGCATCTGTTTATAATATAATATCGACAGATATTAACTGCCGGCTCCGACACAAGTTTATTTTTTTATTTTGCAATATGTTTAAAAAAAGCATAATGCCAAGGTGAAAGGAGAGATTTGCCAAGTGGGAGTAAAGAAAATAAAATTGACAGTTAACGGCAAGACACATCAGGTGGTGGCGGACGAAGATTTAACATTACTCGACCTGCTGCGTGATGAGTTGCACCTCACGGGGGCCAAGCAGTCCTGTGACAAAGCAGGACAGTGCGGTGCTTGTACCGTTATCATGAACGGGCGGGCAGTCAGGTCATGCCTGATGAAAGTCGGCAAGCTGGACGGTGCCAATGTTATTACGGTGGAGGGGCTCGGCACACCGGAGAATCCTCACCTGATCCAGGAAGCATTTGTCCTGGCTGGTGCAATCCAGTGCGGTTTTTGTACTCCGGGAATGATCATGGCTGCAAAAGCCTTGCTGGACAAAAACAATAATCCGGATACGGAAGAGATTAAAAGGGCACTCCGCGGTAATCTGTGCCGCTGCACCGGGTATGCAAAAATTATTGATGCGGTGAAACTGGCAGGCCGTTTTCTGCGCGGCGAAATTACGCCGGACGACGTGCGTCCCAATTCGGACGGACCCAAAGTGGGTGTTTCGCATCCGCGTCCCACGGCTATTGAAAAAGCCTGCGGCACGGCGCGCTACACTGCAGATTACCTGATCCCCGGGGCGTTGGAGCTGGCAGCCGTACATAGCCCCCATGAGCACGCCATCATTAAGAAGATCGATTTTTCCGAAGCGGAAAAAATGCCCGGCGTTGTGGGCGTTATGACTGCGAAAGATATTAAAGGCTCAAACAGACTGGTTATGAATACCAATGACCGTCCTCTGCTGTGCGAAGACAGGGTGCGCTGCTATGGCGACCCTGTGGCGATTGTAGCCGCCAGGACGCGTAAAGAAGCCAGGGAAGCAGCCAAAGCCGTCAAAGTGGAATACGAGGTGCTGCCTGCCCTGCATTCCCCTGAGGAAGCGATGGCAGAGGGTGCTCCCCAAATCCACCCTGATAGGCCGAACTTGTGCTTTACCCACCCGCAAATCAAGGGAGACGCTAAAAAAGCCCTCGAGGAAGCGGCGGCGGTTGTGGAGGCCCGCTTTAAAACACAAATTGTCCACCAGGCGCCGCTGGAGCCGGAGGCAAGCGTTGCATACCTGGAAGAAGATGAAGACGGCGACGTCCAACTGGTGGTTGTCGGGCGCAGCATCAACATCCACAAACACCTGTCGGTACTGCAGGACGCCCTTGGATATGAGAATATCCGCTATGAAGAAGCCGTATCCGGCGGCCAGTTCGGCATGAAGGTGGAAATTTCCTCCGAAGGGATCGCGGGAGCGGCGGCCCTGCACTTCAAGCAGCCTGTCCGCTACATCCCCAGCCTGGAAGAATCCATGTGGATCACTCCCAAGCGCCATCCCTATGACATGAAGGTGAAACTGGCAGCGGACAGCGAGGGCAAAATTACGGCGTACGACATCGATTTTACGGTGGACAACGGCGCTTACCATTCCAACGGCGACGTCATTATCAACCGCTCGCTGCGCATGCTGTCGGGCTCTTACAATATCCCGAACGTCAATGCCTTTGCCCGCCTTGTTTATACAAACAACCCCTGGGGTTCTTCGGCACGCGGCGCCGGGCCGCCACAAACTAACTTTGCCCTGGAATGCGCAGTAAACATGCTGGCTGAAAAAATGGGTATCGACCCGCTGGAATTCAGGCTGATGAATACACTGAAGCCGGGGCAAAGCAAGTCGACCGGCACAGTGGTAACGGAATGGCCGTTCCCCGTTGTCTGTGAATCCATCAAGCCGCATTATGAAAGAGCAAAGCGCGAAGCGGCGCAATACAAGGAAGGCACCGTGGTGCGGGGCGTCGGCATTGCCGCCGGTTCCTTCGGCATCGGCAGCCCGGGGGACAAGGCTATTGTCTCCATTGAACTCAACCCCGATGACGGTGTAACTATCTATGCTGCCGTGGCCGACCCCGGCGAAGGGAATGAATCCATGCTGACACAATTGGCGGCCGAAGTCCTGAACCTGCCGCTCAATAAGGTGCGCCTGATTACCCGCGACACCGACCGGACAACAGCCACCGGACCGGCCGCCGGCAGCCGCATGACCTATATGTGCGGCGGCGCCCTGGTCGACGCGGCTAACCAGCTGAAAGCGGCCATGGAAGAATGCGGTGCCACCTGCTATGACGACCTGGTCAAAGCCGGCAAGCCCACCCGCTATACCGGAACCAAGGTCACGCTGCAATCAGGTCCGCTGGATAAGGAAACCGGCCAGGGCTCGGCGTACGAGTCCGAGGTTCACTGCGTCCAGATGGCCGAGGTGGAAGTGAACAAGGAAACCGGTGAGGTCACAATTATCAAGATGACCACGGCGGTAGACAGCGGTCCCGTTATCAACCGGCTGAACTATGAAGGACAGCTGGAAGGCGGCGCCGACATGGGTGCCGGTTTCGCCCTGCGCGAACAATATATTCAAAAGGAAACAAAAGACTGGGTAACTTTCAAGTTTCCCACCATGAAAACAGCATTCCCCATGGAATCCATTATTACCGAGACTCCTCGCCAGCGGGGCACCCTGCACGGCAGCACGGGCGTGGGCGAAATGACCATGCTGCCCACCGCACCGGCCATCATCAGCGCCATCCATGATGCCATTGGCGTTTGGATCTGCGACTTGCCGGCCACACCGGAGAAAATCAAGGCTGCTTTGCAAAACAAGGCATAAAATGAACAGCCAGAATAACAAAACCTATAAGGGTGAACCCGGTCAAAGCTACTACCGGTCTGTGGCCGGGCTCACCCTTTTATTTGACAATGAAGGTTATCTCTGGGAGCCGGCTGATTGGACGGAAGAAGTAGCCCGTGTTTTGGCTCAGGAAAGCGGTATTCCGGAGCTGACGGAAAAGCACTGGCATGTCATCCGTTTTATGCGTGAGTTTTATTTTGCCAACGGCAGGGCGCCGCTTAACAGGCAGCTCAAAAAAGGTACCGGTATGACGCTGATGGAAATTGAAGCTCTTTTCCCCGGCGGCATTAAGCAGGATGCCCGCCGTATTGCCGGTCTGCCAAACCCCAAAGCTTGTTTGTAGGAGGCACAATCCATGGAAAGACAGACAGAAGACAGTGTTATTTACCTGGACAATGCTGCCACTTCCTTTCCCAAGCCTCCGGAAGTATTGCAGAAAATGGTGCAGGATTATGCCCGTTTCGGCGTTTCTCCGGGGCGTGGCAGCTATGATCTGGCTGTCTCTGCCGCCGAACTGGTATGGCAGGCGCGAAAAAAAGTGGCAGCTTTTTTTCATGCACCTGACCCGTCGCGGGTTATTTTTGCCTCTAACGCCACGGATGCATTAAACAAGGCACTGCTGGGACTGCTTGAACCAGGCGATCATGCCATCAGCACACGCCTGGAACATAATTCTGTCTTGCGGCCTTTATTTTTCCTTAAGGAAAATATAGGTATAACTTATGACCTTGTGTCCTTCGACGGCTCCGGCAGGGTGGATCCCGACGAGATAACAAAGCTCTTCCGGCCGGAAACCAGGCTGGTCGTAATGAACCATGCTTCCAACGTGCTGGGCACTGTCCAGGCGGTGGAGGAGATCGGCCGGGCATGCAGGGAGCGGGGCATTGCACTCCTGATAGACACGGCCCAGAGCGCGGGGCATATACCTATTGACATGGAAAAAATGCATATCCAGGCTGTTGCTTTTACCGGGCACAAGAGCCTAATGGGGCCTGCCGGCATCGGCGGTCTTGTTCTTGCCCCGGGACTCGATGTCAAGCCCTCGTTTACCGGGGGGACGGGCGTTGAATCTCACAGCCTGAAGCAGCCTGCCGATTACCCGCATCGCCTGGAAAGCGGCACCCTGAACCTGCCCGGTATTTTCGGCTTGTCGGCCGGGCTTGACTATCTTGCCAAAGTACAGGAAAATGTAGAAGAGGGAAGCCATGAAATTAGGCTGGCGCAAATGCTTTACGACGGTATAAAGGACATTCCCGGTGTGAATATTTTTAGTCCGCGGCCGGGTACCGATACTGTCCCCATCGTGACCTGTACGGTCCGGGAGATGGTCTCCAGCGACGTGGGGGACATTTTGGACGGCGACTTCCAGATAGCGGTCAGGACAGGGCTGCATTGTGCCCCGCTTGTCCATGAAACACTGGGCACGGTCAAAACAGGGGCGGTGCGTTTCAGCCCGGGACCGTTCAATACAGACGAAGATATAATGCAAGCCGTGGCGGCCATGGAACAAATTGCCATGCGGGCCAAATAATCACCATGCAAGCCTGTTGCAACGCCCGGCGCTTGCCTGCTTTAGACAACAGGAGGTTGCTGATGACAAGAATAACAGCAGTTATTCCCGCAGCCGGGTATTCTTCCCGTATGGGGCTTTTGAAACCGATACTGCCGCTGGCTGACGGCTTGGTCCTAGAAAAGACAATCGGGACATTTACTGCCGGCGGTATTAGCGATATTCTTGTGGTTACAGGCCATAAAGCTGAACTGGTTGCCCCCGTGGCCCGCCGGCTCGGGGCTGCCATTGTTTATAATCCGGAATACGACTGTGGAATGTATGCTTCTGTGCAGGCGGCGGCAAGGGTGCTTCCGCAGCACACTGAAGCATTTTTTTTCCTGCCCGCCGATATGCCTTTAGTTACCCCGGCGACAATTCAAAAACTTGTTGCCGTTTTTGCAGAAAAAGCTCCCGATGTAGCTTATCCAGTGACAGGTGGGAAGAGAGGACACCCTCCGCTGATTTCCGCCAAATTGCGCCCCGCCATCCTTAAGGAAAAAAAGGAGGGGGGACTTAAAGCACTCCTGCAGGAGCATGCTTGCAGCGTTAGCGAAGTGGCTGTTAACGACCCCGGTATTTTGCAGGACCTGGATACGGAGGATGCCTACAGGAAGGTGGTCGTGCCCTCTTTGGCGGACTTCCCGACGGCGGCCATGTGTGAAGAAATCTGGCAAAAGTATCAGGTGCCGGACGGAATTATTAGGCATATGCGGCAGGTTGCCCGTGCAGCCTGCCTGCTGGCGGAGCATGTCAACAGCGGCGGTCTGCGCATCCATACAGCCCTTTTACAGGCGGCATGCCTGCTGCATGATCTCGCCCGGGGGAGACCGCGGCATGCGGACATTGGCAGGCAAATTGTAACAGACCTTGGGTATCCGGCAGTTGGGGAAGTGATTGGCTACCATATGGATTTGCCTGCCGTTTACACGGATAAAATTACAGAACATTCGCTGCTTTACCTTGCCGATAAGTTGACTGCGGGTGAACGTTTTGTCTCCCTTGAGGCAAGAATAGCAGCAGGCGAGGAGCGTTTTCAGAACAAACCTGAAGCTCTTAAGATGATGCGCCGGAGATTGCAGCAGGCAATGTTAGTCAGTCGGCAAGTGGCAGCTGTCACAAAACGCAGTGTGGAAAAAATTCTGTGCGGGGAAGCAGGAATACGTGAGTAAAATGAAAAAAAGAATGATTTACTTGCTCAGGCATGCGGAAACGTTGCTTGAAAGGAGCGAAAAAATATTTCTGGGAGGGAGGAGCAACCCGCCGCTGAGTCCTGCGGGAATCCGGCAAGCAAAGGCATTGGCATCCGCTTTATCCGGGCGAGAATTGGAGGCCATCTATTGTAGTGACTTGCGTCGTTCCAGGCAGACAGCCGCCATCATTGCCCAAAAACACGGCTTAAAACCCAGGGTCTGTACTGCCCTCCGGGAGATTGGACTTGGGGAATGGGAAGGTCTGGCTTTTACAGAAGTGCAGAACCGTTATCCACGTGAGTTCAGGGAGCGGGGAGAAAAGATCGTCACATACCGCCCTCCGGGCGGGGAAAGCTTTGCCGATCTGGCCCAGCGAGTGCTGCCGGCTTTTCAGCGGATTGTAGCTGAAACAAGGGGAAATATAGCCATTGTCGGACATGCCGGTGTGAACAGGGTTATCATATGCCATGTGCAGCAGCTGGACCTGAAGCAGCTTTTTGGCATCCGGCAGGAATACGGCCATGTAACAGTCATTGAACAGAACAACAACCTTTTCCGTATTGACAAAGAAGGGTTGTAAGGGCAGAACTGTTCAAAGGAGATGGCCCCCCAAAGGAGGGACGGAGAAGAATGGACGGCAGCGCCTGTACAAAAGCTTTTTACTCCCGGGGCATACTGGAGCAGGTAACCGGTTTTACCCTGCGGCCGGGCGGCCTGGATCTGACCAGGGAAGCCGTTGACTGGTGCCGTTTCCCAAAGGGTGCCAAAATCCTGGATATTGGCTGCGGCTATGGTGAAACTGTCCATTTGCTGCGGTCGGAATACGGCTTAAATGCATTTGGCCTTGATGCCGGGGAAGAAATGCTGCAAAAAGCAAGGGGAAGATACCCGAACCTCCCGCTGCTGGCCGGCAGAGCGGAGAAATTGCCTTTTGACACCGGGGAGCTGGATGCCATAATTATGGAATGTACCTTTTCTTTGCTGCCTAGGCCGGAGATTACCCTGTCGGAATGCCACCGGGCGTTAAAGCGGGACGGCAGGCTGGTTGTCAGCGATTTTTATTATAAGAACCGCGGCGGTTTCAGGCACAAGGAATACTATGAGGCATTATTTGCGGCTCACGGTTTCAAGCTGCAACTCTGGGCGGACAAGTCGCATTATTTGACGCAGCTGCTTGTAGACTGCATTATGGGGAAGGGTGATGCGGGCATTCTCTGGCAGTGCCTGCTGAACAAAGAAGAAAACAAAGGACTTACAAGCGATGTACTGAAAAAATATAAACCCGGTTATTTCCTGCTGGTGGCAAAGAAAAGCAGTGCGGTTGAAAACATCACTGAGCTGCCGGTTAATAGAGGAGGAGTATGCAATGGGTGATGACGTACGCATACGCAAACTACAGCAGCAAGGGTATTGCTGCACACAGATCATGCTGAAAATGGGGCTGGAGGACGCCGGCTTGCCGGAAGAGCCTGCGCTGATTAAAGCGGCAGCCGGGCTTTGCGGCGGCATGCACAGCGGTCTTGTTTGTGGTATTTTAAGCGGCGCCTGTGCTTTGCTTGCACTCTTGCTGCCAGAAAAAAACGCCACTTTATGCAGTAAAATAACTGAATGGTTCAGGAATGAATTTAAAGCAGAAAATGACAGCATTGACTGCAAAGACTTAATTCCGGGGGGCGACCTGGACCGCTTGGTTAAATGCCCGCGCATGCTTGCAGCTACTTATACAAAAGTAAAGGAACTCCTTGAGGAATATGATTTTGAATTTGCAGACGACGACTAGGCAAACAGCGGATGCCATATTCTCCCAAGTGACTGCAAGAAAAAGATCTTTTAGGGGAGCGGAAACATGCTGACAAAAAGCCCGCTGGAAGCCTGGATCGCCCGCAAAACAGGCTGCAAGCAGCTGACGCGGGCAAAGCTGGAACAATACCAATTGGCACAATTGCAGAAGACGGTGCGCCTTGCCAAAGCCAAAAGCCCTTTTTACCGCCACCGGCTTGCCGGTTTTGCTGCGGAAGAGATTACCGATTTTGCCGGCTTTGCGCGTCTTCCCTTTACCTACCCCCGGGACCTCAGGGAAAACAGCCTGCGTTTTGTCTGTACCAGCCAGGCGGACATAACGCGCATTGTCACTTAGCAGACTTCAGGAACAGCGGGACGGGCCAAAAAGATTTATTTCACCAAAGCCGACCAGGAACTGACGATAGATTTTTTTCATCATGGTATGCTCACTCTAACCGGCCCTGAAGACAGGATTTTAATCCTTTTGCCTTGGCAGACGCAGGGCAGTGTCGGTGACCTGCTGCAAATCGCTTTGCGCCGCATGAAAGCCATGCCTCTGCCGTATGGGCCTGTTTCCGACCCTCGGGCGGCGGTCAGGTACGCGCTGCACTCAGGCGCCACGGCAATTGTGGGCATACCGGTCCAGGTGCTGGCTATGGCAAGGCACAAGGAGGGCCATTTGCTGCGCAATAAAATTAAATATGTGCTTTTGTGTACTGATTATGTGCCGCAGGCCATCTGTCGTGCCCTGGAAGCCGCCTGGGGCTGCTCAGTTTTCCAGCATTACGGGATGACTGAAATGGGGCTGGGCGGCGGGGTTCAATGCCGGGCGCTGCGCGGATACCACCTGCGGGAAGCCGATTTGTTTTTTGAAATTGTGGACCCGGAAAGCGGAGAAGTCTTGCCGGAAGGAGAAACGGGTGAAGTGGTTTTTACAACTCTGACCAGGGAAGGCATGCCGCTCATCCGTTACAGAACAGGGGATGTAAGCAGTTTTTTACCGGGAAAATGTCCCTGCGGCACTGTCCTGCGCAGTCTGGCTCTCATCAAAAACAGGGTGGATGGTTTCATTCAGTTTGGCGGCGGGAAAATAACCTTGCCCGATTTGGACGAAAAGCTTTTTGACTTCGATTTTATCCTGGACTACAAGGCTTACGTGAGAAAGAACGGGGAGCAAAGCGAGTTGCAGCTTGTGCTGAAAACGGTGGACGGCAGTAAAGCGGACCTTTCCGCCGTTATCAAGTCTGTCTTAATATTGCCTGCCCTGCAGGACAGTGAACGGCACCGGCTTATACTGCAAGTGACTGAAGAGCCTGATTTTACCGCCTTTACCGGCGGAACGGCCAAACGCACCATTACAGTAATACAGTAGTTCAGTAGTTACCGCTTAAAACCTGTTGTTAGTGTAAAGTTATTGTAGGTTTTTAAAGGAATAATCATATCAAAAAAAGAAGAGGAACCTCACATTCACCACGAATGAATACCCCAAGAAGGAGGCAGAGGTTCCTCATGGAAGTAGTTCG
>JAAYLG010000113.1 GCA_012522075.1 Bacillota bacterium
ATGCGTCCTCTCGGCTACCTATCTCCCCTAGAGTTCTTAAAACTGTACTGTGTCCAAAATGTTTGACAAACCTACAATTTTTCGCTGTAGAAGTGCCGGAATCGCATGTTTAGCGGAAAACAAGATAAAGTAAACGACAAAATTAAGTCAAGTGCGTGACAAAACTCTTCCTTCAGCGTTATACAGGTGAAAGGAAGGTGAGGAGCTTGCTTTCCCCCGGGACGGAACTGAAACAAAAAAGTGAAACGGAACTTATTCTCCTGGGCCAGGACAAACCGGGCGGCTTTTGGCGAACTGTATGAGGGGTACTGTGGACAAAGTATATACCTATCTTTATTACCGGACAAAAAAACAAAGCCCTGAGCGAGGATCTTGTTTCGGCAACCTTTTTCGTAATTTTGGCAAAGGAGGTGGATTTGTCCCTGAAAAAACAAAGCACAAAAAGGAGGTGCAAAAACAACCATAGAGCTTACTGACAACTTTAACAAAAAAGCAGCAAGGAGGTTTTTGCATGAGTAAAATTAATATAGCTATTGTGGGAGTTGGTAACTGCGCTAGTGCTTTGTTACAGGGTATTGAAAAGTATAAAAGAGAGACTGAAAATCAGATTGGTTTAATGCATCATGATTTAGGCGGTTATAAAGTGGGAGATATTAATGTAGTTGCAGCTTTTGACGTAGACCGGCGTAAAGTAGGCAAACCGCTCAAAGAAGCAGTTTTTGCCAAGCCGAACTGCACTACAGTCTTTTTTAGCGATTTACCGGATTATCCTGTTACTGTCCAAATGGGGCACGTACTTGATGGCGTGTCCGAACATATAACAGATTATGATGAAGATAAAAGATTTGTCGTTGCCAATGAAAAGCCGTGTGATGTGGTAAAAGTTTTAAAGGAAAGCGGAGCTGATCTTTTAATCAATTATTTGCCGGTAGGTTCTGAAAAGGCAGCCAGATTTTATGCGGAAGCCTGCCTGGAAGCAAATGTCGGTTTTATTAACGCCATGCCGGTTTTTATTGCTTCCGATGAAAAGTGGGCTGAAAAATTTAAGGCCAAGAATATCCCCATCATTGGTGATGATGTAAAAAGTCAGGTAGGTGCCACCATAGTTCACCGGACACTGACGAAACTTTTTGAAAATCGTGGTGTTATTCTGGATCACACATATCAACTGAATTTTGGCGGCAATACAGACTTTTTAAACATGTTGAATCACAGCCGCTTAAAATCGAAAAAGAAATCAAAAACACAGTCAGTCCAGTCTGAACTGGCTACACCCCTGGCCAGTGATGATATTCATATAGGTCCCAGTGACTATGTTCCCTTTTTAAAAGACAATAAAATCTGCTATATTTGGATGGAAGGCAGAGGTTTTGGAGATATTCCTGTCAAATTGGAGCTGAAGCTGTCGGTCGAAGATTCACCGAACTGCGGCGGGGTAATGATAGACGCCATCAGGTGCATGAAGCTTGCCTTGGATCGTAAGATTGGCGGCATTTTAACATCAATCTCCGCCTATGCCATGAAATCCCCTCCGCAACAGTTTACCGATACTGAAGCCAAAAAAATGGTTGAGGAATTTATCGCCGGCAGGAGGGAGCGTTAATGCGTGCAGTAATCCTTGCTGCCGGCGAAGGGAGCAGAATACGTTCACATTTTAAAGAGCCAAAGCCCCTCATCAATTTGCTGGGGCTTTCTTTGCTTGAACGCAGCATTCTTACTTTGCGAGAATGCGGTATTATTGACTTTGTCATCGTTACCGGCTATGCCGAAAAAGAAATTATGGCTTCTCTTGGTGACGGAAGCAAGTATAAAGTCCACATAACTTATTTGCACAATCCCGAGTGGAGAAAAGGCAACGGTACCTCAGCCGCTGCTTTTCAAAAAATCAGCCTGCCACAGGAAAAATTTATTTTAACAATGGCCGACCATGTTTATAACCTGGAAACAGTTAAAGCTTTCGTACAGGCGGCGGCAAGTATCAGTCATGAGGAAATTCTGCTGGCTGCAGACAAGCGCCTGGACAAGGTGTGGGATTTGCCAGAGGCAACCAAAATACAGTCTGAAGGGCAGAAAGCCATAAAATTGGGTAAAACATTGTCCGTGTATAATGCCGTCGACTGCGGTCTCTTTGTGGGCACGGAGGCGCTTTTGCAAGCTCTGGCAGAGGCTGCAAACAGGCAGCAGTACAACCTGACTGATGCCGTCAATATACTGGCGGAAGAGGGTAAAGTAAAGCTTTTTTCTGTGGCGGCAGACTGGGTAGATGCAGATGACTTGGCAAGTTTGCGCCAGGCGGAAAAAATCCTGCTTAAATCGGCTTTGCCGGGCAAGGACGGGCTTATTTCCCGGACAATTAACCGCAAGTTTTCCCTTCCTGCCACCAAAGTGTTAAGTAGAACCGCCATAACCCCCAATCAGGTTACCCTTATTTCGTTTCTTGCGGCCCTGGCTGCGGCCGCTTGCTTTGCCCTGCAGCAACCTTTGCTGGGAGGACTTTTGGCCCAAATATCCTCTATAATAGATGGAATAGACGGCGAAATTGCCCGCTTAAAATTTTTAAAAAGCAATTACGGCAGCCTGTTTGATGCAATTTTAGATCGCTATGCGGATTT
Source organism: Bacillota bacterium (assembly GCA_012522075.1). Taxonomy (GTDB): domain Bacteria; phylum Bacillota; class Dethiobacteria; order Dethiobacterales; family Dethiobacteraceae; genus DUUE01. The sequence continues at coordinate 2,613 of JAAYLG010000113.1, forward strand.
TTTTATTATCATCGGCATGGCCTGGAGCTGGTTTGCCAAGGCGGGAAGTCTTGCTGTTCTTTTCGTCTCTGCCGCTGCTTTAACCGGCATGCCCATGTCTATGCTGCTGAAGGAAAAATATCACTCCCTGACAGGAAAAGTTTACCTTCCATGGCAGGATGACGGCTTATTAGAGCTTCTGCCGGCAAACCGGGACGGACGCCTGTTTATTATCATGCTGGGAGGAGTTTTAAACTTGATCCCCGCTACATTGGTCATACTTGCCGTGGTTACCCACCTGCAGGCCGTGGGAAGGCTGATTAAACTACGTAAACTGCTTTAGGAAGAGAGCGGGGCAAGGGGGCTTGCAATATGGCGGGTAAAAGCATGATTTACAAGGTCAAATGCATCCAGCAGGGCCAGGGCCTCATCAATGTGCCTGCCCAATTCATCCAGTTTATGTGCATCTGAGCCGACAGTAAAAATTTTAATACCTGCTTTTTGGGCCAAAGCAATGATTTCTTTTGAAGGGTGAAATTCCTCTAAGCCTCTGCTTACACTTGAAGTATTTATCTCCAGACCTATGTTTCTTTTAGCCATTTCTTGCAGGATCGGTTCTACAATTCCGCGGTGGATCGTAAAAATTTGGTCGCCATAATGCCTGATGCCATACCTGGTGTAAATGTCCAGGTGAGCGATGGCATCAAAAAGCCCGTATTTTACCGCTTCCGCCAAAAGAGTAAAGTATTCCTGCCGCACTGTTTTTAAGTCACGGCTGCCAAAGTAGCCGGGGCTTTCATTGAGGGAGGCTATGGAATAGCCTGACATGTGATGGATAGCTCCCAGCACATAATCAAAAGGATACTGCGCGACTATTCTCTCAATTTCCTTTTCGTAGCCTCTCTGGTAACCTATTTCAATGCCGGCCTTTATTTTCAGTCCCTGTTGTTTAAATTCCCCTTGTGCTCGCTGGATTTCGGCAAAGTAGTTGTCCAGCCAGCCCGGCGGGAAAGAAAAGTAAGGCCGGTCAAATTCAAAATGGGTAGTAAAGCAGATTTCTACCATTTTCAATTCCAGTGCCCGGTGACAATAGTCTCTGATCTTTACCTTGTCGGCATCCGGTGAATAGTCGGGATGTATATGGTAGTCGGTTTTCCTCTGCAATTTTGTCACCTTCCCTATTGGATCTACCTGCATTACATGTTATCATTATTTGCCATCCTTGACCAGCAGCCTGTACTTATCATGCTTTCCTGCAGTCTTTTCCAGTGGTATAATATGGATAGCCTCCGCAGTTTTGCGGTAATAACTAAATGGTGGTGATTAAATTGTTCCTTTTTGGCTGCAATGCCGGTGCCGGCAATACATGCCAGGGCAAGGAGCGAAAAATTGACCCCGTAGTGTCGACAGAATGGCTGGCTGCCAATAGCAAGCTTGAAAATCTTGTCATTCTTGATGTCAGAGCTGCCGACAAGTATGAAAGCGGGCATATCCCGGGCGCCATAAATGCTCCTGTAGCTTGCTGGATTACGGAGAGGGACGGCCTTGAATTGGAGCTTCCGGAAAAAGAAGACCTCTTTTCACTTATAGGTGCCTGCGGCATAACGGAATCTTCGCCGGTTGTGTTGGTGTCATCACTGCCCGGACCCGACGAGCCTCCCTATCCTTTGGCTGATAGCAACAGAGTCGCCGATACACTTATCTATGCAGGTGTAAAAAATGTGGCAGTTCTTGACGGGGGCTATGACAAATGGGTTGCCGAGGGCAGGCCGGTTACCACGGATGTACCTGAGGTCAAAGCGGTTGCCTACACCGGCAAAGTAAAAGAAGATATGTTTGTCCCCCTGGCTTATGTGGAAAACCGTATCGGCAAGGCAATCCTGCTTGACACCAGGGACGCTGCAGTATACGCCGGAGAGATTATAGAGCCTTATACAACCAAGGGCGGCCACATACCTACAGCCAAATCTTTGCCCGCCCGCAGTATCTGGAACGAAAACTGGCTTTACAAGGACAAGGGTGAATTGAGAAAACTGGCTTCCGAAGTTATTGGCGACAAGGACAAGGAAGTAATTGTTTACTGCGGTGTAGGCGGTTATGCCAGCTCATGGTGGTATGTACTGACACAAATGCTGGACTATAAAAACGTTAAATTTTATGACGGTTCGGCTCAGGAATGGACCAAATACCACGATATGACATTGGATTAGGGAAATCCTGCTCAGAGCTTGCGTTTGCTCTCCTCCCTTTATGGCGTGGGTTTTAATACTTTTGCCTTTTGCCATGAAGGGAGTTTGTTTTATTTTGGGCGCGGCAGGCAGTGCAGTTTTCGCCCTACTGTTTTGGCCGAACAGTGAACCCCGGGTGCCTTTTGCAGGCATCTGTTACTTTTTTTGCCGGGATCGAGCCAACCAAAGTCGCTGTGTGCCTGAGCTGAGCCGCCCACATTGCGGGAAGGATATCCTCAAAGGAAATAAACATTAACTGCCTGGGAGACAATAAAAGATGGATTGCAGCATTTTGGAGTAAAGTTAACAAATACACTTGGCAAAAGGGTGATGATCATGGCCAGAAAAGAAACGATGGACGGCAATCAGGCGGCGGCCTATGTCTCATATGCTTTTACAGAGGTGGCCGCCATTTACCCCATTACTCCTTCCACGCCGATGGCGGAAAGAGTTGAGGAATGGTCGGCTCACGGTAAAAGGAATTTGTTCGGGCAGCCGGTTAAAGTTGTGGAAATGCAGTCGGAAGCAGGAGCCGCCGCAGCCATGCGGGGTGCTTTGCAATCCGGTGTGCTGGCAACCACCTATACCGCTTCACAAGGTTTGCTGTTGATGATTCCCAGCCTTTACAAAATGGCCGGGGAGCTCTTGCCGGGAGTATTGCATGTGGCGGCTCGGGCCGTTGCCGCCCAGGCTTTGTCCATCTTTGGCGACCACCAGGATGTAATGGCCTGCCGGCAAACGGGCGCAGCCCTGCTGGCGGCGGCAAACGTACAGGAAGTGATGGACCTGGCCTGCATTGCCCACCTGTCCGCCATTAAAAGCAGAATTCCTTTTATCCATTTTTTTGACGGTTTTCGGACTTCCCATGAATACCAGAAGATTTCAGTTCTTGACTATGAAGAGCTGAAAAAACTTATTGATTATCAGGCTGTTGAAGCATTTAGAAACAGGTCCTTAAACCCCGAGCGGCCTGTGGCGCGCGGGACAACTCAAAACCCGGATATTTATTTTCAAATGCGGGAGAGCGCCAATCCTTTTTATGATGCCGTCCCCGGCATTGTTCAACATTACATGGACCGGCTGGAGGCTGTGTGCGGCCGCAGTTACTCGTTATTTGAGTATTACGGGGCAAGTGACGCACAAAATGTGATTGTAGCCATGGGCTCCGTCTGCGATACCATTCAGGAGACAGTTGATTATTTGCTGGCACGGGGAGAGAAGGTGGGAGCGGTTAAGGTAAGGTTATACAGGCCGTTTTCCACAGAACATTTCCTGGCTGCCTTGCCCCGGTCCGTCAAAAAGATTGCGGTACTGGACAGGACAAAGGAGCCCGGTTCCGCCGGTGAGCCTTTGCTGCTGGATGTTGTCAAAGCCTGCAGCAGTCTGCCGGCGATCCCGCTGGTCGCCGGCGGCCGGTATGGCCTTTCTTCCAAAGACACAAGGCCGTCACAAATTATAGCCGTCTTTAACAACCTGCAAAAAGAAAATCCCAAGGAGCGCTTTACCATTGGCATTGTGGATGATGTTACCCACTTGTCGCTGCCGGAAGAGGAGACGGTGGATACAACGCCCGAAGGGACAATCAGCTGCAAATTCTGGGGGCTTGGTTCGGACGGCACTGTGGGCGCCAATAAAACTGCCATTGAAATTATTGGTGACAGGACAGATTTGTTTGTCCAGGCCTATTTCTCTTATGACAGCAAGAAATCGGGCGGGACCACCGTTTCACACTTGCGTTTCGGCAAAAATCCTATTAAAGCACCTTACCTGGTTTATGACGCCGACTACATTGCCTGCCACAACAAAGCTTTTGTCAACCAGTATGATTTGTTGAAAGGACTGAAAACGGGAGGCACGTTCGTCCTGAACTGCCCGTGGCGGGTGGAGGAGCTGGAAGAAAAACTGCCCGCCGCTTTGCGGCGCAGCCTGGCCGCTAAAAAAGCAAACTTTTATCTCATTGATGCCCTGGCCATTGCCAATAAAGCCGGTTTGGGCAACCGCATCAACATGATTATGCAGGCGGTCTTTTTCAAGCTGGCCAATGTGCTGGATGTCAACGAAGCCCTTGCCTACCTGAAGGAAGCCATTGCCGACTTGTACGGCAAAAAAGGACGGGAGATTGTGGCTATGAATCATGCGGCGGTGGACCGGGCTTTGGACGGGCTGATCAAGGTGGATGTACCGGATGCATGGCTGCACGCGGAAGATGATCCTTTGCCGGAAAAAGCGGAACCAGATTTTGTCAAAAGCATCCAGCGCCCCATGGCCAGGCATGAAGGCGACGAGCTGCCGGTCAGCACTTTTGCCGGGATGGAAGACGGCACCTTCCCGCTCGGAACAACGGCATATGAAAAACGCGGCTTTGCTCCCATGCTGCCCAAGTGGCAGGTTGACAAATGTATTCAGTGCGGAATGTGCAGTTATATTTGCCCCCACGCCACCATCCGGGGCTTCCTCTTAACTGATGAGGAGAAAAAAAGGGCACCGGCCGGCTTTATCACAAAAAAAGCCGTGGGTAAAGGGCTTGCCGGGCTGCATTACCGGGTGCAGGTTTCCCCTCTGGATTGTACGGGCTGCGGCAACTGCGCCGATATCTGCCCGGCGAAAGGAAAAGCTTTAATCATGCAGCCTGCGGAACAGGAAATTGTCAGGGAAGCTGCAAACTGGGAGTATGCAATGACAATTGCGGCCAAAGACGACCTGGTTGACCCGCAGACGGTCAAAGGAAGCCAGTTCATCAGGCCTCTCTTGGAATTTAACGGCGCCTGCCCGGGCTGTGGTGAAACTCCTTATATCCGCCTTCTAACGCAACTTTTTGGCGACCGAATGATAATTGCCAATGCCACCGGTTGTTCCTCCATCTGGGGCGCTTCCGCACCATCCATTGCCTATACAACCAATGCCGCCGGCAAAGGCCCCGCCTGGATCAATCCACTTTTTGAAGATGCGGCAGAATTTGGCTACGGCATTCTTCTGGGTGTGAAACAAGCCCGGGAGCGTTTGGCCGGCTTAATCCGGGAAGCCCTGGCCCAGCCGCTGGAAGCAAAAGTGAAAGCAGCTTTTGTACGCTGGCTTGAGGTTAAAGATGACGGGAATGGATCAAAAGAGGCAGCCCGGCAGGTTTTGTCCGTCCTGGAAGAGAGTAATGATAAAGACAGGCCGGTTGTACGGGAAATTATTAAAAGAAAAGAATTCCTGGTAAAAAAATCCATCTGGGCCATCGGCGGTGACGGCTGGGCTTATGATATCGGCTACGGCGGTTTGGACCATGTGTTGGCTTCGGGGGAGGATATCAACATTTTTGTAATGGATACGGAAGTTTATTCCAATACAGGCGGACAGAGTTCCAAGGCGACACCTGCAGCCTGTGTGGCCAAACTGGCAGCGGCAGGCAAAAGAACACGCAAAAAAGATTTGGGTCTGATGGCCATGACATACGGCAACGTCTATGTGGCCCAGATTGCCATGGGGGCAGATATGAATCAAACGATGAAAGCGATAGTGGAAGCGGAAAGTAATCCCGGCCCGTCGCTTATTATTGCTTATGCCCCTTGTATCAGCCATGGCATCAAAACGGGCATGGGCACAAGCATCCTGGAAGAAAAACGGGCGGTGGAGGCCGGTTACTGGCACCTTTACCGCTATAACCCGGCACTGCGCCGGGTAGGCAAAACCCCCTTTATCCTTGACTCTAAAGAACCGAAAGCCGATTTTCTGGCGTTTATTCAGGGAGAAATCCGCTATTCCCAGCTGAAAAATGTCTTTCCCGAGCATGCAGACCGGTTGTATGCCTTGGCAGCGGAGCAAGCGCAGGAAAGGTATCGCCGCTACAGGCTGCTGGCGGAAAAAGAAATACTGTAGTCGGAAGCGCAAGATAAAAATAACCCTGGCCGCCAAGGGCGGCAGGGTTATTTTTGGTTGCTGTCAGCATACTCCTTGGCATTGAGAATGTCAATTTCATCCGGCAGGTTGACTTTGGAGGCAGGCTTCATTCTTTCTATGTTGGCCCAGGCTGCCGTATCGTGCCTTTCAACCGGGCTTTCCATGCGGAAGTCTTTTTTTTTGTTTTTTGCCATGCCGATCCTCCTCTTTTGTCCCGGCATTTTTGCCTGCATGTAGTACTCTTAGTCTGCTTTGTTTGAGGCGCTTTATGTATAAGGGAAAAACTTACGATTTGCGACTCCTACTGCACTAAACGGGAAGATTTTCCCTGCTTGCCTGCGGTTTGGAAATTGCCGTCATATTTAAGCGTAAATACGTTTTAATTGTTGTTTTTCAGGAATTTAAAGAGAAATCCGCCGGAAGAAGGCGGCAAGATCGAGGAGGCGATCTTATTGACAAAACAAATATTGTTAATTATCATAATTATAAGAGCATTATTTTTAAGTGTACATAATTGTTGGACATGCTGTGTGAGCCACCGCAAGCTGCAAGAAGACTCCGCTACGGAGTGTAAGACGGTGGCTGATTATACTTTATCTCTGAAAAAAAGTTAAGAGAGGAGCGAGTAAGTTGGTTTTTACCCTCAATTCTCCGCCGGCAATTCTTTTCGGGAGCGGTGCCGCCAAGCAGACCGGCGCCAAAGTAAAGGAGCTCGGTTGTAAAAAAGTTCTCGTTGTTCATGGTAAATTTATCAAAAAAAGCGGCATCGCCGACCAGGTCGTTGATACTCTCCTGGCAGAGGGTATTGAGGTTGTGCGCTTTGAAGAAGTTGAGCCGGATCCGCCAGATGTGATTGTTGAAAAAGGCGCCGAAGTTGCCAAGGAAGCACAGGTCGACGGGATAATTGGGATTGGTGGCGGCAGTGCCCAGGATACAGCCAAAGCAATTAATGTCCTGATGGGGAACCCCGGGCCGATTGTACGCTACCATGACAAGAGTATTAAAATGAACCCCGGGAAAACCCTGGTGCTTTTGCCCACAACTGCCGGTACAGGCAGCGAGGCCAATTCCGTCAGTGTGGTTACCGATACAAAGAGAGGCGTAAAAGGCGGTGTTATCGGACCGGCATGTATGCCAAACCTGGCAATTGTAGACCCGGATTTTACCTTGGGACTGTCGCCTGAAACGACCGCGGTGACCGGTATGGATGCTTTTGCCCACGGTATAGAATCCATGACTTCCGCCCTGGCCAACCCAATGGGAGACATGCTTAGTGAAAAAGTTGTCTCTCTGGTGTACAAGTACCTGCCGATTGCGGTCAAAGATGGAAGCAACCTTGAAGCCAGGACCAATTTGAGCTTTGCCGCCATGATCGCCGGTATGTCCTTTGATAATACCGTTTTGCATCTGGGACACGCTATTGCTCACTCCATGGGTGCCGTTTATCATGTTGCCCATGGTATTGCTTGTGCAATTGCCACACCGGTAGTAATAGAGTATATTGCCGATGTTGCCGCAGACAAGATCAAGGTGATTGGCAAAGCCATGGGGTTGGATGTGTCAAATATGAATCCGGCAGACGCAGCGAAAACAGTAGCCGACGCTGTCAGAGCCCTAACGAAAGAAATCGGTATTCCGACGATGAAAGAGCTGGGTATCGAAAAGGATTCGCTGGTGAAAGTAGCCGAGCTGTCAATCAACGACGATACTTATCATTTCAGACCCAAAGAGGCTCCCAAGGAAACTATGCTGGAACTGCTCTACCGTGCTTACGAACAATAAAATTATGGCAAACTGCAGAAAGAAATGCCGTACTGCTTCAGCAGCACGGCATTTCTTGTGTGCGCCCGGCATGGTTCTTTTCGGAAAAGATGAGGAAAGGGAAAACGATTATTTTGTTGAACAACTACATATACATGTTGCCTGCACCGTTGTAAATAAAAGAAAAAATACACAGGAACAGGAGGGTGAGGATGTTAACAATTAAAGAATGCAACGAATACGGCAGGAAGTTGAAAGAGCTGTTGCTCCTGAGATATGAACCTATTGCCATGAAGCTTTTGGAAAACGAAGAGCAAGTACCGGAGGGTGCTGTCCGCCCCAAAAAAGACCTGGGGATTCATTTGGCTTTATGCCAGGCTTTCGCCATGGTCCGCCGCCAGCGTACCTGTCTTGCCATGCTAAAGGAAGACCACTGGTGTGTCTGGCCGCTGATCAGTTTTGGGCTTGTTGAAATCCGCGAGGGAGAAGACTATTATGACAAGGTTGTAACTGCCAATTTCGTGGAAGACCCGGAAAAAGCGAAAGAATTTTTTGCCAAGTCGTACCCGCGCCTGGAATACGGCTCGTACGCCGGCTTGGTAATGGCTCCGCTGGCTACAGCCGGTTTCGTGCCCGATTTGGTCCTGGTGTATTTGCGGCCGGCCCAGTTGCGCAGCATGCTGATGTCCGTAAAATATAAGACCGGTGAACTGCTGGAATGCAAGCTTGATTCAGTTGATTCATGCGTCCATTCCACCATACCGGTGATAAAAAACGGCAAATACAATGTTACAGTTCCCGACCCGGGTGAATATGAACGCGGGCTCACCGATGAAGATGAAATGATTTTTTCCATTCCCGGTAATAAACTGGCAGAGCTGGTCGAGGGGTTAATCTTAATTGAAAAACGCGGGTTTGGCTTTAAGCAGCTTTTTATGGAAATGTATACTGATTTTCCCCGGCCTTTGTTCTATAATGATTTGTTTAAAATGTGGAGATTGGATGAAGGTGAAATCTGGAAGCGATAAACTCCCAAGGTATAAATGAGAGAAAGGTGGTTTGTTTATGCCAACAGTACAGGATTACAACCGTTTTGGAGAGGAGCTGGAGAAACTGCTGCTTTTGCGCACAGCTCCCATTGCCCTGAAAATGCTGAAAGAGGAAAGTGACGTTCCTGAAAAAGCGTTGCGCCCTAAACGGGATCTTGGCGAACATCTTACTCTCTGTCAGGCTTTTTCACTGGTCAGGCGCCAGGGTAAAACTGTTGCCATGTTGAAAGAAGATCACTGGTGCGTGTGGCCTGTCATAGCTCTTGGCCTGGGGGAATGCAATGAACAATGTGTGGAAGAAGTGCATGATAAACTGTTCATCAAAGACCCTGATGTCGGCAGAGAAGTTTTTCTCAAATTGTTCCCGCGGCTTGAATATGGGAAATATGCCGGTCTTTTGCTCTCGCCTTTAAAAACGGCGGATTTTATACCGGATGTCGTGCTTGTGTACGCCAATCCTTTCCAGATAAGGAGTTTGCTGTGGGTACCGCGCTATCATACCGGAACCATTGATGACTGCACCTTTGAAGTTGAATTTTCCTGTGTGTTTGCCACTGTTCCGGTACTGCAGACAGGCAAGTTCCGCGCCACTTTCCCGGACCCCGGAGAGTATGAGCGGGCATTTTCTGATGAAGAAGAAATGATCTTGTCTTTCCCCGGCAATAAAACAGAAGAGCTTGTTTCCGGTTTAAAGTATTTTGAGGAGATAAAATTTGGGTATAGAAACCTGGCAAAAGTAATGAAATACGATTTCCCCCGCCCGCAGTTTTATGACGATTTATTTAAGATGTGGGGACTGGACCAGGGTGAGATCTGGAAACGGTAAAAGGCGCACAGTCTTGACCGTGCGCCTTTGTGCCCGGGATAACCTTAATTCAGCCGCCTATGCATTGTCATAAGCTTCCATGGCAGCCTCCAGGCAGTCGGCGACTCCGTTAATGCCTACTGTCAGCAGTGTGGTCAGAATTGCGCCGCGTATTTCTTCGCGGGTGGCACCGGCTTTCTTGGCAAATACCGTGTGGCCTGCCACCGAACCGACGGCGCCGCGGCTTGCCTGGATGGCTATGTAGATTAACTGGAATGTCTTTTCGTCAAGTCCGCAGTGTTTTTGAATCTTGCCGGCAAATTCAAAAAAGGCCTGCTGTGTTTCCGGTGATTCTTTTTCCCAGACGGTAAAAAAATTAGGTTCTGACATGAATTTGACTCCTCCTGTCCAGTTGTTTAACCATATTGTACCATAGAACAAGCCTTTAGGAAATCGCCGTGAAACAGCGTTACGGAGAATTGAATTGCAAGAATAGCAAAACAAGGTTAGTGTAAAGTTATTGTAGGTTTTTAAAGGAATAATCATATCAAAAAAAGAAGAGGAACCTCACATTCGAATGAATACCCCCAAGAAGGAGGCAGAGGTTCCTCATGGAAGTAGTTCGTTTAGTA
>JAAYLG010000114.1 GCA_012522075.1 Bacillota bacterium
AAGAGCCCTTTGATGTGCATAATCTCTGCAAGACGAAACAGGAAAGAAGAGAAAGAATAATATCGCTCATGGACCTGGACGGACTCAATGCGGAGCATGCCGCTAGGTATGCTCATGAATTCTTTGGCGGACAGAGACAGCGTATCGGAATTGCCAGAGCCCTGGCAGTGGATCCGAAGTTCATCGTCTGCGATGAACCGGTTTCCGCGCTGGACGTTTCCATTCAGGCCCAAATTTTGAACCTTCTCAAAAAGCTGCAGCGGGAAAGAAACCTGACGTATATTTTCATTACTCATGATTTAAGTGTTGTTAACCATATTTCCGACAACATTATTGTCATGTACCTGGGCAAGGCGGTGGAGAAAGCACCCACGGAGGAGTTGTTCAACAAGCCGCTGCACCCGTACACAAAGGCGCTTTTGTCCGCCATTCTCATTCCGGAGGCCGATGCAAACCAGGAACGCATTCAGCTCAAGGGAGAACTTTCTTCTCCCATCAACCCCCCGGATGAGTGCCGTTTCGCCAAACGTTGCATGTACTATTGCGAGGAATGTGACAAAGGCATTCCTCCTCTGACTGAAGTCTCGCCCGGACACTATGTCGCTTGTCATCGTGTTGGTAAAATATAAAACAGTCTTTCATCGTGCGCCCGCAAAGCGCACGATTTTGTTCGCCGGTATTATCTAAATAATAGCCGGGGTATTTTATGTGACGGACAGTTGCATCTGTTCTATACAGAAACAACATGTTGAAAAACAACGGGCAAATGCCGGTCTCCGGTCAGAAATAAAATGTTTTGGCAACTTTTACAAAGCAATGGTATACTAAAATCAATACATAATAATCCGAAACGAAAGGGGATGAGGGGAAATCTTTATGCCGGGCAGAAAAAAGTATTTGCGCTTAGTATTTATTATTGTTGCCGTTTTCCTGTTCTGCAATTTTATGCCCTCCGCGGTTTCGGCCGCCAAATACCAGGATTATGCCGAAAGACTGGCAAGAATTAATGTTTTTCGCGGTACGGGAGACGGCTTTGATTTGGAGCGGGAGCCGACCCGCCTGGAAGGGCTGGTTATGCTCGTTCGGCTCCTGGGGGCGGAAGAAGAAGCAAATCAAATCACGGAGTATACGTTTCCTTTCGATGATGTTCCCAGATGGGGCAGAGGCTATGTCCAGTATGCTTACGAAAACGGTCTGACAAAAGGAGTCAGTAAAACCAAATTTGGTTCACACGGTTTAATTGATGCCAGATCGTATATAACCTTTTTGCTGCGGGCGCTGGGATACAGCGACCAGCACGGTGATTTTGCCTGGAACGAAGCAATTGAGTTTGCTTTTGAAAAAGGCATAATCAGTGAAAGCATGTATTTTGAGTTAAGTTCACAGCCATTTTTGCGGGATCAGTTGGCAAAAACTTCCTTTGATGCCTTGAATGCCTTTGTCAAAGGTACTGAAACCAGGCTGCTTGATTTTTTGGTGCAGAAGGGAAGCATCGATCCCATCAAGGCGCAGGCTGTTTTTGCCGGCAGTATCCGGAAAGGCCCCGCAGAACTTGATTTTGAAAAATTGATCCAGGCCTGTGTTTACCTGGAAGTAGAAACAAGCAGCGGCCAAAAAAGCGGCAGTGGTTTTTATATTGATCAGCACGGCACTATCGTTACCAATTACCATGTCATAGAGAAGGCGCAAAAAATAAGAATCATAAACAGCAATGGTGCCATTTATGCCGGCGATGTTATGATCAAGGGGTATGACAGGGAATTGGATATTGCTATTCTGTCCACGGCGGTAAAAAACGAAGCGTTTTTGCCCCTTGGTGACAGCAGCAGCATAAAAGTGGGGCAGCCTGTCTATGCCATAGGCAGCCCACTGGGGCTGTCAAATACCGTTTCAGAGGGTATTATCAGTGCCATATGAGACAACGGCATTCAAACAACAGCCCCCATCAGCCCCGGCAGCAGCGGTGGTGCTCTTATTAATCAAAACGGCGAGGTTATTGGCATTACATATGCTAAAATACAAGGCGGAGAGAATTTGGGGTTTGCGATTCCCATCGAAAAGATTTTCGAGGTAAACACTGATTTAAACTTGACTGTTGCCGAATTCTTAGCCAGGGAAACTCCTGACCTGCAGCAATTCAAAGAGCGCTTGAGGCGCCAGTACAAAGCAATTACCCTCAACGGCCAGCAGATTAGAATTGATTACGTTTATGTCAGTGCAGGGGATAGCGGCATAGTTTATATCGAGTTTATTTTTGAGCATGATCTTGATGCTTATTTAGACGCGGAGCTGCTGGGCAGGGGAGGCCTCCTGGACGATTTTTCGCAAATAGCGTATGCTTTCAGCAAAGAATTGAACGCCAATGTGTTTTTACAGCTGTCACTAATGACGGAAATGTCGCAGTACCCTTATGCTTTTGCCGAAAACGACATTTTGGCTGAATTGAATATGAGACCAATCAAATATATTGGCAACAATACCTGGCTTGTTTATTTCCCCTTTGTTTATGTTTATGTTAACACTTATAACAGTATATACTATTATGGCTTCTGGTATAATTAGCAAACAGCGCCTGCCGGAGCGGCAGCCGCTGTTTTTCCTATCGTCAATCACTGGCTTTTTCTGAAAAAGAGAGTGCCCGGGATTCACCAGCCCCTGGAATAACTTTCGAAGCAGTCGGCGCAGACAATTTTACCGTCCTGCAGGCGCATCTTGTTTTCCGAAGCACCTTCACCGCAGAGTTCACAGATGATTGTCGGGAAAATCCTGGCTTTGGCCGGCGGGTCATACCTGGGTGCGGAGAAAGCAAAAAGTTCGTCCAGCGGTGCGTTTAAAAGGTATTCCTGCCACTTTGCCCGTTCCACTTCCTGATTCCTTCCTGCTTTCAGGTAAATACGCAGTTTATCACCAGTCTTTCGGTTAAAAAAGGAGAAAGCTTGTTTTCCCGTTCCACGGAAGAGCAAGTTCCCTTTTCCGACAGTGCAACTTAATAATGCCTGGATTGCATCCACTCCGCAGGCATCGTTTTCCGTAACACAGACAATTTCCTCGTCGGTGGAAAGGCCAATCCGCATTTTTTCCATGGCAGCCTCGCAAACCCTTACACCGATTGCCAGTCCCGGACACTCATGCCCGTGAAAAGCCACTGCTTTTTCCCATAGCTTCTTAGTCACTGGCAGTTCCTCCTTACACCAGCAGATCATCATGGCCGTTGTTAATGCATTACTACTAACCGTTTAGGGCAGCTTTAATTTACCACGGCAAGCCAATTATGTCAACGAACTGTGCAGCTTGCTTTTTTACTAAAAGACTGCAGGATTTCAATTGCGTCTTTCGAAATCCACCAATAAGCGGCTGGTATGTTTATCAAGCTTTTTTCTGCCTGCTGCGGGAGTGATCGCTTGACAGAATTGAGCCATAATATTATTAAGAAGGGACCTGTGCCTGAATTGTTTAAGGCATTATGATGCAGAAAGGGGTAGGCAATTGCAGAAAATCAACATTTTGGCCATTGTAGGTTCGTTGCGCAAAGATTCGTACAACCGGCAGCTGGCTTTGGCGGCCAAGGAGATAATAGGCGACCGGGCCGATTTTTCACTGCTTGAGTATGAGGATGTTCCCCCTTTGAACCAGGATATTGAATTTCCCGCACCCGAGCCTGTGAAACGCGTTCGCAATGCTGTCAAGTCTGCGGACGGAATCTGGTTCTTCACTCCTGAATACAATCACTTCTTCCCTGGTGTCCTTAAGAACCTGCTTGACTGGTTGTCACGTCCAATCAGTTCTTCAGAGCCGCAGGTGCTTGCCGGAAAACCTGCCGCCATAAGCGGTGTGACTCCCGGCATGTTCGGGACAGCCCTGGCCCAGAACCATCTGGTGACACTTATCAGTTTTTTAAACATGAAAGTTATGAATGCACCGCGCCTCACAGTTCCTTTTGCTTCGCAACAGGTTGACGAGCAGGGGAAACTGGTGCTCAGGGATAGTTATCCCTACCTGGAAAAGCAGGCGAGTGCTTTTTTGGATTTTGTCCGGAGACACATGCAAGAGAAGTAGGGTGACCTGCCGATAATGTTTGCCAAGGCCGGCTTGCCAAGCGTGGAGTTCTTGAGCCACGCTTTTTTTGTTATAACAGTTTTGTGCTGTCTTCAGCAAATACAGTCTGAATTTTGAATAGACGTGAAAGGATACAATACTTTATAATAAAAAGCAGGCTTGAGAGGAGGAAAATGGCTGCTGTACTTTCTTTTGCTGTCTGGATTTTGTTAATGTCAATTAAATTTTAGGCCATTTTCCGGTCTAAAATTAGGCCACCAATTCATAAAAAATTAAGCATTATTTGCCTGCTTGGCAAGAGCCTGTTTAAACCTGTAGCTTTCTCCATTAATGTTTATTATGTGAGCATTATGAGTTAAGCGGTCAAGCAAGGCGGCTGTCATTTGTTCATCACCTAACACCTCCGTCCATTTTGGGAATTCCAAGTTCGTGGTTATGATCAGGCTGCCTCTCTCATATCGAGCGGAGCAAAACTGGAAGAGAAGTTCTGCTCCTACTTTGCTGAAAGGTACATAGCCCAATTCATCAAGAATTACTAAATGCGGTGTTAGCCATTGCTTTTCAAGCTTATTAAGCCGATACTCCTGTTGGTGCTGCAAGCAATTCATTAATTAAACCAGCCGCTGTGTAGAATTTTACCTTCATTCCCTGCCGACAAGCTTCATAACCGAGCGCAATTGCAATATGGGTTTTACCTGCTCCGGAGTTACCAATTAAAATGACATTTTCTCTTCTTCGGATATATTCTCCCTGCATAAGTTTCAAAACTCTCGGCTTGCTTAATGATGGAATAGCGAGAAAGTCAAAACTTTCAATCGTTTTAATTACCGGGAAGGCTGCTTGTCTGATCCCTCTCTGGATCCGGTTATTCTCACGCTGGCGTACTTCCTGTTCCAAAACACACAACAGGTATTCTTCATAATCCAGATTGTTGTCTGCTGCTTCTCTTGCCAAAGATTCATAGGTTTTTGCCACCTGAGGCATTTTTAGTTTCTTCAAGTAAGTTTCGATAAGCATTTTGTTAACTGGCATTATTGTCCACCTCCTGACATAAGTGTGCTGTATTTACTAAGATCAGGAGGTATTACAACAACCTCAGGGGAATGCTCCGAAGCTTGTCCTTGCCGACAGGACTCATTTTAGGGCTGCTAGAGACCAGTAATTGCCCCAATATGTTTAATACACCGTCATAGCTGTATATATTGTATGTCATAGCTATTTCAACGGCTTCTGTCACCATTACCGGCGGATAATCCCTGTGTAGCATAAGTATTTTTACAAATTCACGGTTGCCTCTTGGACTTCTGGAGTTTAGACTGCGGCGATACTGCTCATAAACTGGCGCTAGCGTCTGAGGCTTATATACCTTTGTGTTGCCCAGTGCGCGTGATTTTTGCAGCAGTAGTTCCAGATAGTGATCCAACGTGATATGCTCCTGATTCCGGCCATATATCCTGGGGTGATTTGCTATTACGGTTCCTTTAGCCAGTATTTTTACTTCATCAGCGCTAGCTTTAACAGTAACTTTCTCTCCTACGTACATCGTGGGAACTGAGTATCGATTTGTTTCAAACTGTACCATCGAATAGCGATTTACCTTTGCCTCTCTATATCTTGCACCATCAAACCTTGTCGCAGGCAATGGCCTTAATGCAGCCTTTTCCGCCTCCCATTTCGGATTGTTTTCAGAAGCTTTACACATTCGTTATGTAGATATTCATTCAGTTCCTCAAAGGAATCAACTTCGGGATAGGGGACGAAGAACTTCCGTACAACCTCTTTACCCGCATTCTCTACGCCACCTTTATCACTACCTTTGGCCGGCCGGCAAAATACAGATTCATAAAGATAATGGGTGCGCAAAGCAATGAATTGCTCCTGCTCTTCTCTGCTGCTGCCTTCAAGTATTTTCTTTACTGCCGTCTTAAGATTATCGTATGCTATCTTGTACGGAACCCCGTTCATAAATTCAAAGCATTTGATATGTCCATCAAAGAACGCTTCCTGTTTCTCAAAAGGATACGCTCTCGCATAGAAACCACCCGAACCCCTTAACTTCATTACAAATACATGCGCCTTGGTTTCTTTACCCTTAAGATAGAAGTATGCTTCTATCCAATCCGTTTCCGCATAAGCTCCCAGTTCAAATTCCAAAGGTAGAAAAGCTTCTCTTTGCTTCCGGTACTCTTTTCTCAAATAGTCCATTACGGTATTGTAACCACCTGTGAAGCCTTCCGCTTTAAGTGTCTCGAATATTTTTGTCCCTGTGTGACGTTGCTTGCGGTGCCTGGTTTTATCGTCTTCTATTATTTGTTTGATCATTGGTATGTACGGACCCAGCACGGGATGCTTCCGTTCTTTTGTCAGCCTGTACTTCGGAGGTTTTGGTTCCTCCATTGATATATATTTTGAAGTCGTATCCCTATGTATGCCAGTCCTACGGTTAAATTCCCTAATACTTAGGCCTTCCATGAAGTACATTTTTCTGATATCCTCTAATTGTGCCATCTTAATCATATCCTTTCCTCCTGTACGATGATGCTTTGTCAACATAATCATACAGGAAATTTGATTAAGGTGGCCTATTTTTCCGCCGGTATGTGGTACAATTTTAGAGTAGCATTAACAGGATTTGACAGCAGCTTTGATGCACTAACCGGTCTTTACAACCGGGCGGCTTTTGATAAAGCGACAAAACAGCTGGCGGAAGCAAAGGCGTATTCCATTATCGTGCTTGATATAAATGATTTTAAAGATATTAATGATACATTTGGACACGATTACGGGGATACAGTAATCAAAGCAGTGGCAGAAGCCATTCAAAAATCGTTCACTAACTCGTATACCTGTTACCGTCTCGGCGGTGATGAATTTTCTGTTCTCGGAAGTGAAACAAATAAAGAAATAATTGAGGCGCGGCTTAGAAACCCAACCAAATGTATCTCTATAAAAAAATTCACAAGGCCGAACCTGCTCAAGACAACGATGTAAATCTTGAGCGGCGGGCATCCCCCCTCCACTAAAAAGGCAGGACAACAAAAGGATATCAGTACACTTTTTCATTTATATGTGCCTTTGCCCTAGCATCTTCGCTCTGGTCAAGGCGTTTTATTTATCACCGGAAAACGGTAAAGCAACAATGGTCGGAGTATAAGGTGGAGTATAAACTTATGGAGTCACATTGCTGTGATCCTGTGGAGTCAAAAAACCGCTGCTTGGCAGCATGCTGAAGCAGCGGTTTATTGTTCACTGAAACCTTTCACGTGCTATAATTAAGGCAACAAGCATGTTCTAATATTATGCACTTTACGGTGAGATTCTCCGTGAACAACCTTGAAAAAACAATCGTCAAGACTTTCGGGAACATTGTTACCAGGCAGGTATACGCAAACCCCGGCCGCGTTCGCCGGCTGCTGGCTGCAGCCTACGGGCTGGTCGGCTGGAGAAACGCTCTATTGCGCAGAAGCGGGGTGGAAAAGGCTTATACAAGAATGGGCGCAGCCTTGTCCCGGCTGATCAGTAAATCTTTTCTGCATCCAGAGAATGCGGTAATGGTCAATATATTCTTTCCCTGCGAGATTTTGCATTCCCTGGACATTATCCCCGTTTTCCCGGAAGCATTGTCCGCCTACCTTGTTAATTCCGGCTGTGAGCAGGTGTTTGCGGAAGCGGCGGAAAATGCCGATGTGCCGGAGAGCTTTTGTTCATACCACAAAATTATGATTGGCTTTGCGGAAACCGGCGTGCTGCCCAAGCCGCTTTTGATTGCCAATACTACGCTGGCTTGTGATGCAAACCGCCTTTCTTTCCGGCGCTTGGCCGAGTACTTCCGTGTCCCGCATCTGGTGGTGGACGTGCCGGACAGAATCGACGGGGAGGCGGAGCATTATGTTGCAGAGCAGCTGCGTGCCGTCACCGCTTTCCTGGAAGAAAGCTGCCAAAGAAAAATGGACTGGGACAGGTTGTGCGAAACGGTAAGCATTGCGGACCGCTCCCTGAAAAGCTACCGGGAATACCTGGAGATTCGCGGCCGCCGCTCGCTGCCCGTGACCATGAGCGGCGAGCTGTACTCGCTGATTGCCACCCATGTCCTGCTGGGGACGCCGGAGAGTGAAAACTATATCAATACCCTCAAACAGGTCGCGCAAACTGCTCCGCCGGCCGCGGGGAAAAAGAGGATACTTTGGCTGCACATCCTGCCCAACTGGCAGGAGTCCATGCGGGTAATTTTTGAGCAAAACGGGCGCTGCGAAATCCTGTGCCGCGACCTTACTTATGATGTCCTGACCGATATGGATCCCCGGCGCCCCTATGAAAGCATGGCCAGGCGCCTGCTGCACAATATCAACAACGGCGGGGCGGAGCGGCGCATTACTGCGGCGGTTCATTATGCAAAAAAAATGCGTGCCGACGGTGTCCTTCTTTTCTGCCACTGGGGGTGCAAGCAGACCATGGGGCTGTCACAGCTGGCAAAAAGCACCCTGGAGGCGGAGGGCTTCCCCACCCTTGTCCTGGACGGCGACGGCTGCGATTCCCGCAATGTTCCAGACGGGCAGATGGCAACGCGGGTCAATGCCTTTCTTGAACAGTTGGAGGCTGAAAAATGACCGGATATACCTGCAAGTACACACCTGTGGAATTGCTGATTGCCCTGGGCGCTGAGACAAAGATTTTAAATAGCGAAGTTTTGGATTTTGCCGCTGCCGAGCGGCTGACCCATACAACCCTCTGCTGCCATGCCAAGGCAGTGCTGCAGCAGAGCCTAAAGGAGGCGGATGAGCTTGTGCTGGTCAGCTGCTGCGATTCCCAGCGCAGGCTGCATGATGTGCTTAAAGCACGGGGAAAGCATAGCTTTCTGCATTTAATGGCTCTTCCCCATGGCGACGAGCCCTGCGCCCGCCTCCAGTTTAAAAAGGAGCTTTTTCGGCTGTGCGAATTGTACAGCAGCCGGCACAACTCTGTCTTTGACAGGCAGAAGTTTATAGCCGCCTGCCGGGAGGCGGCGCCGCCCGCCGTGGACAGGCCGTTCCTTGCCGTCCTGGGAGCCCGGGTCAGCAGCCAGATGCTTGAATTCCTGCAGGAGAAAGTCCGGTATTCTTTGCTTGATTTGACCTGCAGCGGCAACAGGCGGCTGGAAAACCTGCCGGACGGCATTGAAACGATGGATTTTACGGAACTCATGGAATGGTATGCCGGCGCCCTCCTCCGCCTTGTCCCCTGCATGCGCATGACAGACGTGGCGGGACGCCGGGTTTTGTGGGAAAATGACAACCTGCAGGGCATTATTTATCACACCGTCAAATTTTGTGATTACTACGGTTTTGACTACGCACGGCTGAAAAAAGAAACCAAGCTGCCAATTTTAAAGCTGGAATCGGATTATACCCCTCAGTCGCTCGGCCAGTTTGCCACCCGCCTGGAAGCATTCATGGAAAGCCTGGCGCCGCAGCGCATTGCGTTCCCCCCTAAAAAGGCAGTCGGCGGGAGACTGTTTGCCGGCATCGACAGCGGCTCCACAACGACAAATATAGTTGTCCTGAATGAAAAGCGGGAAATTGTAGCTTCCGCCACGGTCCGCACCGGGGCAAACGTGGAAAAAAGTGCCCGGGCGGCACTGGAGGAAGTCTGCAGCAAGCTTGGCACAGGCCTGGACGGCTTTGCAGCCATTGTTGCCACCGGCTACGGCAGAAACAGCATTCCCTTTGCCAATGCCGCCGTCACGGAAATAACCTGCCACGCCAGGGGAGCATATTTTCTCAACCCTGCCGTACGCACCATTGTGGATATCGCGGGGGCCAGGACAGCAAGGTAATCTGTCTCTCGAGCGACGGCACTGTGGCCAATTTCGTCATGAATGACAAGTGTGCGGCCGGCACGGGGCGCTTCCTGGAAATGATGGCCCGCACCCTGGAAATGGAGATAGGGGAGTTAAGCACCGCTGGTCTGGCATGGAAGCATGATCTAACTGTCTCCAGCATGTGCACAGTATTTGCCGAATCCGAAGTCATCTCCCTCATTGCCGCCGGCCACAGCACGCCGGATATAGTCCACGGCCTTAACAAGGCAGTGGCGGCAAAAACCGCCTCCATGGCCAGCCGCGCCGGGGGCCGGGCGCCTTACATGATGACAGGCGGCGTGGCCCGCAACACAGGCGTCGTGCGGGAGCTGGAGAAAAAATTGGGGGACAAATTGTTTATTCCTGAAGCGCCAGATCTCTGCGGCGCCCTGGGCGCCGCCTTGCTGGCACTGGAAAAATAGAGGAGGCCGGTGAAAATCACCGGCCTCCATGCCATTGAGGAAGACTCATGATACTTGCTTGTGCCCGGTCCTGGCAATAACCTCGTCCTGCAGACCCGGGGTAAGCTGTACGAAGTAGGTGCTGTATCCGGCAACGCGAACCATTAGATCCCTGTGCTTGTCGGGGTGTATTTTGGCATCCTTCAAAGTCTCCTGGTCGGCGACGATAAATTGGACGTGCTTGCCGCCGTTGGCAAAATACACCTTGATTGCACTGGCAAGCTTCATCTTGTCTGCGTCTGTGGCAAGTGCCGAGGGTGAAAACTTCATATTGAGCAGCATCGCCTGGAAGTCGTACTGGGGAATTTTCATGGCGCTTTTGAATACTGCCAGCGGCCCGTTGAGGTCAAATCCCGCCATGGGAGAAGCGCAGGCGTCAGCCAGGATATCGCCCTTATGTCTTCCGTCGGGCGTAGCGCCGCAGAGAGCGCCGCCCGGCTGGTGGGAAGTGACGGATATCGCAGAGCAGCGGAAATGCCCGCCCAGGGCGGAAGGAATCTCATTGGCAACGTCTGCCCAGAAGCGGTACAGGTCACGTACCATATTGTCAACCTCTTCGCAGTCGTTGCCGTAATGCTCAAGCTCAAGGCATTTTTTATGGAGTTCCTCGTAGCCCTCCCAGTTGGCGTCCATTGCTTTCTTCAGCTCGGGCAGGGTGCAGACTTTTTGTTCAAAGCAGAGCTTTTTAACTGCATACAGGCACTGGGCGAGGTTGACCATGCCGACAGGGTTCAGCAGCTGGTTGTTCTCAAAAGGATATTCCTGGGCATAGCAGTCAAAGCCGGATTTGATGCCGTTGTGCATGAAAGCGGCGCGGAAGGGATCGGGCAGCAGTTCTTTGAAGACGGCGCTTTCAATGTTGAGCTTCTCTGCGGCCAACACCATAAAGTATTTGAATTCGTCCTTGAAGTCTGCCAAAAACTGCTCGAATGTTTCATACTTGCTTAAGTCGCCGACTATCTGGTGCCCAACATGCTCCTCAATGTTTTTATCCCAGCCGTTGTTCATGAAAATATCAAATGTCAGCGGGCACACAAACATGGTAATGCCCATCGTTCTTGTACGGCCGGCAACGTTTCCGTCAATGCAGCCGGTCATGCAATAATCGCGGGCCACCTCAATGGGCAGGCCTTTCTCTTTTGGATTGTGCGCCTGCGTGAAATAATCGATATAGGATTTGTCGCCAACGAAGGCCGGCATGGAGCAGCCCTCGGCCTGGCACTTGAGCGCCAGCAGCATCACGTCGTCGGGCGTGGTGTCGCTTACACGGAGGGTAACTGTGTGGTGAGGCGTCCGGACATCGCGCACCGCTTCCAGGATGAGGCGCGTCAGTTCGTTGCAGGCATCGCTGCCGTCGGGTTTGACGCCGCCGATGGTCATGTTCATCCACCGTGCTCCTCCGGAGGTGCGCTTCCTGATTTCGCGGCCGGACTGCTGATTCAGCTCCATGCAGCGAATGCGAAGCATGCCAAGCAGTTCAAGCACTTCTTCGTCTGTTATCCCGCCTGCCTCTTTGTCGGCTTTGTAAAACGGATACATGTACTGGTCAAAGCGGCCGATGGTGGGGGTGGGTGCAGGATTCATCAACAGGAACATGAACCAGAAGCACTGCAGGGCTTCGCGGAAGGTGCGGGCGGGGTATGCCGGAACGCGGCGGCAGATCTCCGCGATCTGTTTCAGTTCGGCTTTGCGCTGGGGACGTGTTTCCTTTTCTGCCATTTCCTCCGCCAGCTTTGCAAACCTGGCGGCATAATTGACAAGTCCCTGCAGCGAGAGCTTCATCGCCTGCAGCGTTATCCCGCGCTCGAAGCTGCGCTTGTCAAAATACCTGTTATTCTGGAGCTCTTCCTCGCATTCTTCGATCATGGCGGCCAGGCCCTTGTTAAGCGCCAGGCTGTAATCGATGCAAAGCAGGTTCCAGCCGGGCCCGTTGCCGAGACCGGAGCAGGCGGCGCCGCCTCCCACGCGGTTGCCAAGTGTCTTGTCTTTTTTCCACGGTGCCAGCATGATGCCGCTGCGGGCAAAGATATCCAGCCTGTCATTTTCAGCAATGATGAGGTTGGCCCCCTCATACATGCCAAACGGATTGTACCGCTTGTTGATCTCGAGCATTTCCTCCTGGTCTTCAAGGGAAAAGTCAAAACCGTCCTCGCGGAGGTATTCGCACTCTTCCTTGCTCCACTTGCCGAGGCCCGCCTCGATTTCAAGCCCCCAGGGCTTGCTGGCGGGGTTGCCGACAAACAATTCGTCATCATTGATAAATATTGGGAATTGCTCAAGTACGTTTTTCAGTGTGATGCCGCGGCGAAGGATCGGAGGATAGCCCGCGCATTCAGCTTCGGTCCTTGTGATGATCTTGAATTTCTCGATTCCGATATGCTGACCTGTAGTTTTAATCTTGCTGTACATGCGTTGAAGACGTTCGTTCATTTTTTTAATCATCCCCTTTTCACTGTTTTAATATATTGCATCTGCTGTACAACTTGAATGGAGTGCGGGATGTTTTGATCTAGAAGAAAATATTGTCAACCAGCTTCCAGACGCCGAGCAGGGAAACTGCAGCCATGGCCAGCATAAAGACAACGGCAGTGAACCATTGCTTTTTAAACAGGAAGGCGCGCTGTTCATCGTTTGCACCGATCTGATGCAGGCTGCCGCCCATGGAGACCGGGGAGATGCCGGTGGCATTGCAGCCGGCGATGATGCAGGCGACAATGGTAGCAGGATGGAGGCCGGATGCCTCACCCAAGGCAGCGGCCATGGGAGCAAACAGGGGAACAATACCAAACATGTTGGATACGAAAGAGAGTAAAGCGCTGATAACGAGGATGGCTGCAGGAATGAAATAGCCCGGTACGGAAGTTGACAGCGCGTTCGCCATGAGGTCGGTTATACCCAGGTCTTTAGCACAGTTTACGATCATAACGCAGCCGGCGATGTTGACAAAGCTGCTCCAGGGAATTCTGTTCTTAAATATTTCTTTGCTGTCGCCGATCTTGGCAAGGTGGAAGGCAAGAACACCAAGCAGGCAATTCTGCTTGAGGGCAAGATGGGTAGACATCCAGGCAGTTACGGGGTTCGGATAAATGAGTGTCTGGAACAAAACAGGCACCGCTGTCACAACAACGACTGCGGCAACCACTTTCAGGGCGAATTTTTGCTCACCGGTGAAGGGTTCCGGCTTTTTGGACAGGTATTCCGAGACTTTGGCACTGTCAAGCCTGTTGCCTTTTAAAATATAATAGGCGCACACATAGATTACGACGGAGAAAACGAAAAGGAAGAAAAGACTTTGATAACTGGTGATGAAGGAAGGAACTTCACCAATTTCAGCTTCCGCCAGTGCACGCACTGTGCTGCCGCCCGGCGTCCAGAAGCCGAGGCCGGCGCCGATGGTGCCGGTATACGTGGAAATAACTGCGAGCAGTGGATGGAGGCCGGCGTGATTAACAAAAGCAAAAGCTATGGGAGAGAGCAGCAGGGGAGTAACTTCAGCGCCTCCCAGAGCGCAAACTATTGCCGAGCAGATGAAAAGAGCAAAGGGAATTACAGCGGTGCGTCCCTTGCTGGCTTGCATGATGCGCTCAACAATGCCCCCGAAAACTCCGGTTTGTTGGACATAGCAGAAGAAAGTGCTGGCAATGAAAAGTGTAATAATGGTGTTTGTAGGGAAGTAGCCAACTACTGCCGTCGGGGAGGCTTTGCCAAACCAGCCGCTCAGGATGAAGGCAAAAAGGGCCCCAAGCAGGCCTATGCTCATCTTGAGCTTGTCGCTAAGGATTACCATAAGTGCAAAAAACACGACAAAAAGAATAATAGCCAATGTAGGTGACATAACATTACTCCTTTTTTTAAGTATTTTCTTTGCCATTGGCATGTTCCGTTTATTTGCCGCTTCCGTCACAGCAGGTGAAAGGTTTCACTTACATCAAACAACACCACTCCTTTCAGACTGCAGACTTGACTTTGTTTAATGCCCCTACTGTCGCTATAAAAATCGTATCATTATTCATAATTTTTTAATACCAACAGTTTGCTTGAAGCGACCAAACATTTAGTTGTATGTATAAAGAAACGCCGCAGGTCTCTTCCAACCTGCGGCGTATAAAGCGAAAAGTTTAATTGTAACTCACACTCATACCCATGGTGTTTTTAAAATAATCAACCATGTAACTAAGAAGTTCCTGAATTTTATTGTTATGCCTGTTTGCGGCTTTTATGAACAAGGAACTGGCGACGGAAACTTCCGGCACAATGGGAATAACACGTGCATTATTGCAAAAACGGGATATTACCCTGTGATAGCTTTCGCGTAGGATAATAGAAGCGGAGTTGTTGTCGACAAGGCTTGCTATCATATTATTTTCCGTGCTATAATAAGCGTTTCTTGGCGGGAAGCCATGGCTTTCGCAAAGTCCTTTTACCAGAGCCGAAAAAGAATCTTTCTCGCCCGCCGTGACAAAACGGAGCGATTTTAGCTGTTCCCATCCTACGCTGTTCTGTCCTGCCAGGGGATTGTCGGCGCTTGTCAGCAGAATCAGCCTGCTGTAACAACTGACGGGGTAATATTTTAAATCGGCATATTCCTGCCAATGGTACATCAAACCAATGTCTATTTCACCGCTTCTTACCCCTGCCAAAAGTTCTTCATCGTTTTGATAAGAACGTACACCGATATTAAGCAGCTGTTCCGGGTGTTCACGCATATAATCTTCCGCACAGACCGTTATCCCGTCAAAAAATTTGCTTCTTCCCACCGTTCCGATAATTATGTTTGTTTTCTTGGTGTGTTTATAATCTTCAACAAGCTGGTCAAGTTTTTGCAGTTCCTTGCAGGCTATGCTGGCTTGCTCATAAAATTTCAATCCAAATTTTGTAGGCCTGACGCCTGAACGCCTCCGTTCCAGCAATTGAATGCCTACGGATCTTTCCAGTCTCTGTATTCCCTGCCCTAGACCCTGAGATGAAATAAATAGTTTTTTTGAAGCGCCCTGTATGCTCCCGCATCTGCAAACTTCAATGAAGTACTTAAGATACGTCAAGTTCACAGCCACCCCCCCCTCTAATGATTTTTATGTAAGAAATCTTTCACGGTAAAGGGTCAGCAAGCAATAAACTGATCTGACTTATTCATCACCCGCCTATTTGGGCCACAAGACCAAATTGCTCGACTAAAGCCTTAAGCTTTTGCATGTGTTCATCCGAGGGAACCTCAATGGACATGTTCATTTTCTTGCCGAGGCTCTCGTTTTTGGACTCGCCAAGCCGGTGGTACGGCAGCAGGTGAACCTGTACATCCGAGCCGAGCTGTTCGGCGGCAAATTTTGCTGTTGCGGCAATATTTTCCTCCGAGTCGTTATAGCCCGGAACAGTCGGAATTCTTATATAAACGGGAACCTTGAGGTCATGATAAATATGCTTTATGTTGTCTAAAATCAATTCATTGGGAACGCCTGTCAGTTTCTTGTGGACATTGGAATCCATGTGCTTAATATCAAGCAGAGCCAGATCTACATATTTATACACCCGGTCAACGACTTCCCTGCCGGCGAAGCTGCAGGATTCCACTGCCGTGTGCACTCCCTCCCGCTTGGAAGCATAAAGCAGCGCCTCGGTGAAATCAGGATGCATAAGGCATTCCCCGCCGCTTACCGTCATACCTCCGCCGGAACCTTCAATGAACAACTTGTCTTTAAGTATTTTTTTCAGCACTTCCTCAACAGTCATGGTCTTGCCGGCAAGTTCCCTTGCTTCGGCAGGGCATGCCGCCACGCACTTGCCGCAGTCAACGCATAGTTCCCTGTCGGTTGCGGCATGAGCCTTGTCGCCGTCTATCTTTAAGCTGATAGCCTTTTGCGGGCAGCTGCCAATGCACATTCCGCAGCCGGTACACTTGCTGATGTAAGTCATAAGCTGGGGCGTTGCCAGGTTGGATTCAGGATTGCAGCACCAAAGACAGCGCAGGGGGCAGCCTTTGACGAAAACTGTTACTCTGATCCCGGGGCCGTCATGGATAGAATAGCTCTGTATATTAAATATTGGTACTGTTATGGTTAGGTAGTCTTCGTGCATTTTTATACTCCCTTTAATTCAGTATATTTTTTGTATTTAAAATGAAACATTGAATGATTTACTAAACTAATATTCCCCGGAAACAAAGCGTATGACAATGTAGAAATATAATAATTTATTGAAATATCTAAGTCCACACTATCACAGATGAAAAAGGCTGTCAAGAAACCGCCTGTCCATGGATAGCGTCAAGCTGTAGGACTACAATAGATCTTGGACACTAGGCTTTAAAAAAAAGAATGCAAGATGAGGACAATTCGGTTATTGTTAAGTTACGACAACAAAAAAGTACCGAAAGGAGTGCCTCATCCTGCATGAACAGCATAACACAAGACATGAAGTATCGGCAATCCCTTCTTAATTTCGCACTGAAATACGGTGTGTCCAGAGC
>JAAYLG010000115.1 GCA_012522075.1 Bacillota bacterium
ATAAAAGTACCGCTTGTTCTTTAAACTCCTTAGAATATACTCTTCGTTTTTTTCCCAATTTACACTCAGCTCCTTATGTGTTATTTTACCCCTTAACTGAGTGTCCGGCAAACCGAGGGAACCTCATCTTGCGTATGGATACTTATGATTTGATTCGCTCTATGATGTACACCTGATAATGCTGCATGTGAAGGTTTCTTCGGCACGCTTAAGACTGAGATGTTCTACGGTAAATCCTGGGAAGGAGTCGCTCTGGAAGAGTTTATCAAAAAACTTGATCGGTATATACGATGGTACAATGAGAAACGGATTAAGATGCGCCTGGGGGGCACGAGCCCTTTGGTTTATAGACGAAATCTTGGTTTAGTAGCATAAACCAAGTCCAAAAAATGTCCGCACCCCCGGATCTTCAATTCTATATTGCCAATTTCGGACAACACGATCCCATGTCCACCCCTCAACAAACTCATCTATCAATTTCTTTCTTCGTTTTTCCCATGCATCCAAATCATATTTAGCCATTATACACCCCCTTTCTAAATTTCTCACTTTCATTCACTAAACCCAAACCTCTTCACCTTCAGGGTCCGGCAATTCTCTGCGATGGTACGGACAGTCTGCTGTGAAAACCCTTCTAGAGACGTAGCATTAAGTTCAAGCGATATTTCAACTTTACAGTTGTCTAAAGACGTTAGATGGTTAATGACTTCATCCACAAGTTTCTGTACATCACGGCCAATTCGGGTTGTATCAAGCTCCGCTGACATATAAAACCGGCTATTCTTAGGCTTGGGCGTTTCCTCTTCTGATCCATTCCTAATAACGAAAGTACTTTCATCATAATTTACAGGCGCTTGACCGCCACCAATGCTGACGGGAGCTTCTCCTCCTGAACTATCAGATGTAAGGCCGGAAACTGCCCGTCTTTTTTCCTCTTCTTCCTGCAATTGTTTCTGCGCGACACTTACTTTAACCAGATATCCCGAACGCTCAATAATATTAACATACTGGTTAAATCTAAGCTCGATATATCTTGTGCCATCAAACCCGGAAGCGTAGGCAAAATACTCTGTTGAATTTACACCGGCACGAATAGTTTCTTCAAGTGCATTCTCATTGGCCAAGCGCGGTAGATAACAATAGGTACATAAATATTCCCACAGTTGTCTAATGGATATATGGTCGGAATCACGCCATAATAACCTATCCAGTTCCATCTTAAGTAATGCCGGAGCCCACTGAGTAATGACCGCCTCATTTTGCATCATCCGCTTGGCTGCTTTTGCAATAATGCTTTCCGTACCCCCGCTAATTCGAATTGTCTCCCAAACAATAGTTTTCATATCCGCCTCTTTGTCAATATAGGGGATAAGGAGCCAGCAATAAGCTTCTCTAATTCTTACATCTACCGTTTCGTCGCTTCTGCGTAGGTTATTATCGGTTTCACGATTCTGAGCCGCATCCAGATTCAAATCCTCACTATCCTCTTTAATGGACTTCCATGCTAGAAAACGGCGTACCTCTTGTTTTAATGAACTAATCAATTCTTGATCCGGCGCAAGAAAAGCAAGCATATTCCGGTAAATGCGCGGGGTATTTCCGCGGTTGTTCAGAATTCCCTCAACCACAGCCATCGCAGTATTATCTTGAGTAGAACTACTATAAACATCACCGGGACGCAAAATAACAAGCCGGACCGCCTGCTCATCGGGAACATCGAGTGAAGACGATGGACAGACATGGATGCCAGCAAATGGTTGCTCTTTCCGTAGTCTATATAAACGGCTTTCTATTTCATATTCCACATCAGAATCGGAAATCTGAGTAGCACGGTCTTCTGCTGTCTTTCGAAGCGTCGGGCGGTTATCATACCAATAGCGATCACCGGACGGATTGGAGTACAAATATGTAAGCTCGTTACGTAGGGTATTAAGAGCATCATTGAACACAGGAATATTTTCTCCCGGCTGCACTACACCAAGGCGAATACGCGAAGCCTCAATACCGCGCACGGCTTGCTCCCTGCTGGTCGGGGCACTCCCGAGCATAATTGTCCTGGCAACACGCCGGGCAGCCATATATCTGCTAAAATGAGAACCCGGTTGGTCTTTTTGATAGGGAAGTGAATCTTTTCCATCAACCTCTTTATCAACAATACTATTCCAGTTTTCCGGTAAATAGCGTGTTAATTCATCACGTACGGTTGGTACATTAAGGGGAATTGACCCTGGCATAATCATCAAACTGGCGTCATTGCTCATCCAGAGTTCATAAATAACCGCCGCCATCAAACGCAAAACGCCGCGTGTCCGCTGAAACTGGTCAAGCGTTGACCAGTCTTTATAAAGATGGTCAAACACCTCCGGATGAATGGGATAGCAGGTAATCATGCGCTCCTTATACTTCAGTTCCCTGGCCTCTACCGGGAAATCACTTGGGTTTTCGCAATACATCTGGCTGAACTTTGCACAGACGGCATCCCGATTTTCCGGATCCTTGCAATCAAGAAACAACCGGCGCCGGACAATTTCATAACCTTCATTGGCGGAAACCGGTTTCCAGATCGCTTCCATTCGTCCGAAGGTATGCTCGATGGTTTCCAGAGCAATCTTGCCGGCTTCGCCGCCGATCTCAATATCCGATTCAGGAATAGAGGCCACAACTAAGCTGTTTTTACTAGCCCGTGCCGCTTCGGTCACTTCCTGGATAAAGGTAACAAAGTTATCAAATGTACCGGCAGGGAGATCTTTTGCTCCATAAAGCTTCTTGGCGTAAGCAACAAGCTCGTCCATTAAAACAAGGCAAGGGGCGGCCGCATCAAACAGATTCTTCAACACTTCCGAGCCGGGAGATACCCCTTTTTTGTCTGCTTCCCGCACATATTCGTATAACTCCGGTTTCCCTGCCGCGGCGGCAAGCTGCGCCGCCATTTCCCCCCAAATGGTGTTGATCGTAATGCCCGGCATATTGTTGGGACGTCTGCTCTTTGTCGGATTAAGCGCCGTACCAACCAACACCGCAACATTAACTTTGGGTAATGACGACACCCCTGCCCGTTCTAACACAGGCCCTACACCAGGTATTTTTTCAACTGAAACCACTCCGCGCATTAAATGGTAAAGGGCAAGCATACTATGGGTTTTACCCCCACCGAAGGCGGTTTTAAGCTGAATAACCGGCTCCCCATCTTTATTACAAACCCGGCGGATGGCTTGTTCCAGTAAGCCAGCCATACCTTCCGTGATATATGTGCGGGCAAAAAATTCCACCGGATCAAGGTATTCATAGGCGCCCTCGCCCCGAGCACCCTGGGCAAGATCCGCGGCAAACTCCGCATTTTTATAGCGTCCCTGGGCGACATCCGGATGCGGCTCGATCACCTCACGCCAACTGGGAAGCCCGCTGTAAGGAGACTGTTTAAGAACGCCGTCATTATTATGTTTCGCAACAGCAGGAGCAACCGATGCATTTGTTACTGCAGTAGAACCATTCGGCGAGCCGTAACGAAAAATCCGGAGTAAACTCCGAATTTCCTCTGTCCCTTCGGGATCAATCTGCTCGCAAAGCCGGGACATCGTATCAAGGGCCCGCCATGTATCGTTGTCGGAAAAGGCCCCCCCCCCCAGGTGCGCCAGTTTATTTCTTACCCCGATCAGTTCCTTTGCCCAAGTACGGTGGTCAATCGATAACTTTTTCTTAAAGATCCGCTGCCAATGTATGTCAAATAAAAGAAGGCAACGGGCGATATCTAAAGAATCTACTAAATCCCCCCACCCCCCGGAAGTTGGCAGATCCCGTTTCTGTTCATCATAAAGCGTATCTAAAACACCAATCTTCCACCAGTCTTCACCAAACTCATTTACAAGTTCACGGGCGATATAAGGGGCCAAAGATTTGAGTAAAATCCGAAAACCCTTTGACACATAAACATGGTTATTTCCCATACTGAACCCTCCCGTCAACTTTCTTTTATATCAAATGAAAGCGTTAGTTGCTGACTGTCTTTAATTTGGTCTTGCAACTCCGCCGCCTTGGACAGAATTGCCGGCCACATGTTAACCAAAGAGTTATAAACGTAAGCCTCAGCTGCCCAGTTTTTCCGGTCTGCGATCGTATAAAGCCGATAAGCCAGCGCTTTTGCCTGCTCTGGTTCGGAAGTAAGCAGAGTCACAATGATCTTAGCAACACCTTCTACTCCTTCTTTTTCCAAAGCACGAGTTAGCTGCTGCGTAAAAAGCCAGATTATTCCTTTATTAATCTTTTCGGGGATTTCTTCCCGTGTCAGTAAACGCACCACGCCTTTTTGTGCATACAACACACCTCGTCTAGCCAGTTTTTCTACTGAGGTATTTTTTGCTCTTGCTAGCACGTCAGCCTCACCGAAGTCTACATCATTATAGGCATATTGAGAATAAAGCTCGACGCAAAAACGGCTGTCCCGGTCAAGATCGACGTCCTGTTCGTTAAAATAGAGGTCAAGTTCTTGATTGATGATTTGCAGCGCCGCGCGGACACTCATGGGAGTACCATCTGCTTCCAACACTTTGGAATACCGGGAAAAAACACTCATACCGGGGCCGATAGCAGATTGAGCTAAGTCTACCGGAGCAATGTTAGACGACTGAAGTTGTTGTAAGGCAGGTTTTAGTTCACGTTTCAAGGCATTGATAAAATCACGGCGGGTGCAAATCGGAGCATTTGCAGGGCGTTTACGGCAGACGAGAACGATAGATGAGGCAAGAGCATTCTCATTCCCTTTTAATGCTGTTGTTAATTCCGTTCTCAAAGGCCAAGTTCCCGTTATTGAAAATTCTGCTTGCATAATTGCTGATAATATTGTCTCCCAACCGGAGGTACCTTTATTATATTCTTCATCGCATTGTTTATAAGCATAATAAACAGTTATTGGTATATCTTCACGCGCATAAGTAAAAATCTGCTTAAAAGTTTTTAACATCCCGTCTTCATAAAAGATTCGCGCATCATTTTTGTTACCGTCAAACCGATAAGGAGTTGCAACAAGTTCTTCCGTTTTTGGAACAAGTATTGTATTAAACAATTCGGGATATGTACTATTGAGCATTTTGCGAAGCCATATATAAAAGAAATCAGACAAATCAGCATATCCAATCATATCGTAGTAAGGAGGATCTGTTGAAATCATAACATTACGTAATTCATTATCTATTCTGGCATCATGTTGTTTAACAATACCATTAAACACATTAACAGGTATATTATTTAAACATTTAACTACCCATTCAATCATATTGCCAAAACTGCCTGATGACGAACTAAATAAATTGCCCTCAGCAAAGTCCCAGACCATAGGTATTGCCTGCCTTCCAAAAACGTGAACAAATCTATCACGTGAAACATCCCACGGGCAAAATGATGAAAGATACATCGCTTGTTTATCAACAAGAAAAGCCAAATATATTCCTACAGCTTGTCCATATGCAATAGCACCAGTTCCACCTTCGCAGAGAGGAGTCTCGTCATTACTTATACCCGCCGATAGAGCATCTTCTGTAGCCTTTTTCTGTGCCTTTCCAACTAGGTCACATAATGTATTAAGAGCGATGAGTTGACGATTAGTAAATAACTCATACCAATACTTAAATCCATAGCCACGTCCACTTATTAAGTCAGTACAATTTTGATTCATTTCTATTTCGGGCTTCCATTCAGGTTGGCAACAATTTGCAATTTGGATATGCTCTTCGCTCGGAGAAAGATATAAACGACCGTTTTTACCTTCAGCAACGATAGCCATTAAACTAGAACCAATGCGTTTAGCGTGTCCCTCTGCTTTAATGTATTCTCCATCAATCGGAGAGTTACAGCAAATGCATCTAAACCTGCCCCTCGCAGTTTTTGGTGGCTCAGGTGCATTTTTCCCATATCTAACTTCATAGCATATTTTTTTACCTTCAATTATAGGCTGAATATATGCTTCTTTGCCTTTTTTTCTAGACAATACAAAACTATTCGCTAACGGTATTTCGCACCCACAGGCCGGATTCGGACATTTAACCGTTCTTGCCCAAATCCAGGCAATTACTGTATGCTCTTTTCCGTACTCATCTTTTACCTTTGGATAAAGATGCCCAATACGCTCAAACGCTTTATTCTTCATCCACTGGCCATAATAGCGGACATCCTCGGCAAGCCCCGTAGCCCCTTTCCATTCACGGTGATAATCGGTCCTTCGCTTGGCCTCCGGATTCACAGGCGGCTGGCCAGCCAACTTAGGGGGAATCTCAATCATCGCTTTATTAATCATCACAGCGACCGGATTCAGATCCATGGCGTAAGTTTCCAGTCCAAGCCGCTGGGCTTCCAAAGGAATTGTACCGCCACCGGCAAAAGGATCGAGCAAGGCAGGCAATTTCCCATCCGTGTATTTTAAAATCTCTGCTTTCGCTTTATTTAAAACTTCTTCATTATTGGAGTTCTCCCACTGTATCAGTTCCCCTATCAGCTTGTGCAGGTTTTTACGCTCCTCTTCCTGTTTCTCAACAGTAGGAAATAACTCAGGATGGGAAGACGGATCATCCACTAGTGAGGCAAAAATAACAGCCCGTACTACGGCAAGGGGACGCCTTGCCCACCATAAATGCAATGTGGAAGGATGCCCATGCCGGATCGATTTTTCACGGACAGATGCCTCATTTATAGCCTCTAGTGGCAGCGCAACCTCGATTAACTTCTTTTTATAGCCCATTTTCCCAACCTCTCTCCAAGATAATTTCTGATCCATTTATTAATTCATCGATATTATAAGTCACACTGGTCGCTGCAAAATCCGGACGTTCACGGAAGGGTTTTTTCAAATAGACCGTATGTGTCTTCTGTTCCTCATCCACCTCCACAATCGCCAAGATATATTCGTCCGGCTTGTTAAACGCGGTAAGGATTTCGTTTTTGCTTACGGTTACAGTTTCAGCACCCTTTATTCTTCCTTTTACTTCAATAAAGCGCAGCGGCGCTTGATTATCACGCCTCTCTTGGGGAATCAGTGATTCGATATCGTACCCGCATTTTGAAGCACTTACATCTCGTGGTATATACCCTAGCGATTCTTCAATATCCATAACAGTTTTCATGGCCGTCAATTCCACCTGGCGCCGTGCCATCGTATCGATCTGATTGGCATCCGGCCTCCCCATAACCTTATTTACCAGACCGCGCGGAATAACAAGCGCCCCGCCCACTACCACCGGTGGCAACGCTGAAATAAGTTTCTCTTTTTCCAGTTCCGCAAGGCGTTTATACATACGGGCCTCAAGCTCTTCGGCGCGCCGGGCTGCCATTTGCGAGTTCAGTCGGGCATTTATTTTCCCCGCGGCTTCTTTCTGCTTCAGATCCGCCGCCCGGAAATCCCAATATTGGATCGCAGCAGTTAAACGTTCTTTAACCGCCTTCGCCGTTTTATTAACAAGCTTTGTTTTACGCTCCCGTACTTCATTAACATGCTCCGGAATGATGTGTTCAATCGCATAACCAATAGCGATCTCTTCTATGTTAGTCTGAAGCCATTGCTGATTTTGAAGATATGCACGGATTACTTCTAGCTCATCCTCTTTAGCTGCGCGGTAATCCAGGTAAGGCGCATATCCGGCATTTATCGCTGTCCCGTCTTTATTAATCTCCACAAAATGAATGTGTTTGGAAATCACGCGGTTACTTCCATTCGGCAAGATCACGCCATCTTGAACAGAGTCCTCAATGTAAAAAAGAAGACGTATATCTGTGCCATAGTCATTGTCATCAATGAAAATGGCGCCTCGTTTCAGCACATCTGCGTACTTTTCACGGATCAGGTCAATGGTGGCCTCCAAGAGTGGATGTCCCGGCGCAATCAGGGCGGCAGGGATTTGCCCCGGTACATTGCAATAAGCTTTATCAAAGCAAATCCGTTCATAGCGCGGTAACACCGGCTCACCAAAGCCGATCTGCATATCACGGCTACGGATAATAAATGGGACAAACGTTATCTCATAACGTCCCTTTTCCCGAGGCCGAATTTTGCCGCCAAGCTCGGTAAATGCCTCAATAAAGAACGCCTCAATAAAGTGTGGTTGAAGTTTATGCGCCTCTCTCCGCTCCATATCCTCACGGATTGCCATGATTTGGTGAAGATCCATTGTGTTTTCGGTCAGCGCATAATCCTCAATTAATTTTTGGAGCGCTTCACGATTGAGAGCTTTGTCAACGACTTGATAGAGCCGCGCCCGCACCTTCGGGTCATTTCCATAACGTATAGCCTCAATAAGAAGATCCCGCAGGGGCCGGTTATCAAAAGTCACTTTACCGAGTATATCAAAGACTTTCCCTTTTAAGGCCTCGCGCTCTTGTTCCAACTTCTCAAAGAGCCTCTGGAAAACCATCCCTTCACGGGTTTCCCGCGCGACAAGATTCCATAAATGGCAGACCTCAGTCTGACCAATACGATGGATACGCCCGAAACGTTGCTCCAGACGGTTGGGATTCCATGGCAAATCATAGTTCACCATCAAATGGGCACGTTGAAGGTTAATACCTTCACCCGCCGCATCAGTTGCAATTAAGATACGTATATTCTTGTCATGATTAAACAACTCCTCGACCTTGCGCCGTTCATCACGCAAAAGACCGCCATGGATTGTTACAACCGCCTCATTGTTGCCAAGTAAGGAACGGATTTTATTCGCGAGATAGTTAAGGGTGTCGCGGTGTTCAGTAAAAATAATCAGTTTTTCGTGCAACCTGTCAGGACCGAACATATTCTCATTATCCTGCAATAAGCAGGAAAGCTCCTCCCACTTGCGATCTACGCTGCTCATCCGTACCTCGTTTGCCATTCGTTCTAATCTTTTTAGGGTAGCAATCTCTGCCTCCAGTTCCGAGATGGTTTGGGCTGCGGTAGCTTGATCCACCACCTGTTCCTCGGTGTCTTCCAGTTCAGAGGAGGGTAAATCATCATAATCGTCCCAATCCGGCATGGTATAGGTATACTCCGCCGCCCATTTTCCCAACCGTTCCTCGGCCAGTCTGTTCTCCAGCCGCTCCCGGCGGCGTTTCAATGATTGATATATCGCCTCGGGAGAGGATGCCAATCTCCGTTGCAAAATCGTCAAGGCAAAACCGACAGTGGTTTTCCGTTCGCTAGTTAATTGATCAGCCCGGTTGAATTCTTGCTGTACATATTCGGTCACTGCGGTGTAGAGTTTTGCCTCCAACGGAGAAAGATCATAGTTTACAGTGTAAGCGATCCTTTCGGGAAAGAGCGGGGTTCCGTCAAACTTCAAAAGTTCCTCTTTTACAAGCCGCCGCATGACATCAGACACATCTATCGACTGATGGCTGCTGCGGAAAACACCGCCAAAACGGTCTTGATCAATCAACGATAAAAACAGTTGAAAGTCTTCTTCTTTGCCATTATGGGGTGTAGCTGTTAAGAGCAGAAAATGCCGCGTAATAGAGGATAACAATCGTCCCAACTGAAACCGTTTTGTATATCTAACCTCACCGCCCCATATTTTGGCCGACATTTTATGCGCTTCGTCACAGACAATCAAATCCCAGTCCGTTACCCGTAATTTTTCTTGTATCTTTTCGTCCCGCGAAAGCTTATCCAAGCGCGCAATACATAAATCTATCTCCGTGAACGCGTTGCCCATAACGGCCGACTCAATACGTTCATTAGTTAATAATTCAAATTTAAGGCTAAATTTCCGGTATAATTCATCCTGCCACTGCTCTGCCAAGTTACCGGGGGTAACGATCAGGCAACGTTTCAGATCGCCACGAATAATCAATTCCTTAATCAACAGACCGGTCATAATTGTCTTACCGGCTCCGGGATCATCTGCTAGGATATAACGAAGCGGCTGACGCGGTAGCATTTCTTTATAAACTGCCGAAATCTGATGGGGAAGCGGTTCGATGGCTGAAGTATGAACAGCCAAGTATGGATCGAAGATATGGGCAAGATTGATACGGTACGCCTCCGAGACAAGGCGAAGCAGCTCCGCATCGGCATCAAAACTCCACGGAAGACTCTTGTCCACAACAACTAAACGTCCCTCATCCTCTCTATACAAAAGCTGACTGGCAACCTGCCCCTCAGCATTTTTATATGTAACCTCTAATACCGAGCTTCCATACCATTTAACTGCTACAATATTTACCGGTTGATTTCCAGCGATGCCTGTCACACTACTGCCAACAGTTATCTCTTCAAGTCGTGCCATAGGCATCCCCCCCAATAAGATATAAAAGACTCTAGATAATAAACAGACATTGTGGTTTTATCTCTGCACCATTTCATCAACGATGGTTATGGTGGTTGCTCAAAACCTTCAATTAAGCCCTGCTTAACTCAAAGTTCAGGTTAATTGCTTGATACATCCTTAAAGAGCTCTTGCTGCAATCCGTGAACTGTATAACTCAAAACATCCTTCTTTTCGTCATCAATTAATTTATGGCATCCTTGAATTAGTCCCTCAAGCTCAATAAGATCCTGCTCGCCAAGAACTTGTATATTCTTATAAAGATTGATGATTCTTTCCACTGAAGAAAAATCTTGAGTTCGCTTTTTTAGGCTTACTCTTAACTTTTCTTCTGTCATTTCAGTGAAAGGGAAAAAACGTTTATAAAGATCATCAAAATTACAGATCCATTTATTCTGATGATTTTCTATGACTTTAACTGTATAATCCTCTTTGGCATAAATATAAAAAAGTGTACCCTTAATGGTTAAAACCCATTTTCCATCAATCGTATCAATTAAACCACGTTTTTTCAGTCTATCGCTGGCAAATCTGATGTTCCGGTTCCATCTGGGCATCCCCGTGTCTCCTCTTTCGAAGTCTAACAAAACCAATTCATCCTTGATCATTTCTGCAATACCGCTTATGGTTTTCACTATAGCCAGAGTTGGACTATCATTTATGTATAAAAACTTTAAAATTGGAAACCGGTAAAAATCTTCCCGGTGGAAGTCCTGTTCTTTCCTAATTTCATCTGGTACATAGTCATGGATGCCAAAATACTTAATTTCATATTTTGCTCTCATAACTAAATACTCATATTGATGAATTTGATTAATGATTTTCTGGCGGGTGTCTTGATTTTTGTCTTTTTCATTTTGCCATTGTGCAAGTAATCCTTTTATTATTATTTCTTTTACGGTTATTGATGTGGACTCATTTTACGTCAATTATTTTATTATATTTCGTTAATAATTAACAAAAACCTGCAATTATTGATAGTATTGAAAGATCATGCAACTATATGAGTTGGTTCCAACTCCTGATATATCCAGGGGACAAAGAGCATATACCAGGCCCGGGTCTGGATGGTACTTGTTCCGGGGAAGAAAGTCGGTGTAAGTGTCTCTGATGGTCCTGATGCCAATCTCATCCCGGGGCTCCTATTCTCTGAATAACCGGATGACGTCCAGCATTTTCTGGCGGTCTTCTTCGGAAAAGTCAACCTACGCAAAATGAGAGGCCATGCTATCCCTCCGGTACGCCAGTGTATAATTAAGTTCATAATCTTGAAGAGGAAAAGCCATCGGGACTCCAATATCACCCACCCATGCTGACCAAAACTTCTCTTACCAAATTATTTAGAAAAGCCTCATCTTTTTCCTCAATCGCCCTTAGCGCCTTTTTCAAATTCAGCGCATATACATC
>JAAYLG010000116.1 GCA_012522075.1 Bacillota bacterium
AATTGGGACTCTGGTGATGGGCTTATTTGCAAATGTGCCGTATGCACAAGCTCCCGGTATGGGGTTAAACGCCTTTTTTACTTACACTGTTGTTTTTGCTTTAGGCTTTAGCTGGCAGCAAGCCTTGGCAATGGTTTTTCTTTGCGGCCTTGTTAATATTATTATTACTGTTACCAAGATTCGCAAATTAATCATTAAAGCAATTCCCGTTAGCCTCCAGCATGCCATTGGTGGCGGAATTGGCATCTTTATTGCCTATATTGGCGTCAAAAGTGCCGGATTAATTAACTTTACTTCAGACCCCGGTCATAATATTGTTTTAGAAAGCGGCACTGTTATAGCCGATGCCAGCGCTGTGCCTGCATTGGTTGCTTTAAACAATCCCACCGTTCTGCTTGCTTTGATAGGTCTAATCTTAACCGTCGTCCTGCTCATTTTAAAAGTAAGGGGCGCAATCCTAATCGGTATCATTGCCACGACAATCATAGGCATTCCTATGCGGGTTGTTGACATTTCCACCTTGGGGACAACCGGTAGTCTTGGCGCGGCCTTTGCCGACCTGGGAAAAACCTTCGGAGCCGCTTTGGGCAGAGAAGGCCTGCTTTCGCTGTTTTCCGACCCTGCCAAAATACCTCTTGTGTTGATGACAATTTTTGCTTTCAGTTTGACCGACACTTTTGATACAATCGGCACTTTCATCGGTACCGGCAGAAGAACCGGCATCTTCAGCGCCGAAGATGAGAAAGCCATGGAAAGCAGCTCGGGCTTTAAATCAAAAATGGATAGAGCTCTTTTTGCCGACGCCATTGCCACTTCTATTGGTGCTCTCTTCGGTACTTCCAACACCACAACTTACGTGGAAAGTGCCGCCGGCATCAGTGCAGGCGGCCGTACAGGCCTGACCAGCCTGGCAACAGCGGTGTTGTTTATAATCTGTATTTTCCTCGCTCCTGTAGCCGGCATAGTGCCTGCGGCAGCAACTGCACCGGCATTAATCGTGGTCGGTATCATGATGATGGCTTCTTTTACTGAAATCAAATGGAATGATCTGGACGAAGCAATACCTGCTTTCTTTGCCGGTGTTTTTATGGCTTTTTGTTACAGTATCTCCTATGGCATCGCCACAGGTTTTATCTTCTACTGCATCGTGAAATTTGTTAAAGGCAAATTTAATGATGTTCACCCGATTTTGCTGGTCTCCACTCTTCTCTTTATCCTCAACTTTATAATTCTGGCCATCATTTAGCCTCAACGCAGTAAAAGGCTGCTGCAGTACGAGCTTTTTTATTGGCACTGCAGCAGCCTTGCTTTTTTTCATTGCATCTTCCTCAATTATCCAGTCCAAACCTAAAAATTGAACCACCTAATCACTTGCAGGTGGAAATTTTTGTCCCAATTAAACTAGGTGCGGAGAATAGCAGGCGGGCACTCAACAGCCAAATCTGCCGGAATGTAAAGCAAACCCAAGAAAGGCGGGCAGCGGTTAAAAGCAGCCTTTTTTTGCTTATGAGCTGGAGTCATGTACCATGTAATTAAAATACTGGTGACAATTGAAACTATGCGGCAAGTATCCGGAGAATGCCAAAAAGAAGAGCTTATTTAAAAAACAGGTAACTATTAAAACCTGCCACAAACCTGTTGGTGCCGATGTTGTTTGACACTTACCGGTACTTCATGTAAAATAGTTTTGGCAAAATTAAAAGAGGGATAGTAAAAGCAAAATACTATCCCCCTTCATGCATACGCCACTGGACAAGATGTGCCTGGGGAACTACATCTTATGATAGTGGCGCATACATTATGGCGCAACGGAGAATAAAATAATGAAACTTAATCTCGCGCTGATTGAAAATGAACTGGGGATCAATCCTGAATTTGTGTGCGGGCAAACTGAACATGAAGTTTGCTTTTTTGACATGCGTCCTTTTCCAATCTTAAATTATGATCCTGCAGTAACAGACCACCTTTATATTACAACCTGGGATAAACTGAAAAATGTTTCACGCCCGCCCGCCTATCTGTTGTGTGTCGGCGGAGGAAAAAACGCCCGGCGTTACCTGGAGACTCATGGTGTCAACGGTTTGATTTACCCGGACGATATCAATATGTATGACTTATTTAACAAGGTTCAAAATCTTTTCAATTCCATGCACCGTCTTGAATGGGGCCTGTATTCGCAGATACTTACCAACGCGCCGGTCAGGCAAGTGCTTGATACTTGCACTTCATTTTTTAATAACCCTGTCATGCTTGTTGATTCTCAATGCGGCATGCTGGAATGCAGCAGTCGCCTCCAAATTGATTTGCAGCAAAACAGGGCGGCCGGCATGAAAAGAGTTCTGGACTTTTTATTGAAATCTGATATTTGGCACCCCACCAATAACATCAATAAATCTTTTTATTTTCCCGCCAGCGAGACTACGCCGTCTTTTATGCTATTATCTTTCACTGAAGGTGATAAGCATGTCGCCACAATGGTTGTTGCCGGCCTGTTGAAACCAATACAGCCTTATCAAAAATACATACTGGATTACCTGTCAGACATGGTCAGGCCTTATATCACCAAGCAATTCAGCGCATCGTACGACATCATGAATTATATTCGCATGATCATTCTTTTGACTGTAAGAAATGCCCATATCGACCCGGCGGTTGTTGCTTCGGCCATCTCGAAAATTGGCTGGAAGATAGATGATGACTATATCCTGATCACCATCGACACCATGTCGGAGCTGATTGACAAAAATCGCGACATGTCCGACATGCTGAAATATGAGAGTATTTTCCCCGACAGTGTGGCTGTCAAGACAGATACGGAAATACTTTTGCTTGTCCACAATGACACACGGGAAACCATCTTCGCCAATGCCCATCTGCTTGAAGAAAAACTAATTAAGGCAAACGCTTCGTTCGGCGTTAGTCTGCCTTTCAACGATTTTTATCAGCTTGCCAATCAGCACACCCTTTGCCGTGTCGCCTTAGGGCTCGGCAATCAGAATCAGCGTATCCGTTATTACGGGGAAACGATGATCAAACATGTCGCCAATATCTTAGCGTCAAGCATATCCCTGAAATCTATTTGTCACCGGGCGGCATTGCGTATCTACAACTATGATAAAAAGAATGGAACTGAATTGTTGCCGGCCTTGGAAGCCTATCTTCGCAACAACAAGAGCATCAAGGCCGCTGCCAACGAACTGTTCATCCATCGCAACACCTTGTCGTACCGTCTCGGCATAATCAAAAGCATCGTGTCGCTGCAGCAGATAGAAGACCCGAAGGAACGGGCGCATCTTCTCTTTTCCTGCATGCTGCTGCTGCAGCAATACCCGGATGCCTTGGACC
Organism: Bacillota bacterium; assembly: GCA_012522075.1. Classification (GTDB taxonomy): domain Bacteria; phylum Bacillota; class Dethiobacteria; order Dethiobacterales; family Dethiobacteraceae; genus DUUE01. The sequence goes on from JAAYLG010000116.1 coordinate 3,346, forward strand.
AATAACCGCTTTGGCTGGTTGGTTTCTTCGGCTGGGAAAGTGTAAATGTGGTCTCGGACCCACCATAAGCCCGAGAACCACATTTACTTTTTTCAGCATATCTTACTTGTTATTTCGCCTTTTTCAAGTCTTGGAAGCGGATAAAGCCTGTGCCGACCGAGAACCTGATGGAACTCGGGTCGATAACTTTTGAAAAAGCGGTGTAGTTATACGGGTTAACCAGGGCGAAGGAGAGCACATTTCGCTCATACTGGCCAAGCAGGTCGTAAAGGATCTCGCTGCGCTCGGCTTCATCAAGGGTGCTCATTGCCAGCGGTGCGCGGGCCAGGTATTCTTCGTTGTTCTCAAAGAAGCCGGGAATTGTCAGTGTCGGTGAGTAGCGCACACCATTGAGCAAGAGGTCGCCTACGACCCTGTTGGGAGTGATCCCGGACAGGATGCCGCAGTCATGATCTGCATCCGGGTCATAAGCCATTTGCCATGCAGTTGCGGGGTCATAGCTTCTAATTTCAACCGTAACGTTAATTTCTTTGAGCATGGATTGAACGATTTCCGCCGCTTTGGTTTGTTCCGCTGACCCGTTGGTAATCATGCTGATTGTCTGACCGCTGAGTCCGGATTTTTCGGCCAGTTGCCTTGCATAATCAGGATTGTAGCCGATCTTGTAAGTATCATCCATATTGTTGAATCTGTCTTCGTAGTCGAAGCAAATGTCCGGAACGGCTGCATGCATGATTACCGCCTTGCCTAAATAGACAACATTTTTGATTACTTCCGGATCCACTGCGTGAACGAATGCCCTGCGGGCATCAGGGTTCTTATGGAAGAAGGATTTCACGCCAAAGTTGAAGCTCAAGCCCATATAGTAGCCTGTGAGACGCTCATTGAGGTGGAAATTGGGCAGACCCTTGACATAATCGGAGTCCTCAATGGCGATGGGTGAGATATCAACTATGCCGGTATCCAGTGCGTTAACCCTTTGCGCTGGTTCGTTCAGCACCTGAAAGTTGAGATACTTGAAGTCAGGTTTCTGACCCCAATAGTTTTCATTGCGCTCGAGCTTGAGAACGCTGTTGGGCACATACTCTTTAACCATGTATGGCCCCGTGCCGATCGGCTTTGTGGAGACTGTATCAGGGTTGTAGGACTCTTTATCGTAAACAAAGAACTGTGATAGGATCTGCCAATGGGCAACGTTGGGGGCAGGCATTACTATATGAACTGTATGGTCGTCAATGGCTGTTGTTTTTTCCTGGTCAATTGTCTGTGTTCTGGGTTGGCCCGTTGCGCCTGCTTGTTTGTATAGATCAATGGAGAAAAGTACGTCCTCCGCTGTTAGAGGATTGCCGTTTGAGAACTTTACATCCTTGCGGAGATGAACTATCATTTCGGAATCCGTAGGCTGTTCTACCTTCTCGGCAAGCACGTAAATAACATTGCCGTCCTCGTCGACGTCCCACAGTTGCTCCATAACGACTGCCATGGCGGAGTAAGTGCCGGAGGTCATGTACTCGATTGCCAGCGTGCCGTCATCTGCCGTGATGGCAATGTTTAGCGTGTCCTTGTCTTCGACAACCGTTTCATTGCCCCCGTCATTGTTAACATTGTTGCTGCCGTCATTGTTGCCTGGTGCCGTGCTTTTGTCGCCGCCGCAGGCGACCATGAACAGCGCCAGTGCTAAACACAGCAAAATCGCCAAAACTTTCTTCTTCATTTCTCTTCCCCCTTTTATTTTTTTAAATAATAATGGTGCTCTTATGATACGGCCCATAGATGCTTTTATAATGAATCGTACTTCCAACATGCGACAAAATGATCGTCGGAGACTTTAAGTAAAGATTGATCCTGTGAGCATTCGGCGGATGCGTGGGGACACCTGTCCTTGAATCTGCATCCCGGTTTCGGATTAACGGGTGATGTGAGCTCCCCCCGCATTATGATACGCTCTTTGCGGTTCCGCAAACTGGGTATGGGTATGGCCGAAAGCAGAGCTTGCGTATAAGGATGCAAGGGACTGCGAAACAGTTCGTCAGAAGGCGCTTTCTCAACTATCTGGCCAAGATACATAACCATGATGTCGTCTGAAATGTACTTGACGACAGACAAATCGTGCGTGATAAACATGTAGGTCAAACCCAAATCTTCCTGCAGATCAAGCAACAGGTTGATAATTTGTGCCTGAATTGAGACGTCCAGCGCCGAAACCGGCTCGTCACAGACGATAAACTTTGGTTTGAGCGCAAGCGCCCGTGCCATACCGATGCGCTGGCGCCGCCCGCCGTCAAGCTCGTGTGGATATGCGTTGACAAAGCGTCCCGCCAGTCCAACCACATCCATGAGTCGCAATGTTTCTTCCCTGACTTCGTTCTTGCCAAGTTTGCCTTGCAGTACAAGCGGCTCCATAATAATTTCACTGACAGACATGCGCGGGTTGAGGGAAGAATACGGGTCCTGAAAGATCATCTGCATATTCTCGCGAATTCGCTTTAGTTCGTGCTTTGAGGGGTTTGTTATATCCTCTCCTTCGAACACAATTTTCCCCGCTGTTGGGCTCAAGAGGTGCAGGATCGTTCTGCCAAGGGTCGACTTGCCACAACCGGACTCTCCCACTACACCAAGCGTTTTGCCCTTCTCAATCGAGAAATTGACTCCGTCAACAGCATGAAGGTAGCCGTCGCGGACTTTAAAATACTTCTTGAGACCAGTAACTTCAAGCATTATGGACATCGGCGGCCCCCCTAAATAAACACTTTACCAAATGGCCTGGTGCAATCTCTCTTACTTCCGGAGCGGTCTCAAAGCACACTGCCTGTGCTTCGGGACAACGATCACAGAATTTGCAGCCCACCGGCAGATTCGTGGGATCAGGCATCAGCCCTTTGATCGGGCGCAGCCGCTTCTCCTTGGTATCGAGCTTCGGCAGAGAATTGAACAGGCCTATCGTATACGGGTGCGCCGTGTGCTCAAAAATATGCTCCACCGTGCCGTATTCGACGACTTCCCCGGCGTAAACCACGGCAACAGAATCGCAGATCTCTGCCACGACACCCAAATCATGGGTGATAAGCACGACGCTTGTACCCAGCTCATTTTTCAGCGAGCGCATCATATCCAGAACCTGTGCCTGAATTGTTACGTCCAGCGCGGTGGTCGGCTCATCTGCAAGCAGCAAAGCCGGGTTGCACGCAAGCGCCATGGCAATAACAACGCGCTGCTTCATTCCTCCGGAAAACTGGTGCGGATACTCTATATACCGCGATCCGGGGATGCCAACCTTTTCAAGCATCTCTATCGCACGATCCATGGCTTCAATGCGAGAAACCTTGTTGTGCTGCTGGATTGCTTCGGCAATCTGGTCGCCGACTTTTTCGATCGGGTTGAGCGCCGTCATCGGGTCTTGGAAGATCATGGCAATCTTTCCGCCGCGGATTTTTCGCATCTCCTTCTCGGACAGTTCCATGAGATCCTGGCCTTGAAAGATTATCTTTCCACCGCAAAACTTTGCCGGCGGTGTCTGTAAAATCCGTAAAACCGAGCGGGCAATTGTCGTCTTGCCGGCACCTGTCTCGCCGACAAGCCCAATTGTCTCCCCTTTTTTGACGATAAGGTTTACCCCGTTTACGGCATGAATGACGGCTTCATCAGTGTGATACTCTACTTTAAGGTCAACAATTTCCAAAATAACATTATTGTCTGTCATGTGTATACCTCAATTCCTCGGCTCATCATGTATTTTTCAGCCGCGGGTCAAGCGCGTCACGAAGCCCGTCTCCCAGCAGGTTGAACGCCAGCACAACGATCATGATGCACGCACCGGGATACAACGCAAGATATCCATGGTCGCGCATGATATTGCGCACATCGGAAACCATGGCGCCCCATTCCGGCATGGGCGGCTGTGCACCCAAGCCGATATAGCTTAGGGCCGAGCCTGCAAGCATATTCATGCCCATACTCATCGTTGTGAAGACAATAAGCGGCGCTATCGAGTTGGGTAAGATATACTTCAGGATAATGTGCGTATTGCTTGCGTTGATTAACCTTGCCGACTCGACATACTCCATCTCGCGTACCGACAGAATCGACGCGCGCATCATCCGTGCCGGCCCGGGGATCATGCTAATGCCAATGGCCAGAGTTGCATTGTTCAAGCTTGGCCCCATAACAGCCGCCAACGTTACGCACAGCAAAAACATCGGTATACTTTGGTAAATATCAAAGAAACGCATTGTCAGGTTATCCACCCAGCCGCCGTAGTAACCCGCGATTGCACCGATTGCTATCCCGATAACGGAAGCAATCGCCGTTGAAACCACCGCCAGTTGCAAAGACTGTGAGGCACCGTAAATCAGGCGGCTGAGGATGTCACGCCCAAGTTGATCCGTACCAAGAAGATGCTCTTTGCTGGGCGGCTGAAAGATGGCGTTATAGTCCTGCTTGTCATACGGGTAAGGAGCAATGTAGGGGGCAAATATTGCTATCAAGAACACCGCAATGAGAATAAACAGGCACACAACCGCAACTTTATTTTTTTTGAGATTGTGCCATACTTCAAACAGCCGTGACCGTTTTTTCCATACAATGTTTTCATTTACATTCACGACTGCACGTCCCCCTTCCTCAATTGCTTAAACAGCTTCGGCAACCCCAGCTTTATCCCGCTGCGCCCACTGCGGGCATATTGCGCCCGTATGCGCGGATCCACGATGGCAAACGCCACGTCTGTCAGCATCAGGATTATGCAAAAGAGCGTGGAGATGAAAAGAACGTTTGTCTGGATGACCGGATAATCTCTGGCAAGCAGTGCCGTCAGTGTATAATTGCCAATTCCCGGGATACCGAAGATGATCTCGGTAATCATAGAACCGCCCATGGCAAAACCGGTGATGGAGCCTATCGTCATAATGATTGGTATCAACGCATTTTTCAGCGCATGTTTGTACAGTACTTTTCGCTCATGCAGCCCCTTGGCCCGCGCCGTTGTAACAAAATCCTGGCGAATTACTTCCAGCAGATTCGACCGCATTTGCCGCGCAATTGACGCTGTATAAGCCAAAGCATTCGTAACACATGGCAATATCCAGCCGGTCCAGCTTTCAATGCCCGACGGCGGCAGCAGGCGCAGTTTAACGGCCACCAATTGTACAAGCATCAACGTATGCCAGAAGGGCAGCATTGACACACAAAACAATGCAGCAAAGTTCGCCGCGCTATCCTTCCAAGTATATTGATTTATTGCTGCGTAAATACCGAGAGGAATGCCGATTAAGATCGCTATGGACATGCTGATGACAACAAGCATTAGCGTATAGGGAAAGCGGCTAAGCAAATCCTCCAAAACCGGGTTCTTCGTCTTGTATGAGGTGCCAAAATCACCATGAAAGAGCTTTTTCATATAGTTGCCGTAGCGGACAAGGAACGGGTCCCTCAGGCCCATTTCAATACGCAACTGTTCAACCTCTTCTTCCGAGACTTGAGTCCCGGCGAGCATTCGTGCAGGATCCCCCGGCGTGATTACGATGAACAGCTGCACAACAAATGTAATGGCCAACAGTGTTGGTATTATCAGTAACAGCCGCTTTACGATATATCTGAACATTTTGCTCCTCCAGTTTCTTGAACTGCATGCTGAGAACGGCCCAAACTGAGAAGATTCGGGCTCATCCAACCGGCGGCTTGAAATAACTTTGCGCCGGGGCGTTCGGGCCGTCAATGCGGAAGACTTCCCCGGTCGTTTTGCGCTTAAAGAACAAGCGCTGATTAATCGGGTAGTGCAGTGTGATGGCACCTTTGGGGCAAGCTTCAACACACAGTCCGCAGAACCAGCATTCGTCGGGGTAGATGAGAAGCGGGGGCTTGCCTTTCTCGGGATGAGGCATAATGGTCTGCATACGGCACTTTTCGGTACATTTGTTGCAAGCAATACACTTTTTCGCATCAATCGTCACAGTATGCGTAGGTGCAATTGGATTGGGCACTAAGTATGCCTTATTTTGAATTTCAGCCATTCTTATGCCTCCAATCAACAGGTTCTTTCGACCTGCACTTGATATAGTTTTCCAGATACGTAGGTTCGTATGGTGGTTTCAGCCACCACTCTTTTTCTTTGAAGGTTAAGATGCGCTCGCCGTCAACATATTTCACAAACATAACCTTGTCACGGGGTACGCCGTCTCTTTCTCTCTGGACATTGGCAAGGCCAAGGTACAAATATACCTCGCCGACTGTGATGCGGCTTTCGCACTCAAGTACGCGGACAAGTTCGTGCGGGTTGCGGGCATAAGTCATCTGCATTTCGTGTTCTTTGATGCTGTCGAGCCACATCAGCCCGTGTTTCAATGTCGCCTCTGTGCGAAATTCACCGCAATCTTGCTGCATAACACGGTTGAGTCCCATCCAAAGTTCTTTCCAGCTAATACGCGCCTCAGGATCCTCCGCCCGTTTTACTGGCGCGTAAACACGCTCTTTCTCGGCAGCCACTTGTGCCTCTTCAATAGGAACGCGTGGCACTTCCATTGCATATTCGGCAGCCCGATTGCCGGCATACGCACCGGAAGAGCCTGCCGGAGCACCGCCCTGGCCGGATTCCGAACCGGAAGCAAACAGGCCGGGTACGTTCGTCATTTGGTTCCAGTCAGTGGCAAGTCCCTTAAGGGTGTCGGCTTTCCAGAATCTTGCCATATTGGGCTCGCCTTGAAACCAGTCTTTACGTCTGTAGGTATAGCTCTCCGGATTCATAACAGGGCATTGCAGCATATCGGTATCCGGGTTAAATCCGGCTTTATTGAAATAGTCATACACCGCCATGCGGGTTCTGCCTTCGTTGCCGACCATCAGTCCCCAGATGCCGCGCCGTTCATGCTCCGGTAAAGCCGACAAGTCCGCCCAGAAAGGCAACTCATACTCGCCGCTTTCAATCAGCTTTTGATCGAAAAACGGGATCGGACGCAGGAAGCCCATATAGACTTGGCCTTTACCCGGCAGCCAGCGTTCTTCAAGCGTGGAGATGGGTTGGTCAAGCCCGTCAACCCAAGGCACTTCTTTGCCTTTATTGTCGACTATCGTGCAACCGTGCCAGGTGTTGTCCGGGTTTCCAATTGCATACCAGGGCCAGCCAAACGGACCCACGTTAAGCGCCTGGCCGAATTGCTCCTCGCTGTTCATTTCGGCGCCGACCTGCCAGGCCATGGCTATTCCGTCTCCGGTGTTGCGCGGATCAGACCTGTAACCGTTGCCAAACATTTCAGAGTTGAAGGTCCACGTACTTGTCCCCTGCATGGAAACGCCAGCCGTGCTGAGAATCACAGCTTTGGCCGAGAAAACATAAAACTCACCGGTCACCTCGCTGACACCTGTCGCACCGGCAATTCTGCCCAGAGTCCTGCCGCCTTCCGTCAACAGCCTTGTAATCATGACGCGCTCGAACAGCTGAACGTTCTTTTCTTTCACGAGGGCATCGCGCATGTACTTCTTGATGTAGGCGCCGCTGCGCAGCCTGATTGTGTCTTTTGTCTTGTAGTCGTAGGCATACATGATCTTCGTTTTGTCATCGCGGAAAGGTGCGCCGGCAAACTCGTCTTCTTCGTCGCGGAAACGCAGGCCGAGCCTTTCCAGTTCCAGCAGATTGTCCCATGCACCCTTAAAGTTAATGTAGGTCCTGTGGTCAAGGCCGAAGGGATTGTCCTTGGCCAGTTCCATGTACTCCTCCGGCGTGATGGCACAATCCTGGTTTGAGTAGCAGCCGCCGTAGTGATCAAGCCCCGCACCGCCGCTGCCGCTGACGTCAATGGGCGCTTTGTCGACGACTGCAACCCGCACGCCGCGGCGGGCAGCCATCAGACCTGCCATGGCACCGGCGACGCCTGCGCCGACTATCAGTACGTCCGTTTCGATTCTGTTCTCCTTGTCATACTTCACCGGGAACGGCCACTCCAAAGGAGTACTGCCGTAGTTAAGCACGTCTACCATTGCGTAACGCCTCCTTCCTTTTTTCTTGCAATGTTGCAATAAATCTAAAAAACGTGTCTTATTAAATTTTTTAATAAATTTAATCTTTTTGTAACAATTCTACAACGTAACATGCAGCATTAATATGTGTTGCCAGACTAATTATTGTGCTCGTAATTGTGCCTAACAAATACGGTTGGGCACAGCACCGCATTGCCGACAACTGTTATGTGATTTTTTCCATGAACCGGGCAAGCCGGCAAAAACTGACCACCCTCAAGCACCAAGCTGCCCCTGAAGTCGTACAGGGGACAGCTGCATGCATGAGGGTGGTATTCGCAATGCCCGGAGCCGCCGGCGCTCCATAACATTTTGTCTACTGCACCATATAATATTACATACCGTCCTTGCTTCTAAAAGGATGGATCTAAATAAATACAAGGAGTGTTCTGTTAAAATGTCATTTACGATTACCAGTTTAAACCAAAACAATGCATTGGGTACGGCAAATGTGGCAATAACAGTCCCTGCAGCTCCAATTTTTAGCGAAACAAACCTTGTTCCCGGTGAATCTGCCGGGCCGGAAGATTTGGTAATTACCAATGAAGGAAGTACCGATGCCCGCTATTTTATTTTCGCCGACTGGCAACCCGGCCCTAATACCAGTCCAGCCGGAGCACAAATTTTGGCGGACAAATTGAACATTCACATTCAAGATGATGATCCGGACAATCCTGAAGTTATTTACAGCGGTCCCATTTCAGGCTTGATTGAACAACCTGCCGCGGGTCGTGAATTGGCGTTTGAAAGCAGCGAAACTTTAAAAATCTCGGTCAATTTGCCAAGTGATACGGGCAATGTGGCCCAAGACCAGGCCATTGAAGTGGATCTGGTCTTTGTCGGCATGATTGATGAGCCTCAACCTTAAATCAGCAAAGAAGCCCAGTTAAAACTGGGCTTACATACAGTAACAAAAGGCAGGTCTCCGTATGCCTTTTACATCATCCAGTGCGAATAAAAACAATATCTTCCGGGTTACTGTGCCAAAAGAAGAATTATTCCTCCCTGTGGAGGAATGTGCCACCTATACAATCGTGCAAAAAGCGCCTCTGCTGATTCCTGTGCTTTGCCAATCCCCCAAAGGACTGTACCAACAGCCCGCCCAGGCAAAACATGTGCAGATTGAATGTCTTGATGTAAAGCAGGTACTGGCCAATTGTTCCAAGTGCAGCAAAAACACGCTAAAACTATTGTTGCCCGGCAAACTTAAAACAATCAATTCCTGCAAAATTACCACTACTTCCCTGAAGAAAAAGCACATTCCTCTGCCTGAGAAGCAGTCGACCATAGCGATACTTACTTTTTCTTACCGGATTGAATTGACATATACCGATTTTTTGGGCAATACACATACAATCACAAAAGATTCCGGGCCCCGCAGGCAGCGGGTTCTCCTGGATACCCCTTCAGGTGCTTTGGACGTCAGGCTGCAGTTGACTTGTTTACTGCCAGAAATATCCTGTAAGCACCTGCAGGCAGTTGTCGCCAAATAAAATAACGGGAGTAAGGCAGAAGCGCAGAATACGTACAATGAAAAATACTATCCGCTTGCTACATGGCCTGCGCCCTGGTAAGCCCCAGCTGTGAAGCAAAAGTCAATGCTTCCCGATATTCTGCAGCCGTGATCCTTCGCCCCAGCAGATGGTGACCGACAGCCCGGTAATTGGGCCTGTACTGGGCCATGATGTTAATGTATGTATCCTCGGAAATTTCTTCGGCAATAAACTGCAGCACCTTTCGGGTTCCTGCCAAGCCGCCGGGCAAAACCAGGTGCCTTACCAAAAGGCCGCGGACGGCAATTCCTTCCGGGTCCAGTACCAAATCTCCTACCTGGCGGTGCATCTCTTTCACGGCGGCAAAATTTACTTGCGGGTAGTCGGCCGCCAATGAATATTCTGCCGACACAGACGGCTCTCCATATTTCATATCAGGCATGTAAATATCCACCACGCCCGCCAAAAGGCGGATCGTCTCCAGAGAATCATAGCCGCCGGTGTTGTATACCAAAGGAATCTGCAGCCCGCGTTCCGCCGCATGCTTTGCAGCAGCCAAGATATTGGGCACCACATGAGTAGGCGAAACCAGGTTTACGTTGTGGCAGCCCATGGCTTGCAACTCAAGCATCATTTCACCCAATTCCCGGTCGCCGACTTCCCGGCCCTCTCCCAGGTGGGCCAGGCTGTAGTTTTGGCAGAAAATGCACTTTAAATTGCAGTAGGAAAAAAAGATGGTCCCGGAACCTTTTGTCCCCACCAGGGGCGGCTCTTCGCCAAAGTGCGGTCCGAAGCTCGCCACGATCGCTTTATCTCCCGTCTTGCAGACTCCCAGGCTTGGCTCCTTGCCGGCTTGGCGGCGCAAAGCTTTGCACTGCCTGGGGCATAAGACACATGGAGACGCCATTTTGCGTGCCTGCTGCAATTTTTCTTCCCACAGCTTTTGGGTCAGGGCAAGATAAGACGGGAGGCGGGCGGGTACCGTAAAGGCCACTGATAAAAAACCTCCTCCATGATTTTTCTTTATGCCTCTTATCCTTCTCCCTACCCGGCATGCCGGTAGCCTCAAACCTAGTCATTATTTTCCAGAAGCGCGTCAACGCCTACCGCATAATTGACCGGCAGGGAAAAACAAATGCCCTTTCCGGGGGTATTTAACCCTGCTTCGCGGGTAATGCTTTCCATAATGGCATGTCTTTTATTCTTTGGAGCAAGAATTAAGACCAGGTCTTTCTCAGGTTGAATAGTAATGCCAAGGTATTTTACCGCTTCTTTTGAACCTAAACCACGTGCATGAACTAACGTGCCACCGGTGGCTCCGGCCGCTTTGGCGGCCTCCATTACTTGTTCAAAATGGCCGGTATTAACAATGGCAATGATTAAATGATAGGGTTCTTTTGCTGCAGCGGTCATCTTTCCCTCACTTCCCATCTGCATATGCTTTTCAGACTCTTGTAGAGTCTTTAAAAGAACACGGTTGATACTGCTTAAACTTATTGTACAGGCTATTCCTGTCCCCGGCTTGCCAAAATTTATCTCCTTTTGCAGCTGCCTTAAAATAAAATGCGACATATTTTTCGTTTGAATGCTAAGCGAAACAATTTTCTTTGGTCCACCATAACCAAGTATGTCATAGATAGTTGACTTGGCCGAACCATATCCATGAGTCAGCAAAAGCAACGGCATGTTGCTCCTACTAAACACTTTAGACAAAACATTCCGCAAACCATAATCCATTATCGTTATTAGTGCTTCCAATTTCGTCACTGTACTGTCTTCCATCAACAACCCTCCTTTTGCACTCGAAGCAACAAGCTTCAATCTATATGGTAGGCAGAATAGGTTAATTTGTTTGTACCGCAACCTAATCGTTTTGTTCCGTAGGGTCATCTAAATCGACAATTGCATCTTCCTCCGGAACAACAACTGCTTTTTCAGCAAGTTTCAATTTAATGGCATAAACCAAACCAAACAAGGAAAGAGTAACAACCGGCGTCATGGCAACAAGGGCAACAATGCCGAAAGCATCGGTAAAAATATTGCCCCCAATAGCCTCACTGGCACCTATGGCAAGGGGAAGCATAAATGTTGCCGCCAGCGGGCCTGAAGCTACTGCACCGGAATCAAAAGCTATGGAGGTGAAAAGAGGGGGAATAAAAAATGTCAAGATCAGGGCAAGTACATATCCAGGTATAACAAAATATAGAATGGACCATTCCGTCAAAATGCGGATCACGGCTAAGGCTACTGAAATACCTACTCCAACGGACAGCCCGATGCCCATTGCTTTACTGGAAATTGCCCCTTCCGTAACCTCTTCAACTTGCCTCTTTAAAACGAAAACCCCGGTTCTGCGGCCACAACAAAATAACCAATGACAAAGCCAACAAGAATCAAGATGATGGCGGCGGCATTTTGGCTGAGGATGCCCCCCAAAAGATACCCTGCGGGCATAAAGCCAATATTTGCACTGGCCAAAAATAAAACAAGTCCAAAGTAGGTGTAGATTGTGCCTGCAGCTATTTGCAAAACTTTTTTTGTTTTTAATCGCAGCTTCCACATTTGAAAGACGGCAAAGAGCAAGAGCATGGGAAACAGCGCCACGGCTACCTGCCTAAAGTATTTACCGATATTGGAGCCATATAATGTAACTATGTCTGCTAACGACCCCAGTTCATGCACTTCCATAGTGCTGCCGCCCGAGGGGGTAAAAAAAAGTCCTAAGATTAGCATGGCGATAATCGGTATGATCAGGGTTAGAGCAACAAGACCGAAACTGTCTTCTTCCGATGTTTTGTCTCCGCGAACTGATGCCAGTCCAAGTCCGAGAGCCATGACAAAAGGAACCAAGATGGGGCCTGTAGTTACCGCCCCGGACTCCCAAGCGATGGAAAGAAAATCAGTACCGGTAAAATTGGAAAGGGAAAAAGCCGCCAAGTAACAGGCAATCAATATATAGGACAGGGGCAGTTTCTGTCTGGAAGGCTCATCAGCTCGCTCCAAGGCTTCCTGCAGCCATGACAAAACAGTTTGTTTGTTTAAACTCCGGATCCCTTTGTAGATATGCTTCCTTAAATCAGGAGCATGGGCTGTGGCT
>JAAYLG010000117.1 GCA_012522075.1 Bacillota bacterium
AGCGTAAAGCCGGCAGCAGATCTATTTGTGTACATTATGGCGCCCTGATTTTGGGGGAGGAATAGAATACAACAGGCACAAGCGGCTTAACAGCCGTTTTTTTTTTATTTTTAAGAAGGTCGGCAGGAAGCTTTATTTGTCAGAATATGGAATTGACAAAGAAAATTATTTTATATATTGTTTAGATATAAAATAGGTATAACATTTTTACACTTTGGCATATTCAGAAATAAATAGTAAAGGGGGTATTTTCGGACAAAAAGACATGGCTGTCGCTGGTGTTCACGAGAAATAAAAAAGAATGGGGGTAAAGCATAGTGAAAAAGAAATCGATTCTCTTTATTTGTTTAGTTGCCTGTCTGGTATTTGTTTTGTTACTTAGCGGTTGTGCCGGCAACAAAGCCGGAAGTAACAATGCCGGCAACAATGACAGCAACAGTAGTAGTGGAGAAGACAACGACTCCGGCGACAAAAAGCCATTGCCAGAGAAAGACAAAATCGTCATCGGTGGTGCAAGATCTTTGTCCGGGCCTTTGGCAATTCAGGACCAGTCCTGCTTCGGCCCCGTTTACCGTATGTGGGTTGACGAGGTTAATGCGCGCGGCGGTATTTATGTAAAAGAATACGATAAAAAGTTGCCTGTCGAACTAAAGATCTACGACGACACCTCCGACCCGAACACCATGATTAACCTGTTGAAGAAACTGATGGTTGAAGATAAAGTTGACCTGCTGCTGGCACCGATCAGCACCGGTTTTCTGCATGCAGCGGCACCAATCGCCAATGATCACGGTTACCTGCTGATAGGTGCCGAAGGCGGTGCGAAAGAACTGGAGCCGATGATGGCCAGCCTGCCTTATTTCTTCTCCCTGTTAAACTATGCCACCCATCAGGCCCAGCCGTTTGTAGATATGATAGCGGAAGCCGGTATTAAAACGGCCGGGGTTATCTTTATTGCCGACCAGCATGGTGTTGAATATTCCGGTGCCCTGGTGCCCCTGCTGGAGATGGCGGGTATTAGGGTTGAATTTAGCCGGAGTATACCCCTTGGAGTGCAAGACGTCTCGGCTTTGATCGAAGAAGCAAAGGCGAAAAACGTGGAGGCTCTGCTCTGCTGCGCCTATCCTGATGAAAACTTCAAGGTCATGGGGCAGTGCATGGAGTCCGATTATAACCCCAAAGTCATTATTTTTGGCCCCGGCATCTGCCTGGAAGTATTCCATGATATTTTCGGACCGGCAACGGAAGGTGTCATGGGTTGGGGTGCATGGAACGAAAAATCTTCGCCGGATATGGCCGATCTGGCGAAGCGCCTGATTGAGCACCAAGGCGGTGTCAGGAATGTTGACTGGTGGGGTCAGGCAATCTACTACTCCGGCCTGCAAATAATTGAGCAAGCCATCGAGAGAGCCGGTACACTGGACAACTCGGTCCTGAAGGACGTTATCGCCACCGAGACATTTGATACGGTCATGGGCAAAGTTTGGTTTGAAAACGGCGGTATTCCGGCCGAGTGCTATCCCGGGCAGGTAGGCCAATGGCAGGACGGGATTTTCGAAGTGGTTGCCCCGTCTGAAAAGGCTACGGCTAAGCCCCTTATCCCCAAACCGGCATGGCCCGCTCAATAGGGTATTCAGCGACTGACAGGAACTAAATGTGGATGCAGGCTGCCCTAATGGGTGCCGCAGCACGGCGAGTGCCGTCACTGCCGGCTGTAACCGTTGCGGCAGCCTGCCACTTTCTAGACTGACCGGACAGGAGTTGACCAAATGATATCTTTTATCAACGTACTTGTCAACGGCTTGCTTCTGGGCGGGATTTATGCCATAACCGCCATGGGCTTGAGTCTCCAGTACGGAGTGGCACGCATTTTAAATATTGCCCACGGTGAATTTATTATGGTCGGGGCTTTCCTCACTTTTGTCCTGCATACCAAACTTGGCATCAACCCGCTTTTCGGTCTGGCTGTGGCGGGACCGGTACTGTTCGTTGTAGGCTATTTGATCCAGAGGATACTGTTTAAGACTTTGAAAGACAGAACCCCTACCCCTGCAGCGTTTGAAGGCAGTTCCATGCTGATGGCATTCGGGATTCTGTTTGTAGTCCAGAGTATTGCCATATTCATCTGGGGCACGAATGTCCAGGGGTATTCTTACCTGGCTTACTCTGTTTACCTGGGGGACATCCGTTTTTCCGTCAACCGTTTGGTGATTCTCGTCATATCAGTTTTAATCTGTCTTTTGTTTTACCTCTTCCTGACAAGGACACGTACGGGGAAAGCAATCAGGGCGGCTTCCCAGGATCCTGATGCTGCCGGCTTGATGGGCGTAAACATTAACAGGATGCTTGCCCTCTGCTTTGCTTTTGGCGCCATGATGGCGGGTTTTGCCGGCATGCTGATCAGCATGGTTTTTCCCATTTATACCACCATGGGTATGCAATACACCATCATTGCCATCATTGTGGTCGTTCTCGGCGGTCTGGGAAGCATACCCGGCAGCATGATCGGCGGCTTTCTCCTCGGTATTTTCAGTGCTATTGTCAGCGCCAAAGACCCGGGGCTGACTATGGCTGCCTACTACTTGTTGTTTCTGGTACTGCTTTTGGTTAAGCCTTCGGGGATTTTTGGGAGGTAATGCAGGATGAAGCAAAGCAAGAGAATAGCAAAATATATCTTACCTGTAGTGATTGTGCTGCTGGTTGCCCTGATGGCCGTAGTTCCTTTCTTTACGGATCCTTACAAAGTTGTTTTCTTAAGAACAATCTTAATGTTTGTAATTCTGACTTTAAGCTGGTCCCTCTTTTCCGGGACGACTGGCTACACTTCCCTGGCTACGGCGGCATTTTACGGTGCAGGGCTTTACACAACGGCATATCTGGGAGAAAAGCTGCCCCTGCCCCTGATGGTTGTGTGCGGAGGTATAACCGCATTTGCCCTGGCTTTGCTGATGGGCGCAATTACGCTGAGACTGAAAGGTATTTATTTTGCCATTTTTACCTTAAGCTCGGTGGAACTGATTAAACAGGTCCTGCACTGGTATGAAATAAACATTGTCGGTGTGCGGGGGCACTATGTGACCAGGGTCAATGATGTCACTGTCTACTATGTTTTGCTTGTCATTACGGTGCTGCTGGTGCTGACCATTTATCTGATCAAGCGTTCCCGGTACGGCCTTGCCCTGAACAGCATTGGCAGTTGTGAAGAAGCAGCCGCCCATATCGGGATCAATGTTGTGGGCCTGAAGATATTGGCTTATGCCATAAGCTCCTTTTTTATAGGCATGGCCGGTGCCATTATGGCGACGGGAATGCTTTATATTGACAGCTATGTTGCCTTTGACCTGAACTATTCCTTCTTCCCGACGCTGATGGCAATCTTCGGCGGTCTGGGGAACATTCTCGGCCCCCTGGTGGGTGCGGCCGTTTTTACCTACCTGCGGGAGATCCTCATTACCAAGTATTCTTACCATTACATGCTGATCTTCGGAACCGTAATGGTATTGACGATTCTCTACCTGCCAAGCGGCCTGATTGGCCTTGCCCAAAACATCTGGAAAAAGCTGACCACCCCGGCTCCAACAAAAGGGCTTAAGACTGAAGGAGGTAAACATGCAGATACTTCATGTTGAAGGTTTAACAAAATATTTCGGTGGGCTGGCAGCAGTTTCGGGCGTTGATTTCACAGTTGAGGAAGGGGAAATCCTTGGGCTAATCGGCCCTAACGGAGCGGGAAAAACAACGCTTTTTAACCTTATTTCCGGAACCTTGGTGCCCAACGCGGGCAAGGTGCTCTTTAAAGGGGAAAAGATCAGCGGCCTGAAACCGTACGTGATCTGCCGCAAAGGCTTGGTACGCACATTCCAGTCATGCAAGATTTTCCCCGAAATGAGTGTTTTCCAGAATGTTTTGCTGGGAGCCCTGTTTGGGGCGCCGGAAAATATAGCATGGAAACAGGCTGCCGACGTGGCCGAAGAAGCCATTGCCTTTGTCGGGCTGTCGGCTTTTCACGATCTGCCGGCAGGGAGCCTGACGCTTGTGAATCAAAAGAGAGTGGAAGTTGCCCGCGCACTTGCAACCGAGCCGGAATTGCTCATGCTTGATGAAATGATGGCCGGCTTGAATCCGACAGAAGTAGGCGAAGCAATGGAGCTGGTGAAAAGGATCAGGGACAGGGGAATAACAATTATCATGATTGAGCACGTCATGAAAGCAATCATGAATATTTGCGGGCGGATAATTGTCCTTGACCACGGGAAGAAAATCGCTGAAGGCACTCCGGAAGAAATTTCCACCAGCAAAACCGTGATAGAGATTTACTTGGGAGAGTGAAGCTGCTCATGTTGGAAGTAAAAGATTTAAATGTTGCTTACGGCAATGTCCAGGTTTTATGGGATGTTTCCCTGAATGTGGCGGAGGGAGAAATAGTTGTTCTGTTAGGCGCCAACGGAGCAGGCAAAACCACACTCCTTAATGCTATTACCGGCCTGGTGCGGCCCCTGGGAGGAAATGTGTCTTTCCTGGGCCGGGATATCACCGGTTTGCCTCCCAATGAGATAGTGGAACATGGTATTGCCTACTTGCCGGAGGGGGGAAGGCTGTTTCCGGACATGTCGGTGCAGGAAAACCTGGAGATGGGAAGCTATCTGAAAAACAACTGGAAAATCAGAAAAAACAGGCTGGAGTATGTTTATAATGTTTTCCCGCGTTTAAAAGAAAGACGGAAGCAATTGGCAAAGACTTTAAGCGGCGGCGAACGGCAAATGCTGGCCATGGGGCGTTGCCTGATGTCCAATCCCAAAATGGGCTTTTTTGATGAACTTTCCTACGGGCTGGCACCCAAACTGGTTAAAGAAGCATTTGCCATGCTGAAATCCTTGCGTGACCTGGGACTGACCATCTTTCTGATTGAACAGAATGCCAACCAGAGCCTGGAGATCGCCGACCGGGCATACGTCCTGGAAAATGGCCGGATTGTCAACAGCGGTACCGCCAACGAGCTTCTGCACAGCGATCATATTCGGAAAGCATACCTTGGCCTGTAGCGTGCACAGAAATCTTCAAGCAAAAGCCTGTTTTGTTGCAAAACAAAACAGGCTTTTGCTGTATTATGCAGAAGATCATAGGTTAATGTTAAGGTTCTGTTCATACTTGCGCCATCTACAGGGGAGAGGGAAACCATGAGTGTATTGACAACAGTAACAAGGGCATGGTTGACAAGATCGTTTAAGCCATTTCATTTTACAAATACTTATGACAATACATTGGACTATCGGGAGACGAAAAAACTGGGCTTATATGTGCATATCCCCTTTTGCCGCTCGCTCTGTGATTTTTGCCCTTATTGCAAGTTTTTGTATGATGAGAATTTAGCCAAATCATATATTGAGGCTTTACTGAAAGAAATTGAACTGGTGGGCAAAACTGCCGGCGCGGAAAAGAAGAAAGTGACAAGCCTTTACTTTGGCGGCGGGACTCCTGCACTGCTTGCCCCAGAGATAAAACGGATTATGGAGCAACTTAACCGCTATTTTAGTATCACAGAAGGGGTAGGAATAGAACTGCACCCGTACGATGTAACCGAGGAAAAGCTTTCAGTGCTTAAAGATGCCGGCGTTACCAAGATCAGTATCGGCGTTCAATCATTCCAGGCTGAATATTTGCAGCTTCTTGGCAGGGGTAATTTTGACTACAGTATAATGTTCAGGGCGCTGGCAAATGTTTATTTCGAAACCGTTTCTATGGATTTTATCTTTGGTTTACCCAACCAGACAATTGAAGTTGTTAAAAAAGATATTAAAACAGCGTTCGCCAACGGTGCCAACCATATTGCAATTTATCCATTTATCGATTTCACTTTTACTGGGCGGAATTTTAACAAGATGACCAACAAAGAAAAGAAAAAACTGTTATATGAAATTGTGGACTACTGTAACGGTAAAGGGTATTTACGTAATTCCGTCTGGACATTTTCCAAGCAGGGAAGAGCGAAGTATTCATCGATGACCAGGGAAAATTATCTTGGTTTTGGTTGCTCGGCAACAACACTGCTTGAAGATCAGTTTAAAATTAACACTTTTGACCTGCAGACATACCGGCAAAGGGTCAATTATGGCAATTTGCCCACTGCTTTGACGCTGCATTTTACGCGCAGGCAAAGGATGATCTATTACCTGTTTTGGACAGCGTATTCCCTGAGGATTGATCCGCAGGAATTCCGCTTATATTTTGGCGAAAGTTTGGAGCAAAATTACGGGTTTGAATTGTGGCTTGCCAGAGTGCTGGGCTTTCTTAGAAAAGAAAACAACCAATATGTTATGACGACCAAGGGGTCATATTACTATTATTATTACGAGAACTTTTATACACTTTCCTACATAGACAGGATGTGGCATTTACTGAAAAAAGAAGCTCTGCCCGCAGAACTGATTATAAGGTAGCGGGGTCCCACGGGCCGTTAGTGTAAAGTTATTGTAGGTTTTTAAAGGAATAATCATATCAAAAAAAGAAGAGGAACCTCACATTCACCACGAATGAATACCCCAAGAAGGAGGCAGAGGTTCCTCATGGAAGTAGTTC
>JAAYLG010000006.1 GCA_012522075.1 Bacillota bacterium
ATGGCGCCCACCACTAGAGACATACGAGAAATGTTCCCCCTTGCAAAATTGTCTATTCACATTATATCCGGTCTGTTAAGTTTGTCAAGAAGGCTTTGTTTCCCAAATTAAGGGCTGTCTTCTTCGCGAAAATAAAAAAGCAGCTCACCGTCGCGCACCATGCCCAACTCTTCCCGCGCGATTTGTTCCAGATAAGAAGGCGTATGCAGGCGTTCAATTTCAGCCCGCATTTCGGCATTGGCCTCCCTGGCTGCCTCAATTTCCATATTTATTTCCGCCAGGGTCTGCCGGTACCGGAGAAGCTTCAGATATTGGCCGGCAAAAAGTACGGCAAAGTAAAGACCCGCAAGCAGTATGAAAAAGAGAAAGAGGCGCCTTCCTGTACTTTTTTTCCGGGGTTGCTTAAGGTAAGCTATCTTGTTTTTTACATGTCCGGGCAGTGCACTCATTTCAATACCCTCACCACATAAAGTATCTGTATCTTCGCTATATATCCCGGCTATTCCTTCTTCTTCCGCCAAAACTGCAAATTAATTTTTTTTGCCTTGTTCTTACCTCTTGCAAACTGCGCGCCAAAAAAGCGCCTGCCGCCGGTAAGGAAACGGACGTAGCCGTGTGCCAGCCGGCAAAAGGGCGTTGCCAGCAAATGCAACAGCCTGGAAAGCAGAGTGGCCGTCTTAACCAGCAGCAGGCGAAAGCTGCGGTGAAAAAAAAGCAAATATAAGAGGGTGCCAAGTCCCAGGCCCAGGAAAACATATGCTCTTATTTCTCCCCAATTCTGGCCCAGCAAAACAAGGAAAACAGTTATACTCATAACAAGGCAGTAAAGAAAATCCAAGACGGCCTGCAGCGACCGCCTCAGGCGGACAAATTGCCGGAAGACACTTAGCACGTCATAACTGACACCGATAAAAAAACCAAGTGCAACCGTTACAGCCAACGTCTGCAACTGCCCGTGAACAAATGTTTCCTGCACAAAGGCTCCTCCCCGTCTGCCGCTTTCTATTTGAACAAACGCTCAAAAAGTCCCTTTCCCCGGTCGCGAAAACGCTTGTCATCGGAATAAGCCAACTCCAGGATTAGCCCGGCAAGAGCCAGTTCGCCTTTTTCCAAATCAAGGTGCTTAATGTGCAGGTCTTCTCCCCGGACAGCCAGTAGACCCTGTTCCGTCTCCAGAATTACTTCTTCGTCATCAAAGCTGTCCACATGCAGTACCCCCGTCACGTCCATCGTTTCCCTGTTCTGAATTACCAAACGGTGAGCAGCGGCAGCCGGCTTTGTATAACTGTCCATTATCGCTCCTCCTTTGACAACACTTCTATTTCATACTATGAAGTGGACAAGATTTTATGACGCAGGCAAAGAAAAAACTTGCCGTCCACGGGCGGCAAGCTTCTCGTGCAGACAATTATTTATTCCCATAAACGGATGATCTCAATATTGCGGTAGTAATACCGGACAATTTCTTCCGCACTTTTGCCTTCTTCAGCCAGGCTGCGTGCACCCCACTGGCACATGCCCACACCATGCCCATAACCGCTGCCCTCCATCACCAACTGCCCGTTTTCAATTTTTAGCGCCGTAAGATAAGTTGATCGCATTTGGGTGCTGTCCAGGGCCAGGCGCAGCTCGGGACAGGAAACTTCCACATTATTGACACGCAGGCGCGTGGCTCTGCCCGAGGGACCTTTGGCCGCAATTTCCACCTTTTCCACTTTCCCCGGGTCTTTCCCGGTGATTTCCCTGGTTACGGCACGGATCCGGCTTAAAGGGTATGACACTCGCCAGTTTTTTTCTTCCTCGGGGACGGTGCCTTCCGCCGGGCTGTCCACAATACGGATATAGGGAGGATTGGGCCCTTCATATTCCAATCCTTCCGTTGCCAGAGCCGTGCGCGGTCCGGCATACGCATGGAACCATCCCCGGATAAATTCGTCACCATAGACGGCAACCTGCCCCCGGGAACTGTTCACTGCTTTACGTACATTATCATTGACCCGAGATGCATCATAAGCCTGGAATTCTTTAATATCAGTGGAAGCATGCGCCTTGCGGGCCGGCACTCCACCGTCTTCGGCAATTTTTTGCAGTGTAAAGCTACGGGCAATAATGGCCTGGGCCGCAAATGCTTCCTGCGGCCACTCCGGATCCATTTCCGCGGCCACCACTCCCTGGATGTAATCTTCAAATTTCATGGTTTCTATTTGCCCCTTATCCGCTACATACACTTTTAATACCGGCTCCCGCCGCGCACCCCGGTTGATGGGATCCGGGATGGTTACCTGCGGTATAGGTTTTTTGTCTCCCTTATTATTCTCAGGCAAAGGCGCTTTTTCCGGTGTCCGCCTAAACCAGCTGCAGCCTGCCGTCATTGCCAAGAAAAGGACTAAAAGCATAACCGGTATCAGTATTTGCTTTTTCCGTTTCATTTTTTTCCTCCCTCTGCAGATTTGGCTCTTTACTAGTATGCGCAGCCGGAGGCCGTCTCTAACCCAGGAAAACAAAAAAGTTAGGCCTGTCCGACCTAACTAAAAAGAATTTCATTTATTATTTTACTTTACGCTTTCTCTCAGTGCCTTTCCTGCTTTAAACACCGGTACTCTTACGGCAGGGATGGTAATGGTCTCACCTGTTGCCGGGTTACGGCCTTCGCGTGCTTTCCGTTCCCTTACATCAAAAGTGCCGAAACCAATTACCTGGACTTTATCACCTTTGGCCAGAGATTCGCCAATTCCGTCAAAAACCGCATTTACTACTTTTTCTGTGTCTTTTTTTGTCATGCCCGCTTTTTCCGCAACAAGACTGATAAGTTCGGATTTGTTCACCAGAGATTCCCTCCTGTTACCAGAATTTATGTGACAAGATACGTTTCCATATTTCGCGAAAGAAATTGGAAATCCTGCCTAAATAACTGATTTTTTAGTGCGGCTCAAGCTTTTTTGCCCTATCCCACCATTCGTCAAGTTTCGCCAAGGAAAATGATGACATTTCTCCTCCTTCTGCCCGTGCTTTCTCCTCTACAAAACGGAGGCGATTAAAAAATTTTTCTGTACTTGCCGCCAGTGCCTGTTCCGCATCAACTTGCAGAAAACGTGCCGCATTGACCACAGCAAAGAGCACATCTCCCAGTTCTTCCTCTATTCTTGCCTCACTGCCATTTTTGTATGCATCATTCAACTCTCTTAACTCTTCCTGGAGCTTGTCCCAGGCACCTTCAATGTCCGGCCAGTCAAAGCCGACAGAAGCGGCCTGTCGCTGGAGTTTTTGCGCCCGCAGCAGTGCAGGCAGGGGCGTCTCCAGTGTGAAAAGCGATTTACGGTCCCTTTTCTCGGCTTTTTTCAGCTGCTGCCAGTTCCGCAGCACGTCTGCGGCGTTTTCCGCTTTTTCACCGGCAAAGACATGCGGGTGGCGACGAATCAGTTTTTCCGTAATGGACGCCACCACGTCATAGAAAGTAAAATGCCCTTCTTCCGCCGCGATTTCACTGTGAAAGACCACTTGCAATAACAGGTCCCCCAGTTCCTCGCATACTTCGCCCATGTCACCCTCCTCCAGGGCACCCAGTACTTCATAAGTTTCCTCCAGCAGATACTGCTTAAGTGAACGGTGGTCCTGCTCCCTGTCCCACGGGCAGCCTTCTTTGCTGCGTAATTTCCGTATCACCTGCAGCAGGTCATGCAGTCCGTATTTTTGGCGCGGCGGCAGGCAGAAAGTTGTAAGGTGGTCGATAAAAGGCAGGCGGTCCATGGCATAAAGGGGTATAGTGGCCACTTTTTTGCCCCTTTTTAAACCTGCCCCGCGGATGACGGTAACCGGATGTTTGGGAGGATAAAGAGTAAGCAGCTGCAGTTTAACTGTTGAAGCAACTTGCCTGTTGTAAACCTGCATGATAATTTTATATTTTTCCGGGCAGTCCAAAAGCGTCTCGGGCTGCAGCGCATCAACAACCTGCAAAGCAGTCAATTGCGGCAGTTCCAGTTCCGCAGCAACAGCTTCCAGAAAGGAAACGGCGGGAAGTATTCGACAGGTAATCCCAAAGCGCCCGGCCTTTTTGCGGATAATTTGTACAGTCTGCTCCGCCAAGGAAGGGCTGCCGGGGACGGCATAAGCAACTACGCCAAAGCGGCGGGCGGCCTGCAAAATGCAGCGGGCAATATTCCGGTACGTCTCGGCGAATGTGCGCCCTTTTTGATAAAAAATATCAAGCGCAGTGTAGGGGATGCGGTAACGCTGCAAAATCCGAAGTCCGGGAAGGTGTTTGGTACGCACATAAACGCGCTTTGCCTTCTTCAGTGCCAAAAGTCCCTGCAGTGTTATAGAG
This sequence comes from Bacillota bacterium, assembly GCA_012522075.1. Lineage (GTDB taxonomy): Bacteria > Bacillota > Dethiobacteria > Dethiobacterales > Dethiobacteraceae > DUUE01. Next base: position 4,322 of record JAAYLG010000006.1, read on the forward strand.
TGCGGTTCTCCCGGCCCCAGACCGACTACATAAATAGTTTTCATCCTGTTACCTCCTGATGAGATGTAGCTTTTCTGCGAAAGCAGCCAGGTACGGCCCCACCTTGGGCAGCAAAAGCAAGTCTTCCCGCTTAATACCGCCTGTCAGCATCAGGACCAGAAAATAAATACAGGCACCTGCCGCTATGCTGAAACAGGTGGCGACATCACCGGCACGGCTGAAGCCTTGCATAATAAATACCGCTTCCAGTTTACGGTAAAGGTAAACGACGGCCGCTCCCATGGCACAGGCGGCTGCCAGGGGTTTCAACAATGTTTCCCCCGGATGCAGCGGCATTCCCGTTAAAAGCTGTAGCCGGTACATATTAAGAAGGGCGGCAACACCAAAGCCCAGTACTGTTGCCAGGGCCGCCCCGCGGATATGAAAAACGGGGTTGGCAGTCAGTACCCAGGTGAGGACGGTTTTCACCACAGCTCCCAAAAACAGCGTGATTACCGGTTCCATTGTCCTGCCCACACCCTGAAGGATCCCCGAGGTTGTTTGATAAAGAGTCAAAAAAACTACGCCCAAAGCCAAAGCGGCAAGAACTGAACCTGCTTCCCCGTTATTATACAAAAGCAGGCTGATTGGCTCGGCCAAAAGGTAAAGTCCGGCGGCACAGGGAATACCCAGCAAGAGCGTCAGCCGCACTGCCAGGTAAGCCTTCTCCTGCAACTGCCTGCGCCTGCCCAGGGTCGTTGCTTCGGAAATGGCGGGGACAAGAGACACGGCCAGTGCAGTTGTGATAATGGTGGGAATATGTACCAGGGGGGTGGCCATGCCGGTTAACTGACCATACAGTTCGGTTGCCCTGACATTGTCAAAGCCTGCGGCGGCCAGGCGCTGCGGCACCAGGGAAAGGTCGGCCAGGCTGATAAGCGGTAGTACCAGGCTGCCCAGGGTGATGGGAACGGCCAGGGAAAGAATGCGCACCACAATTCCGGCGGCACTTTGCCGATCCGGGAGAGCCTGCCTGCTTATTTTCGTGAAAAAATATTTTTTTTGCCGCCACCATGCCGCAACCAGTACGGCAAAGCCAAGAAAAGCGCCTACCGCTGCGCCAAAGCTTGCCCCGGCCGCAGCTTGCTGCAGCCCCGACGGTAAAAAAAGCAGGACTAAAACCAGGGCGGAAACCACCCTGCCCAACTGTTCGGTAATC
>JAAYLG010000118.1 GCA_012522075.1 Bacillota bacterium
CGGACATTACCGCCCACAACCTCCCCGCTGCAGGAGGTGCTTTCTAATATTGCAGCAATTTTATGTTTAAAAAAGAATTTGGCCTTTAGGTTTTGCTTCCTAAAGGCCATTTTTGTCTACAGTCTGCAGGGAACACCGTACCCGGTGTTCCCTGTTTTGTGATCTTAACTGCTCAGCTGGCTCCTGTACTGTTGGATGGCAGATTGGTCGGCTTCTTTGGCCGGTTTGTAATATCCTTTTTGGATCGCCTTCTGGCAAAGCTGGAACTGGAACTGCTCATCGGCGTTGCGAATCTGGGTCAATGTCTGACGCAACTGGGGGTTGTTTGATTCGGCGATAGCCATGGCATAGCCGGTTAAACTGGCATTAACCATGGACAATACATCATTGACCATATCCTTATCTTGCATCTTAAAACCTCCTTAGTTTAAAAATTGCATTAACTGCTGTTTTGTTTGACGCGCCCTCTGGGCCGACTGCTGAAACATTTGCCGGATTTCAGGGTCCTGGCACTGCTTGGCATACGTTTCCAGCTTTTGTGCTCCCGTATCGTGTGCTCCGATCAAATGGCGCAGGTTTTCCAATTCCTGTTGGTTAAGCATTGACATCTTCTCCTGACTCCTTTCTGTAATGATTTTGTTCCTGTTGTAGTTTGCCTCAAGAAAAGCGCTCTATTCCTGCTTTTACTCAGGCAACAAACCTTAACTTTGTTTGTATTGCGGCTCCTGGCTTTCCACATATTGCTGGCGCTGCTTCAGTTTTTGGACGGCATCGTCAAGGGTTTGCGCCAGTTGTGTAAAAGTCTGCTTGGCCTCCCGGTCTTCGGTTTGCAGGGCAAAAGTCTTCATGCTGGCAGCAGCGCTCTGCACCCCGGCAATGGCCTGCTGCAGCTGTGTGCCCACAGTCAAACAATCACCCCCTTCCTAGCCTTTCGGTTTGAAAGGCAGGGAAGCAAGAAAGCCAAAAATAATGGCTGAGGAAATACCGGCTCTCGGTGTCTCAAAAATGGCTGTGAGTACACCAATAATGCCGTTGCGCGCCGCTTCGTCAAGAGCGCCGCTAACCAAAGAATTGCCAAAGCTGCTGATGGGCACGGATGCGCCGGCACCGGCAAATTTTATCAGCGGTTCATAGAGGCCGAGACCGCCTAAAATGGCGCCTACCACCACCAGAGAAACAGTCATGTGGGCGGGCGTGAGGCGGAAGACGTCCATCAGCAACTGTCCCAACATGCAAATGGCACCGCCGACAAGAAAGGCAAAAATAAACTTTTCCATCTTACCCGTCCTCCCGTTCAATGGCCACGGCGTGGGCAATACAGGGTATGCTTTCTTTTTGCTGGTACGACAAGGGTGACAGCAGAGTCCCGGTGGCTACCACCAGAATGCGCCGCAACTCTCCCCGCCGCAGCCTGTTAAGCAAGTGGCCGTAGGTCACAACGGCGGAACAGGCACAGCCGCTGGCACCCGCCATGACCGGCTGGTCATCTTTGTAGATCAGCAGGCCGCAGTCGGTGAATTTTTCCCCGGGGATAGCCAGGCCGTGTTTTTGCAGCAAGTCGCCGGCTATTGCGTGCCCCACCTTTCCCAGGTCGCCCGTGGCAATCAGGTCGTAATAAGAGGCGTCCAGCTTAAAATCCCGGAAATGGGACTCAATTGTATCCACGGCCGCCGGCGCCATGGCAGCCCCCATGTTGAACGGATCGGAAAGACCCATATCCACAATGCGCCCGATGGTAGCCATGGTAACGCGTGGTCCAGACCCTTCCGCGGCAAGCAGCGCGGCCCCCGCCCCCGTCACCGTCCACTGGGCGGTGGGCGGCAGCTGCGCCCCGTATTCCGTTGGATAGCGGTATTGCTTGTTCACTGCGCCGTTGTGGCTGGAAGCGGCGGCCAGTGCGTAGCGGGCGCCTCCTGCGTTGACGACAAAGGCAGCCAGGGACAAGCCTTCCATGGAGCTGGAACAGGCGCCGAAAAGGCCGAAATAAGGGATGCCCAGCTTGCGGGCGGTAAAGCTGGAGGAAATGATCTGGTTCATCAGGTCGCCGCTGAAGAAAAAGTGGACATCTTCTTTTTTCAGGCCCGCCTTGTAAATTGCTTTTTCACATGCTTCCTCCAGCAGCTTCTTTTCCGCCTTCTCAAAACTGGCCTGTCCCAGCCAGATATCGTCGTGCAAAACATCAAAATCATTTGGCAGTGCACCGGCAGCTTCAAAGGGGCCGCCCGTCACACCTGTCGCCAGGATTACCGGGCGGTTCTGAAACAGCCAGCTTTGACGCCCCGCAAGCATTACAGCATCCCGCCCAGGGCTTCAACGGCCAGCCGGACAATAGCCACGATAAAAGCGGAAAAAACACCGAAAACAATGACCGGCCCGGCAATTTTAAACATATTGCCGCCGACACCGAGGACATAGCCTTCACTGCGGTGTTCAATGGCGGCGGAGGTAATGGTGTTGGCAAAACCGGTCACCGGCACGATGGTGCCGCCGCCCGCCCATTGGGCAATGTGATCATACACACCGAGCCCTGTCAGCAGCATGGAAAGAATGATGAGGGAAGCAACTGTGGGGTTGGCTGCCGTCACCTCAGTAAAATTGAAGTAGGTCATGTAAAACCAGTGGAAAAACTGGCCGATGGTGCAGATAATGCCTCCTGCGACAAACGCACGCAGGCAGTTTTTAGCAATTGGCCTTTTAGGTTCCCTTTCCTTGGCAAATTGCTGGTATTCCTGCTGGACAGGCGAAAGTTTTTTCTTTTTTTTGTCCGACACGGTTAAACCTCCTAACGCAAAAGGTGCGGCCGCAGGATATCCAGCACCTGCTGCAGCCGGGTGGCATTTTTCTCGTACATAAAGCGAACCTGTGAATTCTGTGTTTCCAGGGCAAAAGTATAAAGATCGGCCTGTGCTTTCTCCAGCATGGCATAGAGCGACTGCTGGACGGTAGGCATGGCCGGTTTTAGCGCATCATCAAACAGGTCCAGGTACAACTCCCCGGCAGTGTTGACCTGGCCCAGAAAAACATTGTCAAGCGTCACGCCTGCCTGCTGCAGCTGTGTCTCCAGCCACTCCCGGGTCAGGCCCAGCTCAGTCAGCGAGTCATGCAGGATATTTCCGTCGAGGATCACCGTCTGCGGTTCTGCCTGCGGCGCAACTTGCCACTCAACATCATGGGGGGTGATCGGTTTTTTATCGGCTTTCAAAAGCACGCTTACCTCGCCGCTGGTTTCCAGCACGGCAAATTCCACATCAGCTACACTGAAAACATTTTTTGCCCGTAATTCTTTCAACAGTTCCTCCGCGCTCATGCGGGCGGTTTTGAGATTTTCCTCCATGATTTTGCCCTGCTTGATCAGGACAGTTTCCTTCCCGCTCAGCACATCATGAACCGTCTTGCTGCGCAGGGACAGGTGGTCGGCAAGATAAGGGAAAAGCAGCCAGACCGCAAGCGCCAAAAGCCCGTATAAAAGCCGGCTGACCCCGGCAGCCAAAAGCCCGGCAATCACGGCAATTACGGCATAGTTGACAAAATAGACAGGCGTCAATTTGGCCGGGTGCTTCTTCCCCAGCAGGCGGACAAAAACAAAAACCACGACATAAAGTGCAGCGGACCGCAGTACTACAGCCAACCAGGCAGGCATGCCACCACCTCGTCAGTTTCCTTTATACTGTGGTTCCTCCTGTTCAATTTCCTGCAGGCGTTTTTCCAGGTCAGACAGGACTGCAGAAACAATGTCAAACGCCTGCCTGTAGGCGGAACGTGTTTCTTCATGTCTGCTGTGCGCGGCATACAGCCGTAAAGTTGCCTGGGAGCCTTTGAGCGCTGCCACAGTTTGTCTAACTTGCGCGCCGACTGTCATACTGTCCCTCCGTTTTTACAGATCCTGTTTTATTATCTTTCATTGCCGGCTGGAAAATACACCTGATTTTGCAGAGAAAAGGCAAAGAAAAACAGGGCTTTGCGCCCTGTTTTTGGTAAAGCTTTTTACTGTGCAGCTTCGTTCAAACGCTTAAGCAGTTCCTCCGGGTCCTGACCATGTACTAATGCCGCCTCACGGACGGTTTCTGCAGTAGCGGACGGTCACCCAAGGCAGTGGATACCAAGCGACAGGAAAACTTCCATTGTCTCCGGGTATCTGTTGATTACCTGCGCAATAGTCATATCCGGGGTAATCTTCTTATCCACGTTTCAACACTCCTTTTTCTCTTTTGCGCATATTTATTATTTGTGATAAGACAGTACAGCAAACTTGTTAATGACAGCATGGCATGCAAAAAGCTGCGTACGTTTACATTATATAATAAAAATGCTGTAAAAAACGTTTTTTTAATCTTCCTGGACAGCGGAATCCCCTTCAGTCGTTTCCTCTCCATTGCCGGCTTCTTTTTCAGCTTCTGCTGCCAACTCGATCATCTGCTTTGCCTGGTCAACCATTTTCTCTTCCCCGGCAGGGTTGAGCTCAACGACTTTTTCCCACTCCTTGACGGCTTCTTCCGTCTTCCCCTGGCCGTAATAGAGGAAGACTCCGTAATTGTAATGAGCCCTGGCATGTTCAGGGTCGGTTTCAATGGCTTTTTTGAATTCAGCTTCCGCTTCACTTAATTTATTGCCGTAGAAAGCCGCCACGGCACGGTCAACACGCAAGTCAACATTATCCGGGTCTTTTTCCAGTACTTTGGCATAAGGTTCAAGGGCTTTGACAAAAGAATCTTCCGCCTTGTTTTCATAGCCTGAAGTTATGCTGTACAAAATCCCCAGGTTCAGGTAGGCATTGCCCAGCTGCTTCAGCAAATCTTCGCTGTCCGGAGTTTTTTTGAGGTCTTTTTCATACTGTCTGATCAATCTTTCCAGCTGCCTGATTGTTTCTTCGTTTGTCTGTACCTGGTTATTTCCAAAGCCAAACAGACCGGGAGTGAAAAAATACAGCAGGGAGGAAAAAATCAAGCCGAAAACCAGAAAGCCGACAATAACGTAAACAACTGTTTTTTTATTTTTCAGGCTAGCTAACGTTATTTTTTTCCCCGTTTTTTTCTTCAAGGTTTACACCCTCCCGTTATAGAAACCAGTGCTGGTATGTAGTCCCGGGACAGCTTGCAAATAATAATATATTCTCTGCAGAAAACTTAAACCCTTTCCAAGCAGCTTTTTTTCATATGACAATATGGCATATTTGCCAAAAGAATAATTTCGGCAGCATGCGGTCAGGCTAGAAGTAAAAACAGACAGGTGATGCCGAGTGACCGTCTCCCAACCGCTTATTGCCCGGCTGCGCTCCCTGCCCGGACTGCAGCAGGTGGAATCCCGGCTGAAAGAATTAAGCAGCTCGGGGGATGCCTGGACTGGCACTTTTTCCTACGTGGTTACAAACGGCGGCAAACGTCTGCGCCCCGCTTTAGTTCTTTTATGCGGGTCCTTTGCTCCCGCTTCCCGGTCCGTGCTGGTGGATGTAGCCTGTGCCGCAGAATTGATTCACACCGCATCACTCGTGCATGACGATGTAATTGACGAAGCTGCCTATCGCCGCAACCTGCCGACCCTTTCAGCCCGTTTCGGTCAACGGCAGGCAGTTCTGTACGGCGACTTTTTATTTGCCAGGGCTTTTTCCCTTTTAACCGGGCATGGCCTTTCCTCTGTTCTGGAAATAATGACACGGGCAATCAGCCTGATGTGCGAGGGAGAAATCAGCCAGGCAAACGCGCTTTACGATTGCCGGCAAACGGAGGCGGATTATTATGATTATATTTACAAAAAAACTGCTTTTTTCATTTCAGCCTGCTGCCTCTCCGGTGCCCTGGCCGGCGGGCTGAAGCAGCCCTTCACGGATCTGCTGGCAGCATACGGCCTGCTGCTGGGATATGCCTTTCAGATTACCGACGACCTGCTCGATTTTACCGGGAAAACGGAAACAACAGGCAAACCGGTCTTAAAAGATCTGCGGGAAGGCTATCTGACACTGCCCGTGCTGAAACTCCTGCGTCACCCGCAGCACGGCCAGGCAGTCAGAACAATTATTGAGGAAAAAGCCTTCAGCGACGAAAAACTCCTCTATATCTGCCGGCTCCTGGACGAAAGCGGCATCCTCCGGGACATCCAGGCAAAAGCCCGGACACTGGTCGCCCGGGCCAAAACAAACCTGGAAAAGCTGCCGGCCAAACCGGCCAAAATGCTCCTGGCGCGCCTGGCAGACTATGTGGGCCGGCGTACTTATTAAATAATTCCCCTTTTGCGCAGAAAAAGGCATATGCGGTGCAGCCACAAAGCTTCCGCACCGGCTGCATGCAAGAGTTGCTGCGTTATTTTTTTTCTCTCCGGAGTCGCCGCCTTGGGATCGGAAAGATAAAGGGCCAAAAGACCTGAGGTTACAAGCCGGTGAAAAGCTGCCCGCGGCAGTTTTTCCATAGACGCCTTTGCCTGCTGTAAAAAATACAGCAAACCCTTTTCTGCAGCCAGAGCAGTCGGATAAAAATCAACAAAATTAAGATCGTTATACTGCCTGTCTTCATCCAGATCAATAAAATAATCCAGCAGGATATGGAGGCCGCACAGCCAGGGGTAATAACAGGCAAACAACTGCAGCGTATCCCCGGGTGAGACGGGGCCGGCCGCAGCCATGGCAGCCAGCATAAAAGCTCCCAGCGTGGAGCCACAGGCTGCAGAGAACTCCCACCAGTAGACATGCGGGTAATGACGGCGACAACTTTCGAACCAGGCAACAAGTCTCTCGGCCCGCACGGCAGGGTCCAGGTGTTTAAAAACCTGCAAGTCTGCATAGCGCTGCATCAGGAAACGCAACTGGCGGCGTACATCATGGTAGCCGGGCAGCTGCTCCAGGCACCGGCGGCAGCATGCTACCAGGCTGTCCAGGTAAGCGCCGTCATTTTGGTGCGGATACTTTGCATACCAGTCACAGACAGGAGCCTCGGTGTCAACTGCCGCCAAAACGGCATGATGCAGCTGTCTGAGGGTTTCTTCCGTGCAGCCGCAAACCCTGTCGCTTAAATTGTCCAGGTAGTCGCTGATTGTCTGCAGCGCCACAATAAATTGTGTCAAAAGCCTGGTATATTCCGGGGTGTAGAGAGCATATATGCTGCCTCCCTGGCAATGAAAGCGCTTGCTTGCTATACTTTGCAGGGCCTGCCGGCGCAACTGCAGGTCCGGGATCCTGCCGGCTGCAAGCCGCCAGACTGCCAGTTCACGGTCAACTTGAGGAAAAACCCGCAACAAGTAAGGAAAAATAAGCAGCCTGTCTCTTGCCTGGGTTATCAATGCCGTCAAAAAGCTTTTCCCTCCGCCTTCCACGTCTTACTTTTACTATACCCAGAAAGCAGGCGGCTACTCGGTTTGTTTTCCGGGCAGGCAAACATGCAAACATGAAATATGAATTGGCCGGCGACACCGACAGAAACAGGTATTATAAAAAAGCCGGCTGCGGGGACAGCCTGCAGCCGGCCGTTTGCTGTTTGCCAAATAGTTCAGGAGCTCAAGCTTTGACGCTGATGGGGACTTTCACCTCTGTTATGGGAACGGATACACCTGCCCGCCTTGCCGCTTCCCGGACCAGCCTGACCAGGCCTCCGCAGCAGGGAACTTCCATATAGGCAATGGTTATGCTTTTGAAATTATTGTTGCGAATCATTTCAGTAAGCTTTTCCAAATAAAACGCTGCATCATCCAGCTTGGGGCAGCCCACGGCAACCGCACGGCCGCGCAGGAATCTTCTGTGAAAGTCTGCACAGGCAAAAGGCACGCAGTCCGCAGCAATAAGCAGGTCGGCATTCCTAAAATACGGAGCATTCGGGTTGACCAGTTTCAGCTGGACAGGCCACTGGGCCAGCTCGGAAGCCATTTCGCCCCCCGGTTGTTCAGCTTCCGTGGCTGTCTTGGTTTTTAGCACACGTGTCATGCTGCCCGGGCAGCCGCCGTGGTTGGGGCAGTTGTTTTCTTTAACCTGCAGGTGCCGGCGGACAGCTTCCTCATCAAAGGCATCCGCTTCCCGTACTACGATCGTCAGTGCTCCCCTGGGGCAATCACCCAGGCAGGCACCCAGGCCGTCGCACAAATTCTCCGCCACCAGGCGCGCTTTTCCGTTCACAATCTGCAGGGCGCCCTCGGCGCAGTTGGGGACACAAAGCCCGCAGCCATTGCATTTTTCTTCATCAATATGAATAATCTCTCTTCTCATTTTTTTCCCTCCGGTTTCCTTTGCTGATTTAAGTATAACACCGCCTGGGATGCCGGGATGTGATTTATATCATAGTTGGAAAATCTTTTATGAACGGGAGGAATCTTTAGCATGTTAAAGAATAATAAAGCAACGGTCAATTCACAGCGTTTGAGGTGAAAGAAGAAATGAATATAGGAATTGTCGGCGGCGGCAGGGGCGGATTGTCAGTTCTGACGCTTCTCTTAACCATACCGGGAGTAAACGTTCTCTGGGTTTCCGACCTGCAGGACGACGCACCTGCTTTTTCCAAGGCAAGAGCGGCAGGAATAAAAACGATAAAGAGTTTTGTACCTCACCTGCAGGACCCGAGCCTTGATCTGGTTATTGAAGTCACGGGTGTGGCAGCTGTCCAGGAATTGCTGAACAAGCACAAGCGCCATGACTTAAGCATCATGGATGCTAAAACCGCCAAGCTTCTCATTACGATTGTTGAAATCAGGGAAGAAATTAACAGGAAAATTATCAGCAATGCCAGGGAACTGACCTCCCTGACAGATGAAATTAACAAATCCACACTTTTCATCCGGGAAAACATGCAAAATCTGACCAGTGATGCAGAAAACTTGGCAGCTTTCGGCGACTCCCTGGCCCAACCCTCTCTAACGGCAAAGGAAGAAGCGGAAAAAACTCAGGAAATCTTGAATTTAATTGAAGGGATCAGTAAAACCACCAGGATTATAGGCTTAAACGCTTCAATTGAAGCCGCCCGGGTCGGCAAAGCAGGGCAGGGTTTTTCCGTGGTTGCGGAGGAAATTCGCTAACTTGTCGAAAATACTGCCGCTTCTACCCGTAAAGTGGCCGACATTACGGAAAATGTAAAAGGCTACATGGAGACTATTCACCAGGGAATTGACGAGGCAAAAGCTATCGCTCACAACCAGGCACAGGCCACCGAGGCAGTCCTGGGCGACTTGAACACACTGGCTGACGTTTCCGACAGGCTGCAGCAGCTTGCCCATGATCTTTTCTCGCTCTAAAAAAGTTTGCTTTAAACACCTGCCTCCCTCGTGTCACGGGGGAGGCAGTAAATATACAATTTTTTACACAAAACTGCCTGTCACCCACAAGGCGGGTGAGGCTGCATGGTGAAAGTGAAAAACTTAAGTGGGGAGAAATGTCTGGATGAGGATAAAAGATGCCATAGTCGGTTTGTGTGTGGCGGATGCACTTGGCGTACCGGTGGAATTCTGCAACAGGGAAGCGTTAAAAGATAACCCGGTAGTTGGTATGCGAGCCTATGGCACCTTTAACCAGCCGGCGGGCACCTGGTCAGACGATACCAGCATGACTCTCTGCCTGATAGACAGCCTGCAAAACGGGCTTAACTACACCGATATCATGGACAAATTCCTGAAGTGGATGACGGAAGGAGCTTATACCCCCTACGGGGAAGCGTTTGGCATCGGACGGACCACGCGGGCGGCAATTGCCCGCTATGCCGGCGGGACACCGCCCCTGGCTTGCGGCGGCACGGCGGAAAGTGACAACGGCAACGGTTCGCTGATGCGCACCCTGCCGCTGCTCTTTTATCTGCATACCGTCTACGGCCCCGACTTTGTTTTCAATGAGGAAGCCATGGGCATTATTCACAATGTCTCCGCTTTAACCCACGCCCACAAGCGCAGCCAAATCGCCTGCGGCATTTATTTGTCCATTGCGGAGGAACTTTGGCGAAAAAGAAGCACGGCCGATGCATTCACGGAAGGTACAGACCGGGCCTTTGCCTACTACAAGAAACATGACGAATTTGCGGTGGACCTCGCTTTTTATCACCGTCTTATCCGGAAGGATTTTGTTAAACTGCCTGAAAAAGAAATTAAAAGCAACGGCTATGTTGTTCACTCGCTGGAAGCAGCTCTTTGGTGCCTGCTTAATACCGATTCCTACCGTAACTGCGTCCTTCTGGCGGTGAATTTGGGAGATGACACTGATACAGTGGCGGCTCTTGCCGGGGGTCTGGCCGGCCTTTGTTATGGCTATGGCAGTATCCCAAAAGAGTGGTTGCGTGTCATTGTCAATCTTGACTATATTGAAAACCTCTGCCGCCAATATGAAGATGCACTCTCTTCCGGCCGCTTTCTACTCCGGAGACGCCAGTGAAAACCCTGGCCCCGGGTTGGGCGGCCGTCTCTTTCGGCTTATTATACTATGTTAGTGTAAAGTTATTGTAGGTTTTAAAGGAATAATCATATTAAAAAAGAAGAGGAACCTCACATTCACCACGAATGAATACCCCAAGAAGGAGGCAGAGGTTCCTCATGGAAGTAGTTCGTTTAGTAGAAGCAAAAATCCTTTCGGTAACAGAAAAAATCCTAGACA
>JAAYLG010000119.1 GCA_012522075.1 Bacillota bacterium
GTATAGCTTAAAGGAGCGATTGCGGCTGTCACCTTTCTGCCAGGAAAGGCTGACGGCCCTGCCGCCATCATGATCAACAACAACGGCAGAAAAAGCCTTGGGTACGGCAGGCACCGTGTCACGCAGCGGCTCCTGCGCCTCGGGCATGAAATCTATGCCGTAAACGTCCCGCAGCACTTCTGCTATGGCCTCGGGCGGCAGCACCATATAGTAAATACCGTCCTTGGACTGGCCGCTGCCCGTTAAAGTGTACGTGGAAATCCTGTCCCGCTCCAGGCGGGCGGCAAAGAGGAGCAGGGAAATAACCTGCTGGTTGGTCAGATTGGTATCTATCAGGTCCTTATAAGTATTGTAGAGGGTGGGGAGATTTTTCACCAGTCCTTCCGCCCGCAGGTGATCCAGGGTGGCAAGCAGCAGTTCGGTCTGCCGCTTCATCCTGCCCTCATCCCCGCCCTTTTCCCGGTTGCGGAGGTAATGCAGGTATTGTTCGCCGTGGAGAACCGTTTCGCCCTTTTTCAGCTGCAGGACGCCGTCCTTGTCATATACATCATATGGAACATTAAAACGCACGCCGCCGATGGAATCTACCAGCTCCACCACGGCGTCCATATTGACAGTAACATAATATTGGAGGGGAATGCCGCCGAGGAGGTTGCTGATACTGCGCAAAGTATACTCAATGCCCTGCAGGTGCCTGTCACCTTCCCCGACGTATTGGTGGCCGTAATAATAGGCGTGGTTAATTTTATCGTAGGTTTGCGTGTCCGCAATGCGCGTATAGCTGTCGCGGGGAATATCAATAATCCGGACTGTCTTTTTGTCAAAATCGACGGCAAAAATTTTAATGGTGTCTGTCCGGTACATGCTGTAGATGCTGTCCCGCTCTCTGTTGCCGTCAAAGCCAAGCAAGACAACGCTGACAATATTGGTGCTAAAATCACCTTCTGCTTTCTCTCCGCCCGTTTGTGCAGGCACCGGGTTTGCAGCGCCATCGTCATGCGGCAGGGGCGGCTTGTCAAACAAATCTTCCGGCCTCAGCACCCGGTAAAAATACCAGCAGCCGTAAGCCAGGAAGACAACAAGCAGTAAAAGGACCGCCAGGAGAACCTGCCGCGAACGTTTCAGGCTTTTTATTTTGGCAAAAAGGCTTTGCCCAAAAGATCGTACAGTTGCCGGCCGCCCGTTTGCCGTTTTGAAATCGTCCATCCTTCCCTCCGGGGCATACCAAAAAGTGTTAGTATCTTATGCAATTCGACAAAAAGGCAGTTATCCCTCTTCAATCCAACAATTCGTGGCAGTTCAAAGCACGTACACAGGATTGGTAAAAAGCCACGGCTTCTTTTTCAGGTAAGCTTCCAGCCTGTATGTCCCCGGGGCGTCAAGGGGAAAATCCAGCCTGTTCTGTTGCAGGGTGACAAGGACGCGCCCGTTATGCACCAGCCTCAGCGTTACATCCCGCGGCCGCTGCTTGGGGCAGGCGGCAACAAGGCGCATTCCGGGCGCAAAGGGGATGCTCTCCCCCGGCAGCGCGACGGTCTCGCCCGTGCGGGCGCAAAAATAAAAACCATCAGGTTCCGCCGCCAGCCGGTTAACAATAATATTGCGTCCCTGGCGGAGGGCGGAATAAACCTGTTCCTTGGCCACATAAAACTCCAGAGACAAAGGTTCGGGCAAAAGCAGGCAGTTGGTGGCTGTGCGGAAAAGATAGGTATAGGGAAAAATGCGGCGGAACAGCGGTCCGCGCCGGATATGCCAGTCATGGGCATCGGAGCCGGCAATGGCTGTCAGCCGCCTTTTTTGTGTCAGCGCGTCAAATTTGGCCAGTGCTTCCCGGCAGGGACCGGTGACAGGCCCTTCCGGGTCAAGGTAGGCGCAAAAGAGCGCCCTCGCTACGGTCTGCACCCCGTCCCGCCAGGCTGAACACCAGTTCCAGACTTCAATGCCGGCAAAACCTTCCACTTCCCAGTTTTCCCACGGGTAAGTGATGCCGCCAAGGGCCAGGGGTGAGCCTTTTTCAAAAGGGTGGGCAATAAAGCCAAGGCCGCCCTGCCTGTTGACCGCATCAATGACGGCCTGTGGGTTGTCGTCACTTGGTGCAATCTCTTCCTTGATCCCCAGGGCCAGGTAGTGGTGTTTTTTGTGGTTGATTTCACTGCCGCAGAGGACAAGCACCCCATGGTGATAGCCTTCTTTGCTCAGGCCGCGCAATGTATGGTGGTCCGTGATGATAATAAAATCCAGGCCGCTTGCCGCCGCGTCACGGGCAATTGCTTCTATCTCCTGTGAGCCGTCCGAATACCTGCTGTGAACGTGGATGTTTCCCAGGACCGGAAACAAGGCCGTACCCCTTTCTTGAACATTGTTACTACTTTAATTTTGGCTGTCGGGCGCAAAATCCTGCCGCAGGTTTCCCGCACAACTAAAAAGGCCGCCCCAAGGGCGGCGGAAGTATGCCCGGGATTTCAGATGGCAAGGAAAGTGCCGCTGGACGGGCTTTCCCAGCGCAAGTAGCGGCGGACTGTCTCCCGCAGAAATGCTTTATTGAGCAGGACGTAAGAAATGCCGTCAATGGTGGCCACCTCACCGCGCAGCGTAACTGCGGGCACCTGCTCCAAATCCAGGTTACGCACTGTCCTCCCAACCTTGGCCAGCTGCAGCGGGGTCAGATCGGTGCGGACATGGCGGGCGCATTGCTCAAGCAGAATTGGCAGGCGGAGCAGGCTTTGCGGCTGCGTGAGGCGCCTGCCGATGGCGGTCAGCACCTGCCGCTGGCGGCGCATGCGCCCAAAATCTCCTTCCGCATCGGAGCGAAAACGGACATAAGCCAGGGCTTCCCTGCCGTCAAGCCGCCTTGGCCCGGTCTCCAGGGCGGGACCTCCCGGAACCGGGACAGGCCGCTCCACGTTTATTTCTACACCGCCCACCGCATCTACAATACTTTCAAAGCCGGCCAAATTGGTGTAGAGGTAGTAATTGAGGGGCACATCTAAAAGCTCCGCTACAGTTTGCCGCAGGAGGGCGATACCGCCAAACTGCATGGCATGGTTGATTTTATCCTGCCCGTGCCCGGGTATGTCCACGCGGGAGTCGCGCGGGACGGAGACTAAAGCGGTGTCACCGTTTGCCTCATTAATGCTTAAAATAATAATGGTATCGGCACGGGCCGGTTCGTCTTCCCGCTGGTCCAGCCCTACGATGAGGACAGTGGTAATTGTCCCGTCCGCCGGGGGCAAATCTTCCGCCGGGGGGCGGTCATAAACGCGCACCCAGACCGAGCCAAGCCAGAAAAATATGCATAGAGCTAGCAAAAGCAGAAGCAGCCCCACTCTTCGCTTTGTCAAAACGGCCACCGTGTCACCTTCCTGCCTGTAAGATTGCTTTCCCATAATAAGCATTACCAGCCGCCGCCGCATTATGTGTCAGGCAGCCAGGCCTTTGCCGCCGGAAAATGCGGCCGCAGGCGCAAAACGACACGGCAAAAAAGAAAGATTAAGAAGTTTAAACCCACTCGCAAGAAAAGCAGGAAATTGCCGTCGAAGGTGGAATAAGTAAGAGGAGTCAGCATGGAGGAGTAAGCGTATGGCCATTCGCATTAAAAGCGTGCAGGAGTTGAAGCGTCACCTTAACCGTTACCTTGATACGCTGCAAAACAGACCTCTTTTTGTGGCAAAGAACAAACTTGTGAAGGCAGTACTGCTGGATATTGCCGACTATTACAGCATTTTGGACGAACTGGAAGACTTGCATGGGCTTTTGCAGAACTTGCTCAACTTTGACCGCAGCTTAGCCGGGGACGGTGTCACGAACCGCCTGTCAGCCCTGATGTTAACAAAAGAGGGGGATTAAACACAGCATGCCGGCCGCAAGGCCGGCATGCTGTCTGTTTTTTACTTTTATTGCGTACCCAGGCGTCGCTGGGAAATAAGAGTATGTTCCAGCTTATCCAACTGCTCCAAAGCCCTGCCCGTCCCGATGGCCACACAGCTGACCGGGTCATCAGCCAGGTAAACATTGACGCCCGTCTCCCTGGCAAGCAGCTTATCCATACCGTCCAGTTGCGCGCCACCGCCTGTCAGGACGATGCCGTGCTTAATAATATCACCGGCCAGCTCGGGCGGAGTGACTTCCAAAACATGCCTGACACACTGCAAAATATCATCCAGCGGTTCCTGGATGGCTTCCAGCACGTGATCCGAATTTGCCACAATGGACCGGGGCAGGCCGGTTACCATGTCCCTGCCGCGAATCTCCCGCTCCACAAAACGGTTGCCGGGGAAGGCGGTTCCCGCTTCTATTTTCAACTCTTCGGCGGTCCGCTCGCCGATCAGCAGGTTAAACGCCCTTTTGATGTGGCGGACGATGGCTTCATCCAGCTTGTCCCCGCCTACACGGACACTTTCCCTCACCACCGTCTCGCCCAGGGAGATGACGGCCACATCGGTGGTACCGCCGCCGATATCAATAACCATATGGCCGAGAGGGCGGAAAATATCCAGGCCCGCTCCCAGGGCGGCCGCCCGCGGTTCTTCAATCAGGAAGGCATCCCGTGCTCCCGATCGTAAAATGGCTTCAATAACCGCTTTTTGTTCCACCGTGGTGGTGGCGGCCGGGATACAAACAACCACGCGCGGCCGCAGCAACCTTCTTTTGTCACTGACTGTGGAGACAAAATGACGCAGCATTACTTCCGTTACGTCAAAATCGGCAATCACTCCCTCCCGTAGGGGGCGAAGGGCGATAATATTGCCGGGTGTGCGGCCAATCATCCTGCGTGCCGCTTCTCCCACTGCCAGTATTTTTCCGGAATGCTGCTCTATGGCCACTACGGACGGTTCATGCAGCACAATGCCCTTGCCGCGTAAATGCACCAAGACTGTTGCAGTGCCCAAGTCAATTCCCATGTCACTCCCGAGCTTCACCCAGCCTCACCTCAATTCAACAGCATGTCCAATAAAAAAGAAACTGCTTTATATTTCGCTGGCTGGGCTCTTTTTCCTTTTCTCCTGTCTTTTTTTCTCTCTTTCCAAGTATTTACGCCGCGTTGCTTCACCGCCCCGCAGGTGTCTTTCCGCCTTGTTTTTCTCCAGGATTGCCTTGATTTCACGGGCGATAAAACGGTTTATATGGGGAAGTCTTTCCGTAACATCTTTGTGTACAGTAGACTTGGAGACACCGAACACTTTGGCCACCTGCCGCACTGTTGCCCCGGTTTCCAGTATATAATTGCTGATCTCCAGCACCCTTTGCTCAATGTAATCCTGCATTGGGCAGCCCCCTTCAAATTAACTTTGTAACCAAATATATTGACAGTAGGGGGCATTTATGACAGGAAAACTCTGCCGCGCTCCTGCGGATAAAAACTCCCTTTTTTAGGCAGCTTGGGGAGAGAGTGTGGTTGCTTGGAGCGGTACAGGGCTGTTCGAAGAAAAAACAGCGGAACGTTGGTGTCCGCTGTTTTCTGCAGTTCAATACTACCGGGGGGAGATCACCTGCACCGGGTCCAAAGGTTCTGCACCGCGGTAGACGGCAAAATGGAGAAAATACCCGGTGGCGGCATCAAGTTTGGCGCTTGCACCCACGCGGCCCACCACCTCGCCCTGGCCGATCGCATCACCTACGGCAAGGGCGGGCTCTTCCAGGTTGCCGTATTGTGTCAGGTAGTCGCCGCCGTGGCGGATTTCCACAACCCAGCCCAGGCGAGGGTCCTTGTCGACCTTGTCCACTATGCCGGGCCAGGCGGCTCCGACCTCCGCTCCCCTGTCCGCTTCAATGTCTATGCCCGTATGGGCCCGCAGCACATTGCCGATGCGGTAAACGGCATGATGGCCGGCAAGGACTGTGCCTTCCAGGGGCCAGCTCATGGGAGCGTCGGGCAGCGTCAAGCCTTGCGTAATCTCATTTTCCGCATTGTTCTCAGCCGCCGGGACATCCGCATCTCCCGGCAACAGGGGGGCCGCTTCCGCATCTTTTGTACTTTCCGCCGTCTCCGGCGACAGAGTTGCAGCTCCGGGGAGATACTGCAGCGGGTTGGGCAACAGGCCGCGCCAAACGGCAAAGGTCAGCACCAGAACAACAGCCGTGAGCCAAAGCACGGCCACAAGGTATTTGCGCACCGGCCGGACGCGCTTCAGCGGGGCAAGCGGGGCAAACATTTTTTTCATCTGGACATCACCTCTTGCCGGTAGTATGTCCAATTTTTTCCTCCTTATGCGCTTAGGTGGAAGGGAGCAGGCTGACCTCGACACCGGTGTAATAGTATTCCAGGATCTCCCGGTAAGTTTTTCCCTGTGCGGCCATGCCGTTGGCGCCATACTGGCAGAGGCCTACGCCGTGGCCGTGGCCTTTGACGGTAAAGACTACTTTGTCACCCGTCACTTCCCAGGTTACATTGGTGGAAGGAAGGTTCAGGGCGGCACGCAAATCGCGGCCGGTAACAGTTTCGCCCGCGATGGTGACACTTTTCAGGCGCCCGGTGGACGTCCGTTCCGCACCGCCCAGGAGCGGCCGTCCCGCGGCTGAGACGGGGACAGCCGCCACATACGCGGCCACGGCTTGGGCAAACTGAGCACCTGTAAATTCATGGACAGTTTCCGACCAGCGCGTCCCGGCGCAGTAGGGGCAGGGGACACCGCGTAAATAGGGGACGACAGTGCTCCAGGCATCTTCGCTGTTTTCCGTATGCCCGCCGCAATGGGAATGAAACACAGCATCAATCAGCTCTCCCCCGTAAGTTACCACTTCGCCGGCCGTTGCCGCCACGGCGGCGCGGATTTTGTTCAGGTTATCCACCGCTTCTTCGGCAGGCCAGGCGGCCAGCGCTTCTTCGTAGCCAAGCCAGGCCTGGCAGTGAGTGGAATCGGTACAGACATCGGCGGCGGGGTGGCGGTCACAACCGCCGCCACCGAAGGCCCGCAGTTGGTTGACGGTATAAGTGCGGGCACTGACCGCCTGCGCCTTCAGTGCTTCCGGAGCAAAGGCGGCCGGCATTTCCGCACACACGACGCCCACCAGGTATTCCTCAAGGCTCAGTGTCATTACCCGTTCCTTCTCGGGTAGATATACCGTCAGCAGCACCTCCCCCACCGGAGAAACAATGGGAATAAAATCCACTGTGGGGGGTGGCAGGGCGGCGCTTTCCTTTTCCTGCCTGCAGCCGCGGACTAAAAGAGACGGCAGGCCGATCACCAGGAAAAGTATCAGTAAAAGGAAAATGACCAGCAGGCGCTTCACAGACAAGCTCTCCCTTGGCAGAGGTTACGTAATTATATGCGGTGGAAGGCTTGTCTAGAACGGCCGGCTATGGCACGCAAAAACCGGGTACCGTTGCCGGTTACCCGGTTCGTTTAATTTTTGCCCCCAAGGCGGCCAGTTTTTCGCTAAAATGCCAGTAGCCGCGATCAAGATGATGGAGTTCACTTACTTCCGTTCGCCCGTCGGCGGCCAGCCCTGCCAAAACCAGTGCCGCTCCCGCCCTCAGGTCCGTGGCTTTGACCGGGGCGCCGCAAAGCTTTTCCCGGCCTGTAACGATGGCACTGTGGCCTTCAATTTTAATCCGGGCGCCCATGCGGCGAAGTTCGTCCACGTGCATGAAACGGTTTTCAAAAACTGTTTCCGTAATTACCGAAGTCCCCCTGGCACAGGCCAGCATGGCCATGATGGGAGACTGCATGTCCGTAGGAAAACCGGGATACGGCAAAGTTTTAACGTCAACGGCCCGCAGCGGGCCTTCCCTGGAAATATGAATAAGGCCTTCCGCTTCTTCCACCCGGCAGCCTGCCTCCTGCAGCTTGGCAATAAGCGATGTAAGGTGGGCAGGGATGACATTTTCCACTGTGACCGCACCGCCGGTGATGGCTGCTGCCACCATAAAAGTACCTGCTTCAATGCGGTCGGGGATGACGCAGTAGTCAACACACGAGAGGGAAGTGACTCCCTGGATACGGATGGTGTCTGTCCCGGCGCCGGTAATTCTCCCGCCCATGGCATTAATAAAGTTTGCCAGATCCACTACTTCCGGCTCTTCCGCCGCGTTTTCAATGACCGTAGTCCCCTCGGCCAGGGTGGCTGCCATCATAATGTTTTCCGTTGCCCCTACACTGGGAAAGTCCAGGTAAACTTTTTCCCCACGCAGCTTGTCCGCCGTTGTTTCAATAAAGCCGTGGCCAATCATCACTTCGGCCCCCAAAGCTTTCAGCCCTTTTAAATGCAGGTCAATGGGCCGGATGCCGATGGCACAGCCACCCGGAAGTGAAACACGAGCCCGTCCCATTCTGGCCAGTAGCGGGCCGATAACAAGAAAAGAAGCCCGCATTTTCCGGACGAGCTCATAAGGCGCCTCCGTACGCCGGACGGCTGTAGAATCCACGGATAGTTTTTTCGCTTTTGCATCATAATCGGTACGGGCACCCAGCGCAGTTAAGACGCTGCTCATGGTATAGACATCTTCCAGGGCAGGAATTTCGCTCAGAGTTACCTGCCCTTCGCATAAAAGCGCCGCCGCCATAATGGGCAGGCAGGCATTTTTTGCCGCCTCGACGCGGACACGGCCAAAAAGCGGGGTACCGCCTTCCACAGTAATAATGCCACTCACATAGCCTGACCCCCTCTCTGCTGCCGCAGCCGTTTTTTATATGAAATTAATATGGATCGTGTATGAGGGGAAAGCCCGCCCAGACTACTGTTTTCTCCAGAAAATTGTCATAGTGGACGGCAAGATTGACATTAAAAGGGGCTCCCCCTTCCGTGACAGCGGCGGAAAGCCTGGGAGTGTAGGCGGTGTAACTGACAAGTTCCTCCAGGGAAAATTCTTCCACCGGTTCTGCTTCTACAGCCTGGAGGGCGGCCCGTGCCAGGCGTGCCATTTCATTGTTGCTTCTCTTCCCGGACAGATAGCCGGTCAGATAGCAGCTGAGCTGACCGTTTGCCGCGCAAGTTTTCAGCCGGCCGGCAAAACCGGCGGAGGCGGCTTTTAAGACTGCGGGCGATGCGTCGCTGACCACCACTAAAAGATATGTCTGGGGCGGGATGCCGGCCTCTTTGTCCCCCGGGTTGCTCTGAACCACAATATGGGTGTTATAGCCTTCCTGCGACCGGCCGGTAAGATCAATAACACGGTAGGTTTCTCCTGCGCCTTTTTCCACTGTACCGGTTGTGATCTGCAGTGCTTCCGCCACTTGCAGGAGCAACCGCTCCAGCTTGGCCATAGGCCGGAAACTGTTGTCCAGGACGGCAAAATACTGTATTTCTCCGTCCACAATTTGAGCCCCCGTTTGTTCCACCACGGTGGCCAGGACGTCTATCTGGTTTGCGATTTCATCGCCCGTTGCCTGGCGGGACAGGCGGCGGGCGGCAAAAAGGGCGGATCCCGCAACCAGGCAGATAAGCAGGGCTATTTTCCAGTATCTTAACAAGTGCGTCCCCTCCCTTGCTGCGGCGATGCGCCGGGCAGGTGGCGGCCGGCGCCGCTCTATTTACTATCATTGGCAATTGCCGTCCGCTTTAAACCTCCGCAGGCCGGGAAAGGAAAAAAAAACAGCCGCCTTGCGGCAGGCTGCGCAAATTTTACCAGTTATGTTTTTCATAAGCCACCGTTTCCGAGAGCGGCTTGCGGCTGAAATGGAACTCGGCCGGTTCGGCACCATCCGCCTTGTAGCCCACAGCCAGAATATTGACCGGAACAATGTGGTCGGGCAGGTTAAAGTCCTCTTTTACCACTGCCGGGTCAAAGCGACAGATCCATACGCTGCCCAGGCCCAGGCGGGTGGCTTCCAGCATCATATAAGTAGTGACAATGGTGGCATCAATTTGCCCGCTGTCCATGCCGTCAAAGGGCCGCTTCCACGACTGGCTGGTATCGGCACAGACAAGCAGTGCCAGGGGTGCATTGTACAGCCGGGCTGTTTTGCCCAGGGTTTCCAGCCCTTCCGGTTGTTGCAGCACCAGGATTTTTTGCGGCTGATAGTTCCTGGCGGTGGGAGCCAGTCTGCCCGCTTCCAGAATGCTTTGCACTTTTTCCGGTTCCACCGCTTTGTCGGCAAACTGCCGGACAGAATAACGGGCATCAAATACTGCCTGCAAATCCATACACAAAACACCTCTTTCCTCTCTTGGAAGAATTGCCGCGTTATTTTTATTATAACGGGAAACCTGCCGCCGGTCCAATGTTGCGGAAAGTTTTTCCCGCACATTTCCGCCTTTGGCATGCATTGTCATTTGCACGTAAAGAAAACGGGGCGGATACGCCGGCGCACTTGCCCCGTCCTTTTGTAACGACTTGAATTAAACAACTCCTTGTTCCAGCATTGCTTGCGCCACTTTGATAAAGCCTACAATGTTGGCCGCTTCCACCAGGTTTTTCAGCCCGTATTCGTCCACCGCCGCGGCGCAATTTTGGTAGATGTTTTTCATAATCCCGGTAAGCCTAGCATCCACTTCTGCAAAATCCCAGGGCAGGCGCATACTGTTTTGTGTCATTTCCAGGCCGGAGGTGGCCACCCCGCCTGCATTGGCCGCTTTCCCGGGGGCGAAAAGCACGCCGTTTTCCGTGAGCAATTTAATGGCTTCACCGGTGGCGGGCATGTTGGCGCCTTCACCCACCGCAAAGCAGCCGTTTTTCAGCAGTGCCTTGGCTCCTTCCGCATCCAGCTCGTTTTGGGTGGCACAAGGCAGGGCAATGTGACAGGGGACATGCCAGATGCCGCTTGGGCCTTCCACGTAACGGGCGGAGGGGTGGGTTTCCGTGTAAGTGTAAATGCGCGCCCGCTTTACTTCCTTAATCTCTTTTATGGTATCGAGTTTAATGCCGTCTTCATCATAAATATAACCGTTGGAGTCGGACATGGCCACCACTGTGGCCCCCATTTGCATGGCTTTTTCCGCCGCGTAAATGGCAACGTTGCCGGAGCCGGAAATCACCACTTTTGCCCCGTCAAAGGAACGGCCATGGGCTTTTAACATTTCATTGACGAAATAGATAAGTCCGTAACCGGTGGCTTCCTTCCGCACCAGCGAACCGCCGTAGGCCAGTCCTTTCCCCGTCAGGACCCCGGTAAACTCATTGGCCAGTTTTTTATACTGTCCGAAAAGATAGCCCACTTCCCTTGCTCCCACGCCAATATCCCCGGCGGGGACGTCAATGTCGGCACCGATATGGCGGTAGAGCTCGTTCATGAAACTCTGGCAAAAACGCATTACTTCCATGTCGCTTTTGCCTTTGGGGTCAAAATCGGCGCCGCCCTTGCCGCCGCCCAGGGGCAGGCCGGTGAGGGCATTTTTAAAGACCTGGCTGAAACCGAGAAATTTAACAATGCTCAAGTTAACCGACGGGTGGAAACGGATACCGCCTTTGTAGGGCCCGATGGCACTGTTAAACTGAATACGGTAGCCGCGGTTGACCTGGACTTTACCCCGGTCATCCACCCAGGGTACACGGAAAATGATCTGTCTTTCCGGTTCCACCAGCCGCTCCAGGATACCCGCTTCTTCGTATTCAGGATTTTTAGCCAAGGCAGGACCCAGGCTGAAAATCACTTCTTCCACAGCCTGTAAAAATTCACTTTCCTGCGGGTTTCTTGCCCTGACAGTTTCACAGACTCTTTCCAGGTATGACATCTGAACACCCCTTCTTCTGAAATCTCCTTTGTTCCCCCGGTTTTAAAATAGAACTTGTCTTGAAAAATGCTTACACTACAAAATTCCTTTCACCACCACCACTGGAGTGCCCGCGTCGGCAGAACCGCTGACAAGGTCGGCCAGGCTGGCAATGACATCTTCCAGCCGGCGCGGCGTGGTGCCCTCCATGAGCAGATCGTTTTCGCCGAATTTTTCACGGCGTTGGGCGGAGAGCATGGCTTCAATTTCAGCCGCCGTTTTGCCTTCAGCGTGGCAGATATCGGCAAGATATTTATATTTCACACCCATGCGGTAACGGCCGCAGATACCGTCCGTCATACCAAACACGGGCATGGGATCCGCCAGTTCATAAATACCGGTGCTCGGGTCTTTGTACGCCCCGTCACCATAGACAAGCACTTCCAGTGTGAGGCCTGTGGCGCGGGCAAGCTCCGCCTGCAGTTTTTTGGCAAAGGCGCCGGCATTGCGGGGTGCCAGCTTCAGCCGGTCATTGGCAGACATGTTGCTGCCCAAAAGCCCCCATTCGCTGGCCGCTTCACCTGTACTGCAAAGTTCCTGCAAGGTAATGACTTTTTGCGCTCCGGCCGCGGCCAGTTTGGCCCGCGTTTTTTCCCTGCCGTGGATATCAGCCGCAATTACGCCGTCCGGACGGCAGGCCAGCACCGCCTGCGGGTCGTTGCCAAGAAACAAGGTGGCTTTGGCCCCTTCGTTGGCAATGATATTTCTATACAGATCCAGGTAGTTGACCCGCGTGACAGGGTGGACGCAGCAGGCGGGGTCCAGTTTTTCGTAAGCAACAGTGCCGTCGTTGCACGGCAGCTTTTCCAGCGCCTCGGGAGCCACAACCGGATTTCCCACCTCATCACAGGGGAAAGACAGCTGGACAATGACTTCTCCCCCCTCCGCCGCCCGGGAAATGGCTTTCAGAATCAGCGCAAAACGGTTGCGGCTGAGAATGGGAAAGACAACGCCTATGCGGGCGGCACCGGCAAGCTGCAATTTGCTTTTGATCTCCTCCGCCACCCTGTCGATGGTCACATAATTGTTCTGGGAGCGTGCCACCACCGACTCCGTCACACAGACAACATCGCAGGCAGATAGTAGTTCATCGTCGGCCGCCTTTTTCAGGACAGCCGTGATTTCCCCTATCAGGTCTGTCCCCGGCAGGATCACGCCCATTTTCAACCCAAAGGCTACCGGGCCGATATAATCAGGCAGTTTTGGCATTTTATTTCCTCCAATCAGTCAAAGACAGTGCGTGCTCTTGTCTTGCTTTCCTGCCCGCCGCTCTTGGCTTACCACCGTGATTGCCTTGCGAAAATAGCCAACAGGCATCACTATTTTCGCTGTTGCAGCGGGCAGCCTTTCATATTATACACTATTTTTTGACAGTAAAAAAGAGCCGGTAGATTTGGGTGCGGTAAAAAAAAGGACAAAAGGAACTCCTTTTGTCCCGTTTTTAGGCGGTCTCATCGCCGCGGACAAGATCTTTGATTTTCATCAGGCGCGTCAGGGCGCCGCGTTCATTTTCGTCCAGCTTCATGCTGATATATTTAATGGTTTCCTGCAGCCGGGGTATCATGATATGCTCAAGGGCGTTGACACGACGGCGAGTTTTGTCAATTTCATCGGCCAGCAAGGCAACCGCTTTCTCCAGCTCCGCCAGGCGGATAAGCTGCGGCAGAATGCCTGCCAGTTCGGCCAGGGAAGAATCCAGTTCGGCGGATGTATCGGCAAAGCCGTACGGCGTGGCGTCCTCCGTCTTTTCCCCGGCGTCAACTACGGAAATGCGGGGAACACGGACGCTCATAATATTCTGCGTTTTGACGTCCACCTTGACAGCCGCCTTGGGATACATGACCGCTTCTTCCATGGCGGCGGAACTCATTACCGCACTGGCCAAAAGGAAGTTGGCGAAAGAGCGGGAGAGGGCGGCTTCCACCTCTTGGCGCACTTTCTTGTTTTCTTTAATTAGTTCCAGGAACTTGCGCATCAGTTCGTCCCGCTTGTCTTTCAACAGCTTATGCCCGCGCTCGGCCATTTTCAGGCGGCCCTTGAGGCGGTTGTATTCCATCCGGGTGGGATTGACACGAATCTCCATCCCTTATTCCCCCTTGACGGGCAGGTATTTGTCCAGGTATTCATCCCGGATGCGCTTCAGTTCCGCCCGCGGCAGCATGGCCATCAGCTCCCAGCCCAGGTTCAGGGTAGTTTCAATGGAGCGGTCCTCGTATTCTCCCTGGTTGACAAATCGATTTTCAAATTCATCGGCAAAAGCGGCAAAAAGCTTGTCTATATCCGTCAGGGCGGCCTCACCCAAAATGGCGGCCAATTCCTTGGCCTCTTTGCCCCGGGCGTAGGCGGCATACAGCTGGTTCAGGACGTCAGCATGGTCTTCCCGGGTTTTATCTTTGCCGATCCCCTTGTCTTTCAGCCGGGAAAGGGACGGCAGCACGTCCACCGGCGGGTAAATCCCCTTGCGGTGGAGCGACCTGTCCAGCATGATCTGCCCTTCCGTGATATAGCCTGTCAGGTCGGGAATGGGGTGGGTTTTGTCATCTTCCGGCATGGTGAGAATGGGGATCTGGGTGATGGATCCCTCCTGGCCGCGAATTCGTCCTGCCCGTTCATAAATGGTGGCCAGGTCGGTATAAAGGTATCCGGGATAGCCGCGCCGGCCGGGGACTTCCTTGCGGGCGGCGGAGATTTCCCGCAGCGCCTCGGCATAGTTGGTCATATCGGTGAGGATGACCAGGACGTGCATTCCCTTGTCATAAGCCAGGTATTCCGCCGCCGTCAGCGCCATGCGCGACGTGGCGATCCTTTCAATGGCCGGGTCGTCCGCCAGGTTGATAAAGAGGACGGAACGGTCAATGGCGCCCGTTTTGCGGAAGTCGCTGATAAAGA
>JAAYLG010000120.1 GCA_012522075.1 Bacillota bacterium
AAGGCAAAGTGGTTCCTGGGTTTAATTGGTTAAGAGGGCTTCAAAACGGGAGTAATACTCTCTAGTTGTTAATCCAAAAGGATGATTAGAGTAAAATGTCCTACAAAAAGTTGACACTACCCTTTTTGCACTCCGGTGTTGACAGTAGTTAATAACTGTGATAAAATACGCTATTTGACAAAATAGCGGGGTTATGGTAGAATCATATACGTGACCTAGGAGGGTTGTCGATGGGGTTTAATGTAGGCGATAAAGTTGTATATCCCATGCACGGAGCCGGTATCATTGAAGCAATCGAGGAAAAAGAAATCCTGGGCGAGCGTAAGAAATATTATATTATGAATATCCCAATCGGGGACATGAAAGTGATGATTCCCCTGGACAATGTCGAACAGATAGGGTTGCGTGAGGTTATTGACCGCGACGGTGTACAGCGTGTTTTTGCCATCTTAAAAGCAAATCACAGCAAAATGTCCTCCAACTGGAACCGCCGTTATAGAGCAAATCTTGATAAAATTAAAAGCGGTGATATTTTTCAGGTGGCTGAAGTTGTACGCAACCTCATGTACCGGGACAAAGAAAAAGGTCTTTCCACCGGGGAGCGCAAAATGCTTGAAAGTGCGCGGCAAATCCTGGTTTCCGAATTGGTTCTTGCTCAGGAAACCACGCCTGAAGACGTGGACAATATCATTGATCGTTTCTTTAGCGGTTAATCTTTTTTATTTGTGGCATCATAATAAATGATGCCTTTCTTGCTATATAAAAAAAACGAAAAAGCGTAACTCCGCCCGGAAGCAAGTTGCAAGTTAACGGATGTATCAATCTCCTTGCAGGTGGAAAAAAATATAATTTAAAGCAACTCTCAATGATGAAAGGGGGTGTATAATTTGGCAAAACGCATTTTCCGGATTTTTTTACTTATTTGCGGCTTCGCCCTTGGTTACCAGCTGGCAAGTACCGGCATTGGCACCATCTCCACTTTCGCCGGATTGGAAGAAACGGTGGCAACCTCGATTGGCGTTTCTATTTTCGGCGGATCCGTTTGCGGCCTTATTTCTTATCTTATCAGCCCGGTGCTGATTAAATCGGCACGCCATGTAAATAACTGGATTGAAACAACTCTAAAATCCGTACCAACCCAGGATATTGCAGTCGGTGTAACAGGCCTGGTAATCGGCCTGCTTGTAGGTTCTCTCTTGGGCTTGGCACTTCATCGCATCCCGTTGATAGGCAACTACCTTACCGTCTTGGTAACATTGTTTACGGGGTATTTGGGGACCAACTTAATGCTCAACAGAAAAGAGGAAATGACTTTTTTAACCAATCTGTTTACGCGTCAAGCCAGGGCGGACAAAAGCGGGGCCCGGTCGGCTAAAATTCTCGATACCAGCGTTATTATTGACGGACGGATTGTTGAAATTGCCGCTACCGGCTTTCTTGAAGGCGTGATTGTTGTCCCCGGCTTTGTCCTGGAAGAATTGCGTCATATTGCCGATTCGTCGGATACGCTAAAAAGGAACCGCGGCCGGCGCGGACTGGACATCTTAAATAGATTTCAAAAAGAATCTCATTTGCCTGTCCAAATCGTGGAACAAGATTTTGATGATATCCCCGAGGTGGACAGTAAACTGATAAAACTGGCGAAAACCTTAAAGGGGAAAATAATTACCAATGATTACAACCTGAATAAAGTGTGTGAATTGCAAGGCGTACCTGTCCTGAACATCAATGAATTGGCCAACGCCATCAAACCAGTTGTTTTGCCGGGTGAAGAAATGCCAGCCCAGATTATTAAAGACGGCAAGGAGGTCGGACAAGGCGTAGCCTACCTGGATGACGGAACAATGGTTGGCGTTGAAGTCGGCAGGCGTTTTATCGGTGAAACAATTGATGTTGTCGTCACCAGTGTGCTTCAAACAGCAGCTGGGCGTATGATTTTTGCCAAACCGAAAAATGTGGAAAAATTATCGGGAGTTCGTTCATGACTAATGCCGTTATTATTCCTGCAGCCGGACGGGGCAGCAGAACGCAGGCAAAAATAAACAAAGTGTATCTGCGGCTTGCAGGCCGCCCTGTTATTGCCCATACCATTGAAGCCTGTTTTGCTGCTGCCGTCTTTGACCAGATAATTGTCGTCGTTGCTCCCGGCGAAGAGGAAATATTTCGCCGGGATGTTCTTTTGCCCTGGTTTCCGGAAGAAAAAATTACAATAGTTACAGGAGGCAGGGAACGTCAGGATTCAGTTGCCAACGGCCTAAGCCGCTTGCACAGAGAAATTGACTATGTGTGCATTCATGACGGTGCACGGCCGCTGGTCGCACCGTCGCTGCTGCAAAGGTGCCTGGCGGAGGCGCGTAAAAGCGGTGCCGCCGTGGCCGCAGTTCCGGTTAAAGATACTATCAAAACGGTAGACACAAGTGGTACGGTTGTGGCTACGCCCGACCGGTCGCGCCTATGGGCTGTGCAAACCCCGCAGGCTTTCCGCAGGGACTGGCTGGAGGAGGCCTACCGCCATGGCCAAAAACAAAAATTGCAGGTGACGGACGATGCTACCCTGCTTGAGTTGTGTGGATACCCGGTAACTGTTGTCCTTGCGGACTACAGTAATCTGAAAATCACCACGGCGGATGACCTGGCGCTGGCGGAGGCGCTCCTGGGGAGGAAACAGGCAATGCGTGTTGGCAACGGGTATGATGTTCACCGGCTGGTGGCAGGCAGGAAGTTAATTCTGGGCGGGGTTGACATCCCGCATACTCTGGGTTTGCTCGGTCATTCCGATGCCGATGTGCTGGTCCATGCCATTATGGATGCCATGCTGGGCGCACTGGCCTTGGGCGATATTGGCAGGCATTTCCCCGATACCGATCCCCGCTACAAGAATATATCAAGCCTGAAATTGCTGCAGCATGTGGCCGGTCTGTGCGCGGAGAAAGGCTATCGGCTCAGTAATTTAGATGCCGTTATTATTGCCCAGCAGCCCAAACTTGCTCCTTATATTGAAGCAATGCGCCAAAATATTGCGCTTGCCCTTGACGTACCGGTAAGCTCAATCAGTATTAAAGCAACCACCACCGAAGGTCTGGGTTTTGCCGGCCGCGGCGAAGGCATCGCCGCTTTGGCCGCTGTTTTCCTTGCGGGGCTGGGGCGAAGCAAACCCGGGATAAACAAAAAAGGGCTGTAACGCAATGCCCGTTTCGTTACAGCCCTTTCCCGTCTGCAAGTTGACGTTTCCGGCCGCAGGGAAAAAGCAGTCCTGCTTGCAGGAAAATGCCACTATCATGCCGTCGGCGGGAGTTGGCAGTTTTAATCTGCTTCCGGTGAATCGGGGATGCGTTCCACTTCAACCATCCAGGGGGCTGCGGAGGCGTCACTGGGGGCACGCCAGCCGCTGCGCGGGGAAAGGCTGCCGGGGCCGACCATGGGACCGTCGGGAGCAGCGGAGCGTTTAAACTGGCTGACGGCATAGAAACGCCTGAGAAAAACTTTCAGCCAGTGCTTTATTTGGTTAAGCGTGTAATGACGGCGTTTCTCCTCCGGCAGACCGTGCCAGCTGCCACTGCTTTTGTCATGCCAGGCAGTGTAGGCAAGATAAGCCACTTTACTCGGTCTGAAACCGAAAAGACTGGTATAATAAAGGAAAAAATCATGCAGTTCATACGGCCCGATGATTTCTTCCGTCAGCTGGGCCGGCTCGCTGCCGTCCACCCGGCCGGGGATCAGTTCAGGGCTGATGTCTGTATCCAGGATGTCCAAAAGCACTTGTGCGGCAGATTTGCCTGCCGCCCCTGTGTCCGCTTCCCAGCGCAAAAGCTGCTGAAGCAGTGTTTTGGGGATGCCTGCATTTACGTTATAGTGGGACATATGGTCGCCCACGCCGTATGTTGTCCAGCCCAAAGCCAGTTCGCTCATGTCGCCGGTGCCCAGGACAAGCCCGCCATGCAGGTTGGCCAGCCGGAAAAGCGTGGCCGTGCGCTGGCCGGCCTGAACGTTTTCAAAAGTAACATCGTAGACAGCTTCACCGCGACCGGCCGGGTGACCGATGTCAACCAGCAGCTGGCTGCTGGCCGGGCGGATATCAATTTCTTCACCAAAAACGCCCAGCGCTTTAACTAATCTCCAGGCATTTTTTCTCGTCTTGTCAGAAGTGGCAAAACCGGGCATGGTGTAAGCGCGCACATGCTCCCGGGGCAGCCCCAAGTGATCCATGGCTTTGGCGGCAATCACAAGCGCCT
Organism: Bacillota bacterium; assembly: GCA_012522075.1. Taxonomy (GTDB): domain Bacteria; phylum Bacillota; class Dethiobacteria; order Dethiobacterales; family Dethiobacteraceae; genus DUUE01. Next base: position 4,233 of record JAAYLG010000120.1, read on the forward strand.
GGGCAGAATCAAGACCGCCCGAGACACCGAGTACGACTTTTTCCCGGCCGGAAGCCCGGAGGCGCTGGGTGAGGCCCTGAATTTGCATATTGTATATATCCCGGAAATGCTCTTGACGTTTATCCGGAGCGGCGGGAATATAAGGGAAGCGTGGAATTGTGCGCGACAGTAACAACTGTGTTTCCGGCAGCCGGACCGTAAATTCCACCTGCCGGAAACGTCCCGCTGCCGCCTGCAGGCGGGCGTTTTCCGCAAAGGTATGGCAATGCAGCCTTTCCTGTGCCAGCCGCTCCAGATCAATTTCGGCACATAGCAGCCGGGAATGCTGGTGGAAACGCTCTGTCTCCGCCAGCAACTCGCTGCTTTCATAAATCAGGGCATGCCCGTCCCAGGTAAAATCAGTTGTTGATTCGCCGTAACCTGCGGAGACATAAAGATAAGCGGCCAGGCAGCGTGTCGCATGGGCGGCAATAATTGTCCGCCTGCAGTCGGCACTGCCTGCAGAGGCCGGGGAGGCAGCCGGGTTGACGAGTACGGTTGCCCCGGCCAGTGCGGCGGAAGCGGACGGGGGAACGGGCACAAACAAGTCTTCCCCCAGCTCAATGGCAAAAGTAAAATGGGGAATATTTTTCGCCGTGAAAAGCAAATCAGTACCGAAAGGGATATTGCGCTGGCCGCAAAAATCAACGGCAGCTCTGTTTATTGCCGCCGACGGGCGAAACTGCCTTGTCCTGCTTGAAGGCAGGTAAGTCTGGGGCACAATGCCAAGCAACTGCCCGTGCTGGAGGATTAAAGCACAGTTAAACAGGAAAGAATCAACGACAAGCGGTGCTCCCAAAACAAAAACAGTATTCAGCCCGGCTGTCTCCCGCATTATCTCTGTTGTGGCGGCAACTGTGGCTTCCAGCAGTGCCTGCTGGTGGAATAAGTCTTCGTTGCTGCCGGCGGAAAGATGCAAACCGGGGAAAACGGCCAAAATGGCATGTTCCGCTGCAGCCCGGCGTGCCAGCTGCAGAATTTCCGCCGCATTGGAAGCCGGGTCCGCCACCCGGACTTGCGGGACGGCTGCCGCTACCCTGATAAAGCCATGCCTGTAAAAATTGAAAAAGTTATGCATGCGCTGTCCTCCTGCAAGCTAAATCGGCTTTTTCCTTATTATAACATGGTAGGGAAAAGGAAACTACGGTGTTTGTTGTGTCTCGGCCGGTGAGATGGTATAATAGGGAAAGTTATGAGACGGAAGGTGAAAAGATGGCCAAAGTAAAAGTACGTTATGCCCCGAGTCCCACAGGGCCTTTACATATTGGCGGTGCCCGTTCAGCCCTTTTTAACTGGTTGTTTGCCAGGAACATGGGGGGGACCGTGCTTGTTCGTATAGAAGATACTGATTTGGAACGTTCCAGCCGTGAATCGGAAGAAAAGATTCTTGCCGCTCTGCGCTGGCTGGGACTCGACTGGGATGAAGGCATTGCGGTGGGCGGCCCCAACGGCCCCTACCGGCAGCAGGAACGGTTGCACCTTTATCGTCCTTATGTGGAGCAGCTTTTGCAAAGCGGGCAGGCTTATGAATGCTATTGTAGCGAAGAGGAACTGGAAGCCGAACGTCAGGAACTGCTGGCCCGGGGGGAACTGCCCCGTTACCTGGGCAGGTGCCGTAATTTGTCACAAAAAGAGCGGGAAGCTTATTGCGCTGCCGGGCGCAAGCCCGTCATCCGCTTTCGTGTGCCGGAGAACAGGGTGCTGGTGGTAGAAGACTTGATTCGCGGCCGCGTGGAATTTGACAGCAACGGTATTGGTGATTTTATTATTGTCAAATCCGACGGGTATCCTACTTACAATTTTGCCGTTGTCCTCGATGATGTACTGATGGGTATTACGCACGTTATCCGCGGCGAGGAACACCTTTCCAATACTCCCCGCCAGTTGCTGATCTATGAGGCCCTTGGCTTTACGCCGCCGCAGTTTGCCCATGTGTCCCTCATTTTGGGGGAAGACCGCACTAAAATGAGCAAGCGTCACGGTGCAACCTCCGTCCTGCAGTACCGGGAACAAGGTTATCTGCCACAGGCTCTGGTCAATTTTCTTGCGCTGCTGGGCTGGTCTCCGGAAGGGGAGCGGGAAATTTATTCCCTTGCGGAACTGACAGAATTGTTTTCCCTGGAACGTGTGGCCAAGAGCCCGGCTGTTTTTAACCTGGAAAAGCTCAACTGGATGAATGCCTACTATATTAAACAAACTCCAGTGGCGGAGCTGACGCAGCTTTGTATCCCGCACCTGCTTGCCGCCGGGCTGCTGGAGACGGAACCGGTGGGAGATGAGCTGCTGTGGCTTGAGCAGGCGGTGGCTTCTGTACAGGAAAAAATGGAATATGCAGCCCAGGCTCCGGAATTGTTGCAGGTTTATTTCGGTGAGACGGTGGAACTGGACCCGGCGGATGAGGTGGCGGGGAATGTGCTTGCCCTGGATACATCACCTGCAGTTATCAACGCTCTCGCCCAAAAGGCGGCTGCCTACACGGGCTGGGACAGCGAGACAGTACGCCGGGTACTGAAGGAGATTGGCAAAGAGCAGGGAGTAAAAGGGAAAGCTTTGTTTATGGCGGTGCGCATTGCCGTCAGCGGCCGCTCGCAAGGACCCGATCTAAATGTGCTGCTGACGCTTTTAGGTCCGCGTGTGGTACGCTCACGCACCCTGTCCGTCCTGCGACAGATGCAGCGATAAGAAGAAACATCTTCGGGGCGGCGGACTTGCTGTTGGTTGTTATGAAGCGGCGCGGGGTACGGCTATATGCACACCGGTGCCTTCCGAACAGTATGCCCAGTCTCCCGGTGCCTGCAGTTTAGCAGCTTCTGCTATTAAAGGAATGTTGACACACTTACGCGTGCTTTCTATAATATGTAGTAAATCCATATGAAAACCCGATGAAGGGGAAGAGTAAGGCTTGTGCTGCCGCCAGAGAGAAACTTCCACGGCTGCAAGAAGTTTTCGGATCAGCCTTGCCTGAAGTGCGCCCCGGAGTTTACCTGCCGAAAAGCGCTAGTAGGCAGGTACGGCACTGCCGTTACCGGAACGAGGGGGGCCTTACGGCCCAAACAGAGTGGAACCGCGGGAAAGCCGTCTCTGCAGTGAGGCGGTTATTTTTTTGAGCGAGGGAGAGATAATGCTGAAAAGATTAAAAGAGGATCTGCAAGTAATTTTTGAGCGTGATCCGGCTGCCAAAAGTGTGCTGGAAGCCATTTTGTGCTACCCGGGACTGCATGCCCTGTGGGCGCACCGCCTGGCCCACGCCTTTTATAAACGGCGTTTTTTCCTTCTGGCCAGGCTTCTCTCCCAGATCAGCCGCTTTTTTACCGGCATTGAAATCCACCCCGGAGCTAAAATCGGCAGAGGTTTTTTTATTGACCATGGCATGGGGGTGGTGATCGGGGAAACGGCGGAAATCGGGGACAATGTCACGCTTTACCAGGGAGTAACTCTGGGCGGAACAGGAAAAGAAAAGGGCAAGCGCCATCCCACCATTGGCAACAATGTTGTTGTAGGTGCCGGCGCCAAAATCCTGGGGCCCATTGTGATAGGCGACCACGCCAAAATCGGTGCAGGCTCCGTTGTGCTGAAAGATGTGCCGTCTTATACCACGGTGGTCGGTGTACCGGGTCGGGTTGTTATGCATCGGGGGACACGGGTTCCTTCCGTTGATTTAAACCATATCGATCTGCCGGACCCGGTGGCGGAAATGTTGCGCTGCCTGCAAAACCAAATTGACGAATTGCGTGTCCAACAGGAAAAGTGCCTGAAGGAGGGAAAAGCCAAGTGAGTATTCGTGTGTATAACACTATGACACGCACAAAAGAGCCTTTTGTGCCTGTCAACGGCAACAAAGTGGGCGTTTATGCCTGCGGCCCCACCGTTTACGACTATTTTCACATCGGAAATGCCCGTGTCTTTATTGTTTTTGATGTTGTCCGCCGTTACCTGCGCTGGCGCGGTTATGATGTTACTTTTGTGCAAAATTTTACCGACATTGATGATAAAATGATAGCAAAGGCGAATGAGTTGGGCGACAGTGTCGGCGCGGTGGCGGAAAAGTATATCCGGGCATATTTTGAGGATGAAACGGCGCTCGGGGTGGAACCGGCCGATGTGCATCCCAGGGCGACGGAACATATACCGGAAATTATCGCCCTCATCAAGGAGCTGGTAGACAAAGGATTGGCATATAATGCAGGCGGGGATGTTTATTTTCACACGCCGGCTGCCGGCACTTACGGCATGCTTTCCCGCCAGCCCCTGGAGGAGCTGGAGGCCGGTGCCCGGGTGGAAGTGGATGAGCGCAAGAAACACCCGCTGGATTTTGCTCTCTGGAAGAAACAAAAACCGGGGGAACCTGCCTGGGACAGCCCGTGGGGGCCGGGGAGGCCGGGCTGGCATATAGAATGTTCCGCCATGTCCATGAAATACCTGGGCGAAACATTTGATATTCACGGCGGCGGGCCGGACTTGATTTTTCCGCACCATGAAAATGAAAAAGTACAAAGTGAAGGTGCCACGGGGAAGCCTTTTGTAAAATATTGGATGCATGTCGGCTACCTGAATATAGACCAGCAGAAAATGTCCAAATCGCTGGGCAACTTTCTCACGGTGAGGGATATCCGTAAAACAGTTGATCCACTGGCTGTCCGCTTTTTTATGCTGTCCGCTCATTACCGCAGCCCGCTCAATTATTCGGCTGAATTGCTGCAACAGGCACAAAGCGGCCTGGAGCGCCTGAACAATGTTGTTTACAACTTGCGCGACTTGCTGCCCAGACTGCCGCAGACAAAAGAACAGCCGGAGACGGAGACGACGGCCAGGCTGGCAGAGTTGAAGACGTACAAAGAGCGTTTTGTAGCAGCCATGGATGATGACTTTAACACGGCGGACGCCCTGGCAGTTCTGTTTGACTTGGCCCGCGAAACAAATACTTATCTCAAAAATCCCGCCCCGGCACGGAGTGTGGTGGCGGCGATGCTGGACTTTTTTATGGAAACGGGCGCCGTTTTAGGTTTTTTTCAAGAAAAAGAGCGGCAGGATGCGGAGTTTGCAAACAAGGTTAATGCCCTGCTTGAGCGGCGCCAGGCAGCGCGCAAAACAAAAGATTGGGCCACGGCCGATGCCATTCGTGACGAGCTTGCCGCCATGGGTGTGATTGTGGAAGACACCCCGCAAGGCCCCCGCTGGCGGAGGAAATAATGGATTACAGGCAAATTAATCCTTTACTGCTGGCGTATGTGGGTGATGCTGTTTTCGATCTTTATGTGCGGGCCAAACTGGTCAAGACCATGCAGCTGCCGGTGCAGGAACTGCACAAAAAAGCAACGCACTATGTACGGGCTGCGGGGCAGGATGCAGCCCTGCAGCGCCTGCAGTCGCAACTGACGGAAACGGAGGCTGAAATTGTCCGCCGCGGACGCAATACAAAAAGCCGTGTGCCTAAAAATACAGGCCCGGCTGCCTACAGGCGCGCCACCGGTTTTGAAGCGCTGTTGGGCTGGCTCTATCTTACAGGACAAAAGGCGCGCCTGGAAGAACTGCTGGCGCAGCTTGCCATCGGGGAGGAGGATGAGAAATGAAAGTAACACTGCTAAATTATACACCGGAGCCGGAAAAAATTGTGGCGGCCGCCGCCCGGCTCTGTTATTCCGCTTCCGGGACAGATGAGCTTCTGGCGCGGCTGTCACCGGAGGAAATCAAGGCGTTTTTGGACAAGCTGCTGGCAATGGGGCACCACTCACCCATCGAGCATGTCTCTTTTACCTTTGCCGTGGAAGGGGTGAGCCGGGCCCTGTCCCACCAGATGGTCAGGCATCGCATTGCCTCCTACTCGCAAAAATCACAGCGTTATGTCCGCGAGGACAATTTTCAATATATTGTGCCGCCTTCCGTGCGGGAAAACCCGGAAGCGCTGGCCATCTATGAAGAGCAGATGCAAAAAATCCGGGAAGCCTACCGGGCGCTGCGGCAGCTGGTGCACCATGAGGATGCCCGGTATGTGCTGCCCAACGCCTGTGAAACAAAGTTTGTTTTTACCATGAATGCCCGCAGCCTGCACAACTTTTTCCGCCTGCGCTGCTGCAACCGTGCACAGTGGGAAATACGCGCCCTGGCGGAAGCGGTTTGCCGGGAAGTGAAAAAAGTGGCCCCCACCTTGTTTGCTGCGGCCGGTCCCGCCTGCGTTGCCACAGGGTCCTGCCCCGAGGGGGCGCTTTCCTGCGGGCAGATGAAGGCGGTCCGGGAAAAATATCTCAACATGTAGCGCCCTGCCTGCAGCCCCTTTTGCCGCTGCCAGCGGGAAAAGGCTGCATGACAGGCTGCCTTGTCATCAATAATAACGGGTGAAAGCAAGCGAGCGAGGTATTCAGATGGAAGAGAAAAGATTGATTGCCGGCCGCCGGCCTGTCTGGGAGGCGCTGCAGGCCGGGACGGCTGTCAGCCGCATTATTGTTCAGCAGGGTTTGCGTTCCAAAGCCATCACGGATATTGTCAGTGCGGCCAAGGCGAGGCAGATTGCCGTGGAATACTGGCCGAAAAATGCAATGGATAAACGGGATGCCGGCAACCACCAGGGAGTTATCGCCGAAGTGCCGCCTTTCCGTTATACGCCTTTTGCAGACTTGCTTGCCGCCCGACGGGATGAGCCGCCTTTTCTTGTGGTTCTGGACCACCTGCAGGACCCGCACAATGTGGGGGCGATTGTGCGCACTGCTTATGCAGCAGGCTGCCATGGCCTCATCCTGCCGGAACGCCGGGCGGCCGGGATGACGCCGGCGGCGGTGCGGACGGCGGCCGGAGCGGCCGAATACCTGCCTGTAGCCCGCGTGGTCAATGTGGCCCGCTGCCTGGAGCAGTGCCGGGAGGCGGGCATGTGGGTCTACGGGGCGGATATGGAAGGTGAAATGCTCTACACGGAAGGTGATTATAAGGGGCCGGTGGTTTTGGTAATTGGCAGCGAGGGAGAAGGGCTTGGCCGCCTGGTAAAAACAAAATGCGACTATCTGGTACGCCTGCCCATGCGGGGGCGGATAAAATCCCTTAATGCATCCGTGGCGGCAGGGTTGTTAATGTATGAAGTTTTCCGCCAGCGTGCCGGCTTTACATAAAAAAAAGCTCGTATCCTGACGATGCCTGTCTTCCGGCTTGTCTAGTTAGTGTATAGTTTTTGTAGGTTTTTAAAGGAATAATCATATCAAAAAGAGAAGAGGAACCTCACATTCACCACGAATGAATACCCCAAGAAGGAGGCAGAGGTTCCTCATGGAAGTAGTTCGTTTAGTAGAAGCAAAAATCCTTTCGGTAACAGAAAAAATCCTAGACATTTTAG
>JAAYLG010000121.1 GCA_012522075.1 Bacillota bacterium
CAAAAGTATATGTAAGAACGTGATTTGTTATAGCGCCTGGAAGCTCTGGACACACCGTATTTCAGTGCGAAATTAAGAAGGGATTGCCGATACTTCATGTCTTGTGTTATGCTGTTCATGCAGGATGGGGCACTCCTTTCGGTACTGATTTGTTGTCGTAACTTAACAATAAGCGAAGTGTCCTCATCTTGAATTCGTTTTTTTAAAGCCTAATGTCCAAGATCTATTGTAGTCCTACAGCTGTAAATTTCCGGCAGTCGGAAACTCTTGCCGATCATAATTTCATAGCCTGCGGTAACATTGTTTTCTCAAAAAAGTCTTGCTGTTATTCTCGGTAATTTTTCTCAAAATTCCATGCATCCCTGCACATTTCCAGAAGACCGCGTTTGGCTTTCCAGCCCAGTTCCCGCCTGGCTTTGTTTACATCGGCATAACACTCTGCAATGTCTCCCGGCCTACGTCCCACAATTTCATACGGCACTTTAATCTTATTTGCCTCTTCAAAGGCACGTATCAACTCTAATACTGAAGTCCCTTTCCCTGTCCCCAAGTTATAGATATGCACCCCCGGCGCTAGCTTCTCCAAAACTGCCACATGGCCTTCCGCCAGGTCCACCACATGAATATAATCCCTTACCCCCGTCCCGTCGACAGTGGGATAGTCATTGCCAAAAACCCTTAACTTTTCCATTTTCCCTCTGGCCACACGGGTTAGACAAGGCATCAGGTTATTGGGAACCCCCTTGGGAGCTTCCCCGATTAATCCGCTTTCATGTGCACCAACAGGATTAAAATACCGTAATAGTGACACTGAAAAGCCGGGATTGGCTCTCGCAACATCAGACAATATCCTCTCACTCATTGCCTTGGTTGCACCGTAAGGATTGGCGGCAGGACGCAGCTCCATCGTCTCCACGAAAGGAACTTTATTTTCCCCGTAAACGGTAGCCGACGAACTGAAAACAAATTTTTTTACATCATACTTAATGCAGGCTTCTGCCAGCGTCATTGTACTGACCGTATTGTTATAATAATATTTTAGGGGTTTCTCCAGAGACTCGCCTATCGCCTTAAAACCTGCCAGGTGAATCACGGCGGCTACTTTATGGGACAAAAAAATAGATTTCAACGCAGAAGCATCAGTCACATCTATCTTGTAAAAAATAACATCATCCTTCCCGGCAAGCTGTTTTATCTTCTCAACAGTCTCAATTCTGCTGTTGCTTAGATTGTCGGCAATAATAACTGTATAACTTTTCTTGAGCAGTTCCACACAGACACGTGCGCGAATATAACCTGCACCGCCGGTTACCAGTATTTGCATTCTGAGAATCCTCCTGCTCTCACTGTTAGTTTTGATGTACGTTCAATTAATTCTCGCCGTTCGGGGACATGTCCTGCGTTGGCCGCCTGCAGCAATCAAAACAAAACCCGCAGGCTTCAGCCCTACGGGTTTTCCATTTTTTCCCCTCATTGTGCCAGGCGGTAAACAGTAAGCTGCTTCCGGCCAAAATTCAGTGCCGTCTGGTGCGTCGGCAGCAACAAGTCCAGCTTTCTCCCCCTGATTGCGCCGCCTGTATCGGCCGCCACGGCATAACCGTAACCTTCAATATATAAGCGTGTTCCAAGGGGAATGAACCCGGGATCGACAGCCACAAGGTGGGGATTGGTCTCGCTGCCGTCGCCGGCAATAGCAGGCAGGCCGCTTGCCGTAATGCCGTCATTGTAGGGTCCTGTACAGACGCTATGCCCTTTCTCATTGACGGGGCAGCCGCACTCGGTCGTGCCCGGGCAATACGCAGTAGCCTGGACAATATAAACGTCGGAAAAACGGATATTGTTCCAGTCGGCCACTGCCCTGCTTACAGTGGTACTGCTGCGTGCAGCCACAAGGCGCGTGGAAGCGGCAACCGCCTCTTTTTTTACCGGGATAACCAGCTTCCTGCCAACCTCCAGCTTACGCGGGTCTGAAATCCCGTTGGCAGCAATAATCTGCCCCATCTCCACATCATATTTTCTGGCCAGTGCCCAAACTGTATCACCGGGCTGAATTTCATGCACCAGCCGGTGCGCAGAAGAAGCCGTTGCAGCAGCTTTTTTTTCTGTGGCTTGGCCTGCCAAAAGCAACACCTGGCCCGGAAAAATGATGTCAGGGTTTTTGATCTTATTGATAGCAACCAGATCTTCAACTGTTACACCATATTTGCGTGCAATTAAGGACAGTGTCTCTCCCCGCACCACAGTGTGCTGTATTGCCGGCTGCGCCTGCTGTTCCCGCAGACTTTCTTTTAGTTTTTTCAGTTGCGTAAAGTATAACGGTCCGGCAGTGCGGACAGTTGTGACGGATGCACCGGAATCCTCCCAAGAGAGCGTGTCAGCGGCACTATATCTTGCACCGGGCAGAAATAAACTTGCCAGAAGCACAACCAGCACCGCCAGTATTATTTTTTTCATCTATTTCACCTCTGCAGCAATTCGCCTTTCCTTAACCAGTTTTTGGAACACAGTCTGCATAATTATTCCCCATTTACGCCAGTTTCATGCAAAAAGGCAAAAAAAAAGCTGCGTTTGCTGTACAGGGATTTTGAGAAGCAAGCAGCACCTAAAGCCTTAATTGCAAAAAAACACCCCTCTGCAAGGGGCGTCATTGTTTATAAATGGCGGAGAGAGTGGGATTCGAACCCACGGAGGGGGTCAACCCTCACACGATTTCGAGTCGTGCGCCTTAAACCGACTCGGCCATCTCTCCGCAAAAAATACGCTTACCTATTAACCGCGCCGTGCCTGAAAAAAGCGGCGCATCAACTCCCCGGCTTCTTCCTCCAGAACACTGGCGGTAACAGACAGGCGGTGATTAAGACGGTCATCAGTGGCAATGCGGTAAAGCGAGGCAACAGCACCGCCTTTAGCGTCCGCAGCGCCATAGACCAGGCGCTTGACCCTGGCCTGGACAAGCGCACCGGCACACATGGGGCACGGTTCTATGGTAACATAGAGGGTGGTTTCTGGCAAGCGCCACCCGCCAAGGGCAGCTCCCGCTTCACGCAGTACAAGGATTTCTGCATGAGCGGTAGGATCATGCAACTCTTCCCGCCGATTATGATTGCGGGCAATTATTTTCCCCTGGTGTACAAGCACGGCACCGATGGGTATTTCTCCTTTGTAGAAAGCTTTTTGCGCTTCAGACAGCGCTTCACGCATAAAACCGGTGTCGTCCACTAAGCCCGCCTCACCTTATAATTTATAAATAATGCCAATGCTTAATGCTGCATTGGCATTTTCCAGCTTTAAATGGCGCGCCCGAGAGGATTCGAACCTCTGACCTCCTGATTCGTAGTCAGTTACTCTATCCAGCTGAGCTACGGGCGCTTGTCACTAGATTATATTAACATAAACCCTTATAGAATGCAAGTTCTTTCGTGATGAAGATCGTGTCGGGGTTGTAGGACTACAATAGATCTTGGACACTAGGCTTTAAAAAAAAGAATGCAAGATGAGGACAATTCGGTTATTGTTAAGTTACGACAACAAAACAGTACCGAAAGGA
>JAAYLG010000122.1 GCA_012522075.1 Bacillota bacterium
CGCCTGACCAGCTGCAGGCTATTGCCGAAATCAAGGCAGACATGCAGAAAAGCCGCCCCATGGACCGCCTCCTGTGCGGCGATGTGGGCTACGGCAAGACGGAAGTGGCTTTGCGCGCTGCTTTCAAAGCTGTTATGGACGGGATGCAGGTTGCTTTCCTGGTGCCGACTACCATCCTGGCACAGCAACATTACAGGACATTTACAGAACGTCTCCAGGGGTTTCCCGTTAACATAGGGATCCTCAGCCGCTTCCAGAGTAAAGCGGAGCAAAAGGCCACTCTGCAGGGGCTCAAAGATGGAACAATTGATTTGGTCGTGGGGACACATAGGCTGCTTTCCAAAGATGTCCGGTTTAAAAACCTGGGCTTGCTGGTGGTTGATGAGGAACAGCGTTTTGGTGTGCGTCATAAAGAGAAAATCAAAATGCTGAAAAAAAATGTGGACGTGCTGACGATGACCGCCACACCTATTCCCCGTACATTACAAATGTCGCTTGTAGGGGTGCGGGATTTGAGCGTCATTGAAACGCCGCCTGAAAACCGCTATCCGATTCAAACTTATGTTTTGGAATATTCGGATGTCTTGGTGCGGGAAGCCATTCTGCGTGAAATTGGGCGGGGCGGCCAGGTATATTTCGTCCATAACAGGGTACAATCCATAGACAAGTGGGCGGCGCACCTGGCAAAGCTGGTGCCCGAAGCAAAACTGGCGGTGGCACACGGACAAATGCCGGAAGCGCAGTTGGAAGAAGTGATGATTGCTTTCCTGGAAGGGGAGTACGACGTGCTGTTGTCCACCACCATCGTGGAAGCGGGACTTGACATTCCCAATGTCAATACCATCATTATCTGCGATGCTGACAAATTCGGCCTTGCCCAGCTATATCAACTGCGCGGCCGCGTGGGCCGTTCCAACCGCATTGCTTATTGCTATCTTACTTATCAAAAAGACAAAATCTTGACAGAAGCGGCGGAAAAAAGACTGCATGCCATTAAAGAGTTTACAGAACTGGGCTCCGGTTTTAAAATTGCCCTGCGGGATTTGGAAATCCGCGGTGCCGGCAATATTCTTGGCCCGGAGCAGCACGGGCATATGCTGGCGGTAGGCTTTGACATGTATATCAAACTGCTGGAGGATGCCATCAAGACATATAAAGGGACAAAAACTGAAAGGCAGCTGCCGCCGCGGATTGAAGTTCAAGCGGATGCTTATCTGCCGGCCAGTTACATTTCCGATGCCCGGCAGAAAATCGTCTTTTACCAGAAGATAGTGAGTCTCTCCTCCGTAGCGGAAGTGGAAGAAGCCAGGGAAGAATTAAGCGACCGTTACGGACCGCTGCCGCCGCCGGCGGAAAACCTGCTTACTGTGGCTCACCTGCGTTTACTGGCACAAGAACTGGGTATCAGCATCATCAGTGAGGAAAAAGGCGACCTTATGCTCCGCTTTACGGGCGGTAAAATTGACGGAAATACGCTTTTGCAGTATGCAAGGCAGCGGCAGGGTCGCCTCCAGTCCGCCACCGGCAGACAGTTTGTGCTGTCATTCCGAAAAAAATTTGTTACAGCGGGAGAAAAGCTGGAATTTTTGTTGCAGAGGCTGCAGGAATTGCAAGAGTTTGCAGACGGCGGGCACAGGCGGGAGCAGCAGGCGTAAGGAGCATGCAGACAGTATCTTCCAGCAGCGGGAAAAGCTTTGTATGAATAAAAAAATTCCCCCCGAAGTATACTAACACTGGAGGTTAAGACTGTAATTACATGCAGAAAAAGGGGGGAAGTCCGCTTGAAAGCCACAGGAATTGTACGCAGGATCGATGACCTGGGACGCGTTGTTATCCCGAAAGAGATTCGCAGGACGCTGAAAATCCGTGAAGGCGACCCTTTGGAGATTTTTGTTGACCGGGACGGGGAAGTGATCCTGAAAAAATATTCGCCGATTGGTGAACTTGGCGATTTTGCTCAGGAGTATGCCGATTCTCTTTATGAAGCGATAGGGCATATTGCTCTCATCGCCGACAGGGATACCATTATCGCTGTTGCAGGTGCGCCTAAAAAAGAGTTTATGAACAGACCGCTTTCTCCTGCCGTGGAAAAAGTGATGGAAACACGGAAAAGCATCCTCATCAGCAATACGGCCGAACATAAGTATTACAAGGAGGCCGATGAGGACGGCGTTCCCAAGTTTGTTACGGAGGTAATTGCACCGATCATTGCCGAAGGGGATCCCATCGGCGCTGTTATCCTGGGAACAAAAGATAAGGATGTGAAAATGGGCGATTTGGAAATGAAATTGGTAGAAACAGCGGCAGGATTTCTTGCCAAACAGATGGAGCAATAAATTGACGAAACGGCACTCCGAACAGAAGCAGCGACATTATGTTGCTGCTTCTTTGCGTGCAAGAAAGAATGCCTGATTATATCTTTCCGGTCATTTTCCCTCTGTGTTATAATAAGATAGATTTGCCAGAAGAAAAGAAAATGCCGGCGGGGTGAGAATTTGACCAGGCAGTCTGTTGTTCGGGGAGCGGCCATTCTGACGTTGGCAGGGCTTGTTGCCCGTATTTTGGGAGCTTTTTTCCGCATTGCCCTTGCCGCCGTGATTAAGGATGAAGGCGTAGGCCTATATCAGATGGCTTATCCTGTTTACAGCACCCTGCTTGCCGTCTCTACGGCAGGCATACCTACCGCCATTTCCAAGCTGGTTTCGGAGAACTTGGCATACGGCAATTATCGCGGTGCTTACAAAACTTTCCGGGTTGCCCAAACTATGCTGGCCCTCTCCGGGCTTGTGATTTTTGCTTTTATGTTTTTCGGTGCCGAATTTTTCATCTCCTTGTTTAGACTGGCCCCGCGGGCATACCTGCCGGTGGTGGCAATGTCGCCGGCCGTTTTTTTTGTTACCTTAATGTCTTCCTATCGTGGTTTCTTTCAAG
>JAAYLG010000123.1 GCA_012522075.1 Bacillota bacterium
GACATTACCGCCCACAACCTCCCCGCTGCAGGAGGTGCTTTCTAATATTGCAGCAATTTTATGTTTAAAAAAGAATTTGGCCTTTAGGTTTTGCTTCCTAAAGGCCATTTTTGTCTACAGTCTGACGGCTGTTAAGCCGCTTGTGCCTGTTGTATTCTATTCCTCCCCCAAAATCAGGGCGCCATAATGTACACAAATAGATCTGCTGCCGGCTTTACGCTCACTCAGGAGCACTCCCGCCCTGCCGGGATAATACCGTAAAAATTTTGCCAGGACATCCTGCGACCCGGCTTTGACAGCCACCGGTATTTTCACGGACAAACTGAAGGTACTGGTAAATTCCCAGACATTAAAATCGCGCATGTCACCAAAGTCAAGCAAAAGGTAATCTGCCCTCTCAGCTTCCCCTTCCAGGGCGGCGGCAATAATCTCGCTGAAATCGCCGGCTGTCAATGCATCTGCCAGTTTCTTCTCCCAGAGCGGCAGTTGTTTGATCCTGGCGTCCGCCCTGCAGACAAAATAGCTATAAGCAGAAGCAATAGCCGGGATGTTTTTTATTTCCGCTTCCGGCGCTTCAATCCTGGCCAACTCTTTTTTGAGGGCGCGGATATGTTCAGGGGTGGTCCCGCAACAGCCGCCAATCAGCCTGACTCCACTGGCTATAAAATCTCTTGTGTAGGAGCTGAATATCTCCGGAGTCTGGCTGTATATTGCTTTCCCGTCTTTTATTTCAGGCAGGCCTGCATTAGGTTTTACCGCCAGGGGAACGGCGGCAACGGCGGACATTTTTTTTATGGGCTCAAGCAGGCTTTCCGGCCCGCCCGAACAATTGGCCCCCACCACGGCTGCTCCCAGCGCCTGGCAGGCAATGGCACATACTTCTGCCGGATTCCCGCTCAGTGTTTTGCTCCCTTTGTTAAAAGTCAGAGAAGCAATAACGGGAAGCCTGGTATTCTCCCTCGCTGCAAGGATGGCCGCTCTTAATTCGTTTAAGTCGGTGAAAGTCTCAAAATTAACCAAGTCGGCGCCTGCTTCCGCAAGGGCCAGCAACTGCTCACGATAAATGTCATAGGCCTGCTCAAAAGACAAATTGCCCACAGGTTCCAAAAAAAGCCCGGTTGGACCAACGGAGGCTGCGACAAAAACATCCCTGCCGGCCACTTCTTTGGCCAGTTCTACACCTGCCGCGTTAATTTCAGCCACTTTGTCGCCCAATCCATGGCTTCCCAGCGTGATGCTGTTGCCGGGGAAAGTGTTGGTTTGCAGGACGTCGGAACCCGCCTCTTTGTATTGCCGGTAAATATCCTTTACTACTTCCGGTTTGAGCAGATTCCATGACTCCGCGGCCTCATCTCCCCGGAGTCCTCTCATCTGCAGCATTACTCCCTTTGAACCGTCGTAAAGCAATACTCTTTCACGCAATGATTGCAGAAAATCATGCATGGCCCTACCTCCAGTGCAGCAAGAATGCTTTTAAAGTTTGTTCCAATATATTATACTGGAAAAGAAAGAAAAGCCGAAGCCAATCTGCCGCCGCGAAGACAGCAAGTTCCCAGACATAGATTGGAGTATTGGTGATGACTGAACGCAACAAAGGCATCCTGCTGATGATCGCAGGCTCACTCTTTGCAGCTATCATGGCAGCGCTCGTGAAAACGACCGGTGATTTGCCCACCGCGGAAAAACTATTTTTCCGCAGCGCAGTCGGCACTGTCATTATGGGGGGTATTGTCGCCCGCAGCAATGAGCCCTTTTTGGGCAGGAACAAGAAACTCCTGGCAGCACGGGGGATACTGGGCTTTAGCGGGCTTGCACTCTATTTTTTTTCCATTGAGCGGCTCCCCCTGGGCAACGCCGTCTTGCTAAACCAGGTCAGCCCGTTTTTTACCATTATCTTAGCTTTGCTTTTCCTGCAGGAAAAGGTATCCGCCAAACAGTGGCTGGCAACAGCAATTGCCATCACCGGAGTTGTTCTTGTCAGCAAGCCCACTGCCGGCTATACGCTGCTCCCGGCACTGGCAGGCCTGCTTTCTGCCATCTTCTCCGGAGCATCCCATGTTGTAATCAGGGAATTGCGGAAAACGGACAGTCCGGACATGATTGTTTTTTATTATACCGGCATGACCAGCCTGGTCAGCCTGCCTTTTATGCTCGGCAGCCGTTTTCAGGCGCCGACGCTGCCGCAGCTTGGCGGCATGCTGGCAGCCGGCGTTGCCGCGACAATATCGCAATGGCTGCTCTCGTGCGCATATAGATACAGCAAAGCAGGCGATCTTTCCCTCTACCTGTATGCCAACACAGTTTTTGCCACGCTGCTCGGCGCGATTTTCTGGCATGAAATCCCGGACTTTTTAAGCCTGGCGGGCATTATCCTTGTTTTAACAGGGGCATGTATCAATACTTATTCTTCCTGAAGCAACTCCTTAATCTGCCTTTTCTTTTCCGGGGACAATGCAGCCTGCAGTTTGTGCCTGTCTTCCGTCTGCCCTGCCCGGAAGTCCCGCATCACTTTTTCATTGGCAGCAGTAATCTCTTCCCGCAGCTTTTGGGCAGACAGTACCTTGCAGCCCGCACCTCTGATAATGATCTGCTGCAAGCTGTCCGATGTGGCAACTGTAATGTGATATTTTTGCCTGTTTATATGAGTAAACTTTTCGATAAAATGGTCCGCCGTCTGTGCTTCCTTGGTAAAAACTACATGGACATTATCATAAGCAAAGATTTCCTCCCGGTGCCCTTGGACACGGTAGGCGTCAAACACGGCAATAACCTGGCATTCTCGCACGCTCTGATATTTGCTTAAATAATCAAGCAGCTTTACTCTTGCCGCCTCCAGGTTCTCCTCTGCCAGCACCTTTAATTCAGGCCAGGCATAAATAATATTATAACCGTCCACCAGAAGGTATGCCGTTTTCCCGGCTACTTTCCCTGAGACAACCTTGAATCTGCTTTTTGCGGAAGTCGGCCGGCAACTGCTGCCGGCAACAGTTTTCCGCCTCCTGCGCACAATTTTTTTCCTTCGGTTCGCATAAAAGGTCTGTTGAAATATTTTCCAAATCTCTTCCCGAGCAATCTGCTCCGTATCAGCGCCTTGTTTCTTGCCTGCCGCCGGCAGGTCTTTGCCCTCCTGACCGTTCGCCGCAGCCAGCCGGCGCTTCACCTGATCCCAGCCGACCAGGGTATTTTCACCGTTGTCATAGAAAACAGAACCGGCCGGGTTTTTTGTATCCTTTTCCGCCTCATATCCGGCCATGGGTATAACCTCTTCCGCGTTATGGCAGCGCCGATACCCTTGCACATGGCAAAAGAGCCTGCCGTTTCCCCCGGTATAGGCGGCCACCTCCTGCTGGTAGTTCCTCATGGCCGCCACAGGAGCGCTTCCTTCCAAAAGCGCCGTCCCGTATTCTATCCGGGAAATCAGGCAGTTGCCGCCCATTCTCTCAATGTCGGTCAATGCACGTCCCACCGCTTTTTCCGGCACATAAAGCTGAAAGGAATAATACGGCTCCAAAAGCACCGTTTTTGCTTCCATCAGCCCCTGGCGCACCGCACGGCGGGCGGCCTCCCACAAGTCCCTTTCCGTTGTCAGCTTCGCATGTACCCTCCCGGAAACGAGGGTAATTTTTGTGTCCGTGAGCGCCGCACCCGCCAGTACACCTTTATGCTCTGTCTCCTGCAGGCAGGACAAAATTAAATCCTTCCAGTTTTTGCTTAACACATTTTCACTGCAGACATCCGCATACTGCAGGCCGCTGCCCGGCCCGCCCGGCTCCAACAACAGGCGGACCTCCGCAAAGTGGCCTGCCGGGGCGTAATACCCCACTCCCTCAACCGGGCCGGCAACAGCCTCTTTGTAAACAATGCCGCCCGCATCAAATGAAACTGTTACCCCATAGCGCGTTTCAATCATGCTTTGCAGGACTTCAAGCTGCACCTCGCCCATCACCTGCACCCGCACCTCCTGCAGCTCACTGTCCCAGACAAGATGCAGCTCCGGCTCCTCCTCTTCCAGCCGGCGCAGTTTGGGCAACATCGCCCGGGGGTCGCAGCCTTCCGGAAACAAAAGCCGGTAAGTCAGCACAGGCGCCGGCATGGAGACAAAAGCTGCTTTTTCCTCTCCCAAACCCTCGCCCGCCTTTGTTTGCCTCAGCCCTGTTACCGCACAGATTGTGCCTGCTTCCGCCTCGCTGACCGTTTCATATTTCTGCCCCGAATAAACGCGGATCTGGTTAACCTTTTCCTCCCAGGCTCCATTGGTGACAAAGTCTTTGACTCTCAGTTCGCCTCCCGTTATTTTCAGGTAGGTCAGCCTGTTTCCCTGGTCGTCCCTGCCGATTTTAAACACCCGGGCGGCAAACTTTTCACCGTAGGAAGGCATGTCGGCAAACTGCGCCAAACCTTTTAGCAAATCCTCTACACCTTCCAGTTTTAAAGCGGAGCCAAAAAAGCACGGGAACAGCTTCCGCTCCTTGATTGCCGTTTTCAGCTGGGACGTTGTTATCTCTCCCGTTTCCAGGTAGGTTTCCATCAATTCCTCGTCGCACATGGCCGCCTGCTCAAAAAAATCTTCCGCCCGGTCCCGGCCGAAAACAAGACAGTTGTCATGCAGTTGCTTTTTTATTGCCGCCAGCAATTTCTCCTTCTCGCTGCGCCCGTGATCCATTTTGTTAATGAATAAAAAAACAGGCAGCCGGTACTTGGCCAGCAGGTGCCATAAAGTTTCCGTCCGACCCCGGATACCTTCCGCGCCGTTGATTACTAAAACGGCATAGTCCAGCACTTGGAGCGTCCTTTCCATTTCCGCGGAAAAATCGGCATGACCCGGGGTATCCAGGAGGGTAACCTGCAGATCGGCCACCGTCAGGAGGGCCTGCTTGGCAAAGATGGTAATTCCCCTGGCCCGCTCCAGTCCGAAATGATCCAGGTAGGTATCCCTTTTATCAACCCTGCCCAAAGTCCGAATTTTACCGCTCACATAGAGCAAGGCTTCCGCCAGGGTTGTTTTGCCTGCATCCACATGGGCCACTAGCCCGATCACAAGCTTTTTCATTGTCATCACAACCTTGCCGTGCTGTTTTTATCATACCAGCAAAGCAGCCATTTAACAAACCTCTTGGTGTATAATAATCTGTGAAAACAGGCGAAGATATGTCAGCCGAAAAAGAACCGCCCGGATTCGGAGGTGCCGCCATGAACAAGAAGCAGGCTGCAGCGGGGCACAGGCAAAACAAGATCGCCCTCTTGCTTGACCGCGAAGCGGAAAAAAGCGCTTTTGACATCAGCCTCTGCCTGTATGATTTTGCCACAGGCGTATGGATTGAAAGAAATGCCCGCAAGCAGATTTACCCTGCCAGTTTGATTAAAATTCTGTATTTGCTGACCGCCCTCTACCTGGTGGAACGCGGTGTCCTCTCCCTGAGCGACGGTTATACCCTCACCGAAAAGGACAAATATGCCGGCAAAACACGCGTTGCCGGTACAGGCATCCTCCAGTCGTCCGCCGCCGGGAACAGGTATACTGTGGAGGAGCTGCTGTCACTTATGATCTCTCACAGTGATAATGTTGCCGCCAATATTATCCTTGAACTGGCCGGCCCCAAAGAGGTACAGGCCATGGCTGCACGCCTGGGGCTGACAGAAACCCGCGGGACCAGAAAAATGTTCGACTTGGAGTCATCACTGCCTCCCAATGCCTCCACGGCACGTGAGCTTACAGAAATGCTAGTTGCCCTGGAAAACGGGCGGCTTTTCAGTAAAACAATGAAAGACCTGGCCCTGGCCCTGCTCGGCACAACAGAGAATAAAGACCGCATCGGCCGCTATCTGCGCAAAAGCGGCGTCCTGGTGGCCAATAAAACTGGTACCGTGCCCCGCATAGTCGGGGATATGGCCCTGCTTTACTTTCCGGACCGCCCGCCGGCAGCCCTGACAATCATGGTTGAACTGCCACCCTCCCGTTTCGCCTTGGCAAATAAATTCCAGCGCCTGGCAGCGGCAAAAACCATCGGCCGCCTGGCTTTTACAGCAGTAAATGAACTGCGGAAAACCAGTGTCCCGCAGTAAATAAGAAAAACCGCCGGCAAGGTTCCTTCACCTTTACCGGCGGTTATCATTCTTTTTACATGGAAAGGGATTTATTATCGGCCGCCTCAACTTGCCTGTCAGCCGTGTTGAAATAAACGCCAATGAGCATTATCACGGCAAAAACAATGAGGTAGTACACAACGGCCATGCCATGGGCCAGGCAGGCAGCAACGACCATAAAGATACAGCTGATGATGGAAAGGATCGGCATGACAAACCTCTTGAACGGAGGCAAATCCCGTTCCTTTTTCATCAGCATGATGAAAATCGGAATATATGCACCGTAAAGGGTGATGATGGGGAGTTCGGACGTGTCAAAAACGACAGGGCCGAACCAGGAATCCGTCAAGTTGGCGCCATAGAAGTAAAGCAGCCAGATAGCGGCAAGCAAAACTCCGAAGATGGATGAGTTTGTCGGCATATTGGTAACCTTGTCCACCTGCCTGAAAATTTCCGGCAACGGTCCTTTATTCCGCACGGCAAGGGAATACATGCCCCGCGTGCAGCCTACCATGAGCCCGTTCAGCGTCCCCAGGCAGGAGATAATGACAAACACAAAGAGCAGGGACCCGCCTACTGAACCGAAGATGTTCTGGAAGGCCATCTTTGCACCCGCCTGGCCGCTTTCCATCAAAGCTTCGGTGCTGACGGCTCCGGCAAGGCCGATATAATAGAAGATGTAAACAAAAACGACAATCAGGGAGCCCCAGATCAGTGCCCTGGGCAGATTTTTCTTGGCGTCTTTCAATTCCGAATTAATGGCGGTGGCGATAATCCAGCCTTCGTAGGCGAAAGCCACAGCCACAACGGAAGCAAAAAGCCCGCCGCCAATGCCGACGCTGGCGTCAATTACACGGGTAAAGTTGCTGTAGGTCATCCCGTTGACCAAGCCGATAATTGTCCCCACGATAGCCATCAGCATGAGCGGGATAAGCTTAATAATCGTGGTGGAAACCTGGAACTTGCCTGCCAAAATGGGTGAAAGGGCGTTCATGGCGTAGCTTCCCACCAGGAAGAAGCAGGCTATTGTCATGCATGAACCGCCGGTGATATCCCAGCCCAGCAGGACACAGGTAAAGCGGGCAGAGACCCAGGCCAGCACTGAAGTCAGCGTGGGATTATAGATAATTGCCATAAACCAGCCCACATAGTAGCCGTATCTATTGCCTACCGCCGCTTCGGCATAGTCTACTACACCATTAACTTTCTCGTATTTTGTAGCCATAATTGCAAAAGTATAAGAGCAGATAATCATGATCAGGCCGACAATAGCCCACGCGGCAATACCCAGAGGCATATTGCCGCCGGTTGCTTTCAGGACGGCCTCTGCTTTGAAAAAGACACCACTGCCGATAACAATACCTACCACCATGGCAATAGCCGTTAGAAGACCGTACTTTTTCTTCAATTCATTCTCCATGACATTGCTCCTTTATTAATTACTTTTTTTTATTTAAGTCTACTACGCAGATGTCAACATTTAAATCTTTAAAATCTGGTAGTGCAGTAAAAGAACCAAGCCGCAACAAGCTTGGTCTTTTTCAGAAGCTTAATTTGAGGCTTTGACCGGGTAAGAAAATATTGCTTTATTCTTCTTTCTTTTTGGCTATGTATTTTACCTGGGGCGATTTCTTGACGGTGGCGGGACGTACCGATGCCTCTTCTGTAACCCTGGCATCAATAAAAATGAAAGGTTTGCCGACACGTTTTACATCCAGCGGGCAATGCATGACATTTTTGGGAATGAAAATGTAGCAGGGGTAATTAATTTTAATGATTTTATCGCCAAGTGTCATTTCAATGTCGGCATCCAGTTCGCCAAAGTTTTCACTGTCGCCAATAAGGTAAATCCACTGGTCAAAAGGGTGCTTATGCGTGGGCATACCCATGCATACCGGTTCGGTAATACGGGCAAACCCCATAGCAAGGACGGATTCGGGGATATCAACAGGCCCCAGACCGGTCACCATGGGTGCTTGGATCTCGTCATGAATGGATTTCCATGGCTTTAGTTCCACCACATTAGGCTCACGGACGACATTTTTCAAGTCATCCATTCCGGCCATACCTTTTCCCTCCTTTTATAAATTTGTTTCCCCATGTCCACCAAATTGGAAATCTTAGCAAATCAGACGATATCCATCCCCTTTCCTGCCTGCTTCAATTTTATCACTGTAATAAGTTAAAGTCATTACTATTATTCTACCAATATCATTAATATCCTTTAATCTCCTGTATTATTTTGCAATATTTCTTAATTTAATGTTAGATCATACAACAGTTATGCCTTTAGCAAATATTCTTGTTTATCAGTCTCCTGTTGCATAAATAAAGCGGTTTTGCCCTTCTGCCACCGGCAGGAAAGCAAAAACCGCTTTTTTCTGCTCTGTATCAAACTCGGCACGGTCAGGAAACCTACTTGACGGTCAGAGGAATGTCTATTACAAATGCTTTAGAACCGTCCTTCGCACTTTCGCTGTAAAGCTGCAGGGTCAATTGCTGCCCACCCAATCCGGGCAGGAGCGCAAGCTCCTTAGTAAAATAGCCCCAGTCTCCCATGGCAGCCATGGTGTTTCCACTTTGCACAACATCACCTTTCCCGTCAAGCAGCTCATAACTGACTGTACCTTCAAAAACACTGGCAATGCCCGTTAACTTGATTGCTCCCTCCACTTCTGTTCCGGGTGCGGGCGCAAAGACTTTAATCCATGCGGATTCGGCCACAACAGGCTGTTCTATGGTATCAGTTCCCACCAGACGCATAAAATACCTGTCCGCATCGTCTACATCAACAAATTGCAGCGGGAGTTCCCTGTTTTCCACAATGACCAGATCATATGGATAGGTAAGAGCCATTGTTACCATGTCATCTTTGCCCGGTTGCACAGATTTGACCAAAACTTGGAGCATACCGTCCTTTGGCCGGGCTTCCGTAATTGTTACACCATAACCGCCCGTAGGTTTCACACCTTCTGTGACCAAAACAAACCTGTAACCATAATAATCCTTTTCCTGGACAGCAGGTACTGTAAGGGAGCAATTGACCCAGTTCTGAATCTCCTCCGGCAGGCTGTCAAAATCCGGCCGGTAAATACCTTGCCTGAAGTTAACTTTTCCCACAAAATCATCTTCCTTCTCATTCACAGCCGAGACATGCCAGTACCCGCCCAGCTTGGTTACAGTAACGTTTTCTGTTTTTGTAAATGTGCTACCCGTGGAATCGGTGTAGGTGAACACTACTGCAAACTGTGCAGTCTCGGGGGCAACTTTTTGGGCAATGATTTCATACCGGTCCACCCAGGGGCTGGAAGTACCGGTAGTCCAGCGATTTGCCTTAAGCTCCCGGAACATTTTCGCTTTTAATCCCGGGGTCAGCATGGCATACTGCAAAGCTCCGTTTCTTTTTTTAACGCCTTCCGCCCAGGTTTTAACGGCAACCTGAGCCTGCTCTGCGGCAAAAGCTTCTTCCAGTTTGGCAATTTGCTGCTTTAAAATATCTATTTCTGTCTCCGGTCCTGCTACTATGTCATACTCCTGCGCAGCAAAACAACCAAACCTGCCGGCGGCAAATACTCCTGCCGACAGGAGAACAAGAATACCGACACAGATAGTAATAACTTTTCCCAGTCGGGAGCCAAACATAACTCCACTCCTTCCGCTCAAAAAATTCTGATCCCTGTTTTGTAGACGCAGGAAAATGCCATTTTGTTCCCGGCATGAATCCGGACTTTGGCGGAAGAGCAATATTTTTCAGCCTGCCGGCAAGAACCGGCAGCCGCCGCAGGTAAAAAAGCCCGGGCAAGAAACTGCCCGGAGCTTCTTATTTCATAATTAAACTTAAATTACGCCCTTTGCCGCCAGCCTCTCCAGTTCTTTCTTATCAAGACCCAGCAGGCCGCCGTATACTTCCTCATTATGCTGGCCCACAAGAGGTATGGAATACCTCCTGTTACCCGGCGTTTTGGACATCTTGTACACGGAACCGCTCACCTTAACCTTTCCGGAAACGGGCTGTTCCACCTCGATAATCATCTCTCTATGCAGGATCTGCGGGTCGTTGGCCACCTCCTCAAAGGTGGGAACAGGGGAACAGGGGACCTTGTATTTTTTGAAGGTCTCCAGAGCTTCCTCCACGGTTTTATCCTTCAGCCACCCGTTCAGCACCTCTTCAACTGCAGCCATGTTTTTTGTCCGTAGCACACGTGTGGCAAAGCGTTCGTCATCACTCAAGTCTTCCCGTCCGATGGCTTTCAGCACATTCTGCCACTGGCCGTCTGTAATGGTGCAGACTACCACATAACCGTCTTTCGCCTTGTAAGAGCCGAAGGGGGCGGAGCTGCTCAGCCGGTTGCCAATCCTTTTTGGCGGTATAAGCGTATCAAAGTAATCGGCCCGGTCCGGGAAAACCATGGCCCAGATGCCGTCCTGCATGGAAATATCAATATATTGCCCTTCGCCCGTAACCGTTTTGTAATGCAGCGCAGCCAGAATGGCGATCACAGCATTATACCCGCCCATGTAATCGGCCAGAGAAATGCCCACTTTCAGCGGCTCGCCGTTTTCATACCCGGTTACGCTCATCAGGCCGCCCATGGCCTGCCCCACCACGTCATAACTTACTTCGTCGCGGCGGGGACCTGTCTGGCCAAAACCGGAAATCGACGCGTAAATAATTCCCGGATTAATTTTGCTTACCACTTCATAATCCATACCCATGCGCTTCATGACACCGGGGGCGAAATTTTCCACCAGGATGTCACACTTTGCTGCCAGTTTTTTGGCAATCTCCAAGCCCTCCGGATCCTTCATGTTAAGGGTTACGCTCTTTTTCCCCCGGTTGTAGGAGATGAACTGATAAGACTCTCCCTTGGGTGTCAAGGGAGCGGCAACGCGTTCCGGGTCTCCCGTGCCCGGCCGCTCCACTTTTATTATCTCGGCTCCCAATTCACAAAGTACAGATGTGCAATGGGGACCCGACAAATACTGTGTAAAGTCCAGCACCCTGACACCTTCCAATGCTTTAGCCACTATGTATCTCTCCTTTACTTTAATGTTGTCCGGGCCGCCGGCTGCTGCGGCAGTCCGGTATCTAAGCAGCATGATATCTTCCCTTGCAGCAAGTATTGCCAAAGGTCAGCCCCTTACATCTTACCACTAAATCCGGCGCAAAACAATAAAGCTTTTTCCCTGCAAATTCCTTATTTCCCTGAAAGAAAATGCCCTGGTCAGTAGAAGCGCGGATGAAATTTTAAACGGCGACATTAAAATAGATAAAAAATAATTGCCGGCTATGACTATGAAAAGGCAAAAAGGCTGAAAGAACTGGGCAGGACCAGCAAACAAATACCATACATCATTGATTTTAAAGGCTTGCTGCATGACACGGACTATGTCCGGGTTATACGGGAAATGATGTCCACAATCTCCGCCGTTTATGAATATCCTGTAGACATTGAATTTGCAGCAAACTTTGTCAGGCAAAAGGGCTACAAGATCAACCTCCTGCAATGCCGACCGCTGCAGACTAAAGGCCTGGGCAGGCCAGTGGCAATACCGGAGCCGGCAGATGACTCGGACTGTTTTTTCCGGCAGAAAGGCCATTTTATGGGCGGCAACATCAGCCTGCCCATCGATTACGTTGTTCTTGTCAACACAGCTGCTTACCAGAAACTGCCTGAACAGGAGAATTACATTATTGCCAGGTCTGTCGGAAAACTGAATACCGCCTTAAAAGGCAGGAATGTCTTGCTTATCGGACCCGGCAGGTGGGGCACCACTACCCCTTCCCTGGGCGTACCCGTCCATTTCAATGAAATCAGCAATATGTCGGTAATCTGTGAAGTTGCTTCAAGCGAAGCCGGCTTCATGCCTGAAGTATCCTACAGCAGCCACTTTTTCCTGGATCTGGTGGAAGCAGGCATCTTCTACGCCGCCATTATGGCCGACAGGAAAGATACAGTCTACAATCCCCACATAATCCTGGCGTTGGAAAACCAGCTGCCCGCCCTGTTAAATGCAAAAGGGGCACATTATGCTGCCGTCCCTCATGTAGCCAAGACAAAGGGTCTGGAGATCTATGCCGATATAGTAACCCAGACCCTGCTATGCCTTTGATATTCAGTAGTTTACAGATTTATATTTTTATATCTCATAGCTGACTCTGTCGCATTTGCCGGTTCTCCGTCCCGTTTCATTGCCCTAAAGCATTTCCCGCAAAAAGTGCATTGTTTTTCAGGTTCATAGACACACTTCTTTGCCCCGGCGGTTCCCACATATTCAAGATGGTAGCCGCCATTTTTGTCTAATTTGCAAAAGAATACACCGAATTTGCCCCTTGTACCAAGTACCTGCAAGTAAACCGGCTTGTTAACTTTTTTATATTCCAGCGGGCAATGCCAGGTAAACGGCGGAATCCTGACAATTGTAGGTTTTGTAATTATATGCTTTTCCAGTTTATTCAAGCTTTCCCCGATCCAAAATTCCATTTCCGCGTCAAATGAGCCCCAGGGGTCAACCATATCATAGCCGGTAAAGCAGAGGTATTCCTCCTCCGAATGGAAATTTGGCTCCTTGTCGATAAAAGCTTCTTTCATGTAGCAGCGGTAGCTGGAATAAAAGCTGGAGTCCGGCATGCAATCATGACCCCTAAAGTACGCCTGGTATGGGGGCATAAAGTCAACCCAATAATTGTACTGTTTCTGGAACACATGAACCAAATGACTGTACTTTTTGCCATTTGCTTCGTCTTTCGCCTGCGGCTTGAATTGCTTTTCTCCTATTTTGGGCTTATCCGGGCTGATGCCTTCGCAATATGCCATGAATTTGTCTTCCCCGTTTTCACCGGTTTCGCGCGTTATCTGATAGTATCTGCCGTTAAACAGAACAGGCTGGAAAAACAATGGTTTGCCCAGTCTTTTAATTTCTATCGGGCCATGCCAATAGAATTGCGGCACCCGCACCATTGTCGGCGCATTAATTACTATTTTTTCCATGTCATCCAATGTTTCGCCCAGCCACAGTTCAATCTCAGCATCGAACGACTCAAAGGCATCCCTCAGGTCATGTCCAACAAATGCAAGATACTGTTCATCCCGGTGGAAATGTGGCTTATCGCTGATTACACCGGGTTTTATAAATGCCCTGTAAGGGAGATATATTTGTGAGCCTTTGATATTTTTCTCCCCGCGGAAATATGCCTGAAACCGGGGCAGAAGCCAGTTAGCAGGAGTTTCTTCCTTTTCGAACTCATAAAATAGCCAGTCATAATTGCCCATATCGCTTCTCCTTGTCTGGGAAATTGAATTGTCTTATTGACACTAGACCACGGCGCCCAGGCTTGGGGGCAAATTTTAAGCAAATGCTGAAATTGGAGAAGTGAAGCGAGATTCCGGCGTTTTAGGCCAGAGGCGCAACTTCTCCAATTTCAGCTCCCCGTTAAATATTCTTACATTAAATTACTTGAAATACCAGTCGAAGACACGTTCTGTTGAAAACCCTTCAGTAGAAAGGCCTCCAACATAATCATAGGCTGCATTGATAGTCATCATATCCGCAATACCATACATGTAGCACTGATCCTGGAAGAGAGTCATGAATTCTACAAGCAGCTCTGAGTATTCTTCTTCATCAGATGTAGCAAGGAGCCTTCTGCCCAATTCATCTATCTGGTTGTATACGGGAGTATCCCATTCTGCATGTGCCCGTCCGAATTTGCAAACCTGGCTGTAAACCTGGTCGAGGCCAATACCTGACGGGTTGGAAATCCAGGAAACATAGACATCCCAGTCTTCTTCACCGGCTATCATATTCCGCACCGTAGCCTGGTCGAAGTTGCGCACCTGGGCATCAACACCGATTTCCTGGAGTGCTTGCGCAATAATCTGGGCAGTTGTTACATAAACATCAGTGCCGTTGTTAATAAGTATTATAGTCTTGCCAACCAGTCCGCTCTCTTCGGCATACTTCCTTGCCAACTCAAGATTGTAGCCGTTTTTATATGTGTCATGGATTCTGTCAATTCCATCAAAAAAGTCGCCGCAGGAAGCGGAGAAGCATGCCTTGGCAACCGAACCATAACCGTTAAGTGCTGTATTCAGGATACCTTGGCTGTTAACTGCGTACGATACCGCCCAGCGGGCTTCCTTGGTGGAAAGTGGGCCACCCTTGCGGCAGTTGTATGTCAGGTTGATCTGGCTGATAGAGCCTTTCTTGATCACGTTTATCCCATCAAGGCTTTCAACATATTCAACGTCCGCTGTCGGGCAATTGAGAATCACATCGATTTCGCCCGTTTTCAGAGCATTAATTTTCTGGGCAGGCTCAGGAATATTTTTATAGATTAGATTCTTGATGGGAACTTCTCCGCCCCAGTAATCGTCCCTGGCTTTAAGTGTCAAAGAACTGTTAACAACATAATCCGTTACAACATAGGGGCCTGTGCCAATAGGATTTTTTCCCATTGTATTAGGATCGTATGTTTCTTTATCGATAATAGTGATGTTTGCCAGGCCGGCCAGCTGAGTCTTGTCGTAAGCATTTAAAAACAGTCTTACGGTATAATCATCTTCAGCATAGGTTCTATCCACATCTACAAAGGGAATATAATAAGCGATATTTGATTCATATTTAACGTAATTCAGAGTGAAAATAACGTCTTCTGCTGTAAAGGGGCTGCCATTGGAGAATGTTACACCCTTGCGAAGATGAATTACATACTCAGTATCACTGACAGCATCCACACTCTCCGCCAGGTACCAATCAGAGGCAAACCCCTCTGTGGTCCCGTCATAACTCCAAAGCGGCTCTGCGTAGTTGTACATTACACTCAAGAAGTTGCCGCTAACGAGAAATGGATCGAGCGTTCCAACGTCACCTTCAATAC
>JAAYLG010000124.1 GCA_012522075.1 Bacillota bacterium
CCGCCCCGACCAGCGCCGGTTTTGTGTCCTTCACCAGAGCCACCGCTGCGGAGGCAACGTCCGCGTCGCTGACGACAAGGATGAAAGGTTTGTTTAAAGGTTTCAGCTGCTCGATTAGTTTCAGGTAGCGCTCCTTGTTGCCTGCATATTTCACGGCAACAAGCTCCACGTGCATCTGTTCGCCGATGCGCACATAGTCGACTTCCCGGATGTTTTCCAGCTTTTGCGCAACGGCGTCGTCGCTTAGCGCATCGGAAAACTGGACGGCAAACAAGGTTTTATTGACAAAAGTTTTTTCGTGCCGGAACATGACTGTTTCGCCGCCCAAGGTTTTTTCCGCTTCCCCGGCACCGATTTTAACCGTCCGCATCAGCGGTGCCGTGGCTTCGGACAGTTTTGCCTTCGCCCCCTCCGAGATGTGGGGGCATTTTTCAATTGTCGCGGCGCCGCTTGCCACTTTCATGGCAAAAGCCATGCAAGTGGGAAAGCCGCACTCTTTACAGTTTTTCTTCGGTGTCAACTTGAAAATTTCCAACCCGGTTAAGGCCATTGTCGCTGCCTCCTTTACTTAATCCTCATTAGTGCAGGCCGGTTCCCAGCAGGCTGCCCACGAAAGTTCTCAGCACCGCCAGGGATTTGGGATGCCTTACCACCACCGCGTCCGCCCCGCATACCAGGGCTGCGGCGGCCGTGACAATTTCAATGTGAATGCCTCTCTCTTCCGCACTGCCCCATGCCGGTTCGTCCGCTTCCGTAGCCATTGACTCCTTCACATTCCAAGTCTCAAAAGAGACAGGGGTTATGATGGGCAGCTGCAGCGTTTCGTCATTTTGGCCTAGGGCGGCCAGGATAATCCTGTCCAGCGTGGAGGCCAGGTACTCAAAGCCGTACCCGACTGCGGCACAGCCGGGATTCATGACCATGGAATCCGCTTTCACGCCCAGCTGCTGCATCAGGATATTGAGCTGCTTGGCCAGGTTGATGTCGACGGAGCTTTCGGCGGCAACTTTCTGCTGGTAAGCCAGCGTCCCGGCGGCACCCACGGTTTTGTAGTTTTCTTCCTTGGCCGCAAGCAGGAGAATATTTTTCCCGGCCAGCGCTTCCGCCACCGCACTGAAGAGCTGCCCGTCCTTTTCGTCATTTTTGCAGCCTGCAATCACCAACGGCAGCGCAGTAGCCTCGGCCACCGCTTTGGCCGTCTCCACGCATTCCGCCACGCTTTTGTTCAAGCCGTCCGGGTCTGCACCCGCAAAGCGCAGGCAGATAAAATCGGGGGCATAAGTTTTTTCAATGAACTTGGCCCAGGCGGCCGCATCGCCCAGGACGTCCGCATACAAAGCCTTAACGCCTTCATTCCACTCTTCCGGCGCCACATCGGTTATTTCCAGGCCGATGGCGGGCGGGTTGCCTGTATTGCCGTCAAAAGAGTGGAAAGGCAATACTTTTTTCCCGCCCAGGGTCACGGCCTTTTCGCCGGTGCCAAGCGTCACTTCTTTAATTTGTCCGTTATATTTTCCGGCAACTTTTTTGTAAGCCACGGTCCAAACCTCCCTTAAATCAGGTTTAAATTACGCAGAATTTCTTTTACCGCCACTTTGGCCGGAGAGTCTTCCGGCAACTTGGTCAGCGGCACGCCTTCGGCGTCATACTCGCTGAGCGCCGGATCCAGCGGCACCACGCCTAAAAGCTCCAGGCCCTGGGCTTTTATTTCTTCCGCAATGGCCGCCGAGATTTCGCCGCCGGGCGTCTTATTGACAATCAGCCCGATTTTTTTAATCTCGAATTTCAGTTCCGCGACCAGTTCCTTGATCCTGCCCACCGCCTGGATACCTCGCCGGGAATAATCGCTGACCAGCAGCAAGAGGTCCACCTTGCCGACTATCCCCCTGCTGACGTGCTCCATGCCCGCCTCGTTGTCAATGACAATATGGTTGTAATTGCCGGCCAGGCGGTCAATCTGGTTTTTCAGCACACCGTTGACAAAACAGTAGCAACCTTCCCCCTGCGTCCTGCCCATCACGAGCAAGTCGTAACCGTCACCTTCACTAAGTGCCTGGTTGAGGCGGTAGGCAAGATATTCCGTCTTTGCCATCCCGCCGGGGATCGGGTTCCCCGTCCTTTCCGCCCAGTTGACTTCTTCCCTGATATTGCCGATGGTTTCCTCAATTTCAATGCCCAGCACTTCATTCAAGTTGGCGTTGGCATCGGCATCGACGGCCAGGACGGGGCCTTTCCCCGCCTCCACCAGGTACGCAATGATCAATCCGGCAATACTGGTCTTTCCGGTTCCACCTTTGCCGGCGACAGCAATTCTCTGGTACATGGTTTTTACCTCCTTCAGGTTTGGTTTTGCTTTCCTTGGCGGAGTGTCTCACCGGATTTGTGACGCCTTCAGGATGGAACCGCAGGACCTGTTACATCAAGGGATCCATCTGCAGAGCAGGGTGCCCTTTGGCCGAAAGGAAAGCAAGCAATCCTTCCGAATCTGTGGCAATCGTTTCGTCGCAAATCATATCGGTGAAATTCTCAATGCCGTACAGTTCCTTGGCCGTTGCGTCCAGCCGCTCCCGTACGTCTTCCTTCAGTTCCTTGGGCATCCAGACAATCCGTGCAATGCCGCCCTCGGCACGCAAAAACTTCTTGGAAGCGATAAAATGCCTGCCGTGCCCCATAAAGCCGGGAGTTTGCACTCCGCCCCCCGTCATGGAAGCCAGTTCGCCGAAGGTCATGCCGACGGGAGTGATTTCGCCGTATTCCCTGTTGACAATCAACACGCCGTTGGCTTCCGGTACAATGCCGCAGATACATTCAAAGCAGCCGCAGGAAGTCATGGGGTCTTCCAGGATACTGTATAGGGAGACTCTGGAGACAGCTCCCTGGGAAGCTTTTTCCACCGCTTTGCTGACTTCGCTCCAGATGCCTTTGTGCTCGTCTTCCAAGCCTTCCTTGGGAACAGGCTGGCACGCCCCCGTGGGGTCCAGTTCTTTTGTGGCCTTGGCGTCCAGC
>JAAYLG010000018.1 GCA_012522075.1 Bacillota bacterium
GTGTACCCCTCCGCCTGCGGCAGCCCCTCGGGCAGACTGCCGCCTTCAGGAGAAAAAATATACATACGGCTAATATGGACGGCTTCGCCTCCCACTTTAATGTCCATGGCCATGGCCATCATGTGGAGAAAGCCGCCTTCTTCCGCGAACCAAAGATATAGTTTCAGCTTCTCCAGAATCGCCTCTTTTTCAAAGCATGTCACCAGTTCCGCATTCACCGCAGCCGGCTCCAGCACATATGTTTCGCAAAGTACATGATTCGCTGTTCGTTTCTTCCCCGCTTCAGCCTGCAGTTCACCGGCGGCCAGCATTGCCGCCAACAGTTGATGCGGGTCACGCAACAGTACAGGCAGGGCATCCAGTTCGGCCGCGGCTGCCGTCTGCCATTCAGCCGCCTCCTTGTCTTTAACATAAAACTGCCCGCGGCAGGCATAAACCTCCAGGTCGTATCCTTCTATTTCTCCAAAAAGCTGTTCTCCGTCTGCGATGCCTGTAAAGCGCAGCTCATATCCGGGCCCGCTTTCCCTTATTGTCAATCCATAGTTGCTGCTTATGGCGGCGGCTACTTTCCGGCCGATTACTTCCAGAATGTTCGGTTCTGCTTCCGGCTGTGGAACGGAAGTTTTTTGTTGGAACAACATGCTGCCGCCGCTTATAAGCAGCAGCAAGCACAGCAAAAGCAGCGGCGTGAGCCGTCGTATAAAGATTTTGCGTACAGTAAGGCCAGACTTCATCATTGTCACCGTCCCCGTCATCCCTCTTCTTTTAGCGTATGTCTGTCCTCACTGTATTAGAACAGCCTTTGCCGGGACAGGGGACCGGTGGGCGGCCATTAGCTGTCGCTTAACAGCCTGCCGCCGACACTGACATTTTCATGCTCTGTTGCCATGAGATAAATGGTGAAAGCTTTTTCCGGGATACCGGTAGCCTTGCTGGCAGCCTCTGTAATGGTTTTTACCAGTTCCCTCTTTTTGTCTTCTTCGATTTTAGGCCCGTAAAAGAAAAATGTCGGCATAGCCTTCCCTCCTTTCATAATTTATTGCCCTTTTGGTGTAAAAAACCAGCACTAAAAGCGATGTGGTGAAGCTTGCGGTATGGCAGTCATGTCTCATAAATGGAAAATACCATTTCGCCGTTCTTTTTAGTCACGCCGAACATCAGGTTATATCTTTTCAGGTTGCGGTTCAAAAAATCAACAACCCGGTAAAACTCGTCGTGAGAGCTAATCTTCAGCGTCGCAAGCAGTTCCAGTTTTTCCCGTTTTTCCACTGCTGACACGTCCTTCCTCCAGGCCGATCCGCCAAGATTTTATATGGTCCAGGAGACGAAAATCCGTTAATTCATGTGTGATGGGCGTTATGGAAATTTTACAAGCTTTATTGGCGGCCACGTCAGTGTCCGTTTCCGCTTCCCCGTCCACCAGTTCGCCGGCCAGCCAATAATATGTCCTGCCCCGTGGGTCCGTACGTTTTTCAAAAGTGTTTTTATACTGGCGGACGCCCAGGCGGCAGACGGCAACACCGGTGATTTCTTCCGGTGCACAGCCCGGAATATTCACATTTAAAAGTAAATCCCGCGGTTTTTCCTGCCGGATAAATTCCTGTGCCAGGCGGGCGATAAAAGCGGCGGCAAATTCATAGTGCGGATTATTATATTCTGTCAGGCTGGCGGCAATGGCGGGAATACCCAGAATTACCCCCTCAAAGGCAGCGGAAACGGTACCCGAGTAGATGACATCCGTCCCCAGGTTGGCTCCGCGATTAATGCCGGAAATGACTAAATCAGGCCTGCATGGCAATATTGCCTCCACCGCCAGTTTGACACAGTCGGCGGGCGTCCCATTCACCGACCAGGCAGGTATTTCCGGGGAATGATAATACTGCACCTTTTCCGCGCGCAGCGGCCTGTGCATGGTAATAGCATGGCCGGTGGCGCTCTGTTCATGATCCGGCGCAACAACATAAGTTTCGGCAATTTTTTTTATTTCCTGCACCAGTGTCTGCAGCCCTTCTGCAAAAATGCCGTCATCGTTGGTCAGTAAAATGCGCATGCAATCCCTCCGTGGCAAATGTTGCCTTAATTTTTTGTTTCCGGCAAATTTTTTTTTACTGAAAAGATCCTTGCTGGCAGCATTGCCCAGCCGCCATAAGTTCTGCCAGTATAAAAAACAATGATGCTCAAAAACTAACTTTAAACAGAGGAGGTGAAACAATGAATCAGAAAAAGTTTATCCTGCTTGTAATCCTAATGCTGATGGCTTCCTTCCTGCTCTGCAGCTGCGCCTGGTTCCGCCGTCCGGAACCTGAAAGGCAGCCTCTGCCGCGCACAAATGAAGAGCAGGATACTCGGCAGCAGGAGAGGCAGCAAACCCGGGACATGAGACGGCAGACGCCCCAAGTGCAGCCCGATGATCAGCCTGGTACGGACACCATGGATCTGGCTGATCGTATCTCCAAGATTGCCACCGGTGTGGAAGGAGTGGACCGTTCAGTCGTGGTGGTAATATCCAATATGGCCATGATTGGTGTCACTTTGGAACGCGAGGAAACAAGCCGGGCGGGCGATGAGGCACTGAAAAAAGAAGTGGCCAGACGTGTGGAAGAAAAGGAACCCAGCATTGTCAATGCATATGTTTCTGCCAACCCGGACATAGTCAAACAACTGCAGGATATTTCCTCCGGTATTGCACGCGGTGAACCCATCTCTACTTTTTTTGATCAGATAACCGACGTCCTGCGCCGAATGAAATCAGAATCCGGCAACGAGGAAAAAGATTAAACGCGCATCCGCCATACATAAGCCTGGCCGGCCGCCAGGCTTATTCTATGCTATCCCGACCAGCCGCCTGGCACGCTGCTCAGCCTCAAAGATAATTTCATCTTCGTCCATTAGTGTAAGCCTGCCGTTCCGGCAGACAATAGTACCGTTTACCATTACCATTTTAATATCGGACGGTTGCGCTGCATACACCAGGTGGGCGACCAGATTATGCTTTGGCGTCAGGTGCGGCTGCCGCAGATCCCAAAGTAGGAGGTCCGCTTTTTTCCCTTCCTCAATGCTGCCTACATCAGGCAAAAAGACTGCAGCCGCACTCTCCCGGGTAGCCATGGCAACCGCTTCTTCCGCCGTAATCAGTGTGGGATCCATTCTGCTCCCCTTGTGCAGCAGCGCCGCCAGACGCATCTCTTCCAGCATGTCCAGGTTATTGTTGCTAGCCGCACTGTCCGTTCCCAGGCCGACGGTAATCCCTCGGGACAAGAGTTCGGGCACCGGGGCAATACCGCTGCCCAGTTTCAGGTTGCTGCCCGGATTGTGGGCAACGTGGACGTGCTTCTCCTGCAGGATGTCCATGTCTTCCGCACTCAAGTGGACACAGTGGGCGGCAAGGACCGGACAGTCCAGCACCCCTGCCTCCAGGAGCAGCTTTGTAGGTGAAACGCCGTACTCCGCCATGATCTGGTCGGTTTCATCCATGGTCTCGGCCAGGTGAATGTGCAGCGGCACTTCCAGCTCGGCCTGCACAGCCAACACCTCCCGCAAATATGCCGGCGGACAGGTATAAGGTGCGTGGGGACCCAGCATGGTGGTTATTCGCCCGTCTGCCCGGCCGTGCCACTGGCGGACAAATTCTTTGTTTTCCTGCAGGCCGCTCTTGGCTTCATTCCCTACACCTACCAGCCCGCGGGAAAGGACTGCACGGATGCCGGCTCTGGCGGCCGCCCTGGCTACCTGATCCATGTAAAAATACATGTCCGTAAAAGTAGTGGTACCGCCTTTCAGCATTTCCGCAATAGCCAGCAGAGTCCCCCAGTAGACATCTTCCGGCTGCAACCTGGCCTCCACCGGCCAGATACGTTTCTCCAGCCATTGCATCAGTGGCATGTCATCGGCATAGGAGCGCAGCAGTGACATGGCGGCATGGCCGTGGGCATTAACAAAACCGGGAGTGACAAGCTTCCCCCGCCCGTCAATGACTTCATTAAACTCAGCCTGCCATGCCTTTGTCGGGCCAACATAGCTGATTTTATCATTTGTGATAACTACATCCGCATGGCTGAGGACTTCATTTTTTCTGTTTGCCGTAATAACTGCCACATCCTGAATTAATACTTTCATGCCTTCTCCTCCCCGTCTTTTTCCGGTCCGTAAGACCACAGGTAAAAATGGCGCATTTTTTCTATATCCTCCCGGCTTAAGAGGCTGACAGACCCCAGGGAGTGGGCTAAAAGCACAATCTTGGCCGTTTTTTCCACCAACAGGCAAATTTTCAGCGCTTCCTCCATCGTTTTGGCCGCAGCCACCAAGCCGTGATTGGCCAAAAGCACGGCGTTTTTTTTGCCCAATGCCTGCACTGCGTTTTTTGCCAGTTCATCCGTGCCGGGCAGTGCATACGGCGCCACCTCCACACTGCCCCCCACAGCCTGGGCCAAATCTTCCACAGCCGCAGGGACAGGCCTGCGGGCTACGGCAAAAGCGGTGGCATAAATACTGTGGGTATGTACAACAGCCATTACATCCGGGCGATGCCGGTAAAAAGCCATATGCAGGCGCCATTCGGAGGAAGGTTTCCACCTCCCCCGTGGCTTGCCGCTCTCCAGGTCCAGGCAAATTAAATCGGAGACGGTGAGCGATTCATAAGGCATGCCGCTCGGAGTAATCCAAAAGCAGTTGCCGTCGCGGGCGGAGATATTACCCCAGGTGCCAACCACAAGTCTGTCCTGGCAAAGGCGGTTTGCCGCCCATAAAACATTTTCCCTGATATCATTCATGGCCATGCACCGTAAACAAGCGCTTTATTTTTTCCGGCGTCGGTTCCGCAATAACCCCTGCTTCCGTGATAATGGCCGTAATGTAAGCGGCCGGTGTAACATCAAAAGCAGGATTGTAAACGGCAACATTTTCCGGGGCAATCCGGACGCCGGCAATTTCTGTCAGTTCCGCCGCAGCGCGCTCCTCTATGGGTATGTCGTCGCCGGAAGCAATTGTGAGGTCAAAGGTTGAAAGCGGCGCAGCCACGTAAAAAGGCAACCCGTGAGCCCGCGCCAGGACAGCCAGGGAATAGGTGCCGATCTTGTTGGCCACATCCCCGTTGGCGGCAATCCTGTCCGCCCCCACCAGGACCGCGTCAACCGCTCCCTTTTGCATAAGATAACCGGCCATATTGTCCGCAATCAGAGTAACGGGAATATTGTCCTGCATAAGCTCCCAGGCGGTTAATCTCGCTCCCTGCAGGTAAGGCCGCGTCTCACCGGCAAATACGATTACTTTTTTACCTGCCGCCACAGCGCTGCGGATCACGCCCAGGGCAGTCCCGTAACCAACCGTTGCCAGTGCTCCTGCATTGCAATGAGTCAGGATGCGAACTTCCTGCGGCAGGAGCTTTGCGCCGCTGTCACCGATTTTTTTGTTAATGGCAATATCTTCGGCGGCAATCCGTTCCGCCTCCTCCCAGAGCATGTCGGCCACCTGCCGCGGCTCGCGTCCTGCCTGTGTCCGGGCCACACTAAGCATCCTCTCCACCGCCCAGGACAGGTTGACGGCTGTTGGGCGCGTGGCTTTCAGGCCGTGGGCCGCTTCCGCGAGCCCCGCCAGGAAAAGTTCGCCATCCAAATGCATCAGCGAAGCGGCAGCCAGGGCCATGCCGTACGCGGCGGCGGCACCGATGGCGGGCGCGCCGCGGACCACCATTTCTTTAATGGCGGAGGCTACGCTCTGACAATCATGGCATTCAACGTAAGTTGTCTCCAAAGGCAGCTTCCGCTGGTCCAAAAAGGCGATTTTTCCCCTGTCGGCACGAATTGCTTCCATGACGCTCCCTCTTTCCTGCTATAGCAAAATGGGGCTGCCAAGCTCGCGGCAGTTGCATTCCCGTTTTTCTGCCAGGCGTTTAATGGCATAGGATAAGAGCACCCTGACTTTGTCCACATTTTGTGCCATGACATCCAATACTTCCTGATGCGTCAGGTGTGTCGGGGAAATACCGGCAGCAAAATTTGTGCACAGGGCAATTGTGCTGTAACAAAGACCCGCCTCCCTGGCCAGGACAACTTCCGGTACGTTGGTCATCCCCACAAGATCGCCGCCCAGTTTTTTGTACACCTGTATTTCCGCCGGCGTTTCAAAACGGGGTCCCTCCGTGCAGACATAGAAGCCGCCCTGCAGCATCTCCAGGCCGCAATCTGCGGCGGCGGCCAGAAGCGTTCTATTAAGGTCGGGGCAGTAAGGCTCGGTAAAATCGGTATGGACCACGCCGGCTTCACCACCGGTAAAGAAAGTGGATTGGCGTGCCTTGGTGAAATCAAGGAACTGCCCCAAAAGAACCATGGCACCCGGCGGCATTGCCTCGTTTAGGGAGCCCACTGCCGCGGTGGCAATGACACGGGTGACGCCCAGTTTCACCAGGGCGGCAATATTGGCCCTGTAATTAACTTTGTGCGGCGGCGTCCCGTGATTTGTTCCGTGCCTGGCCAGAAAAACAACCTCTTTTTCTGCATAAATACCCTTGGTGAGCAGTGCCGTCCCGTAGCGAGTCGTTACTTCCAGTCTCTCTACAGCGGACAAAATCTTGGGATCATATACTCCCGTCCCGCCAATAATAGCTGCAGCAATACTCATACGGTTCCCTCCGGTTTCCAGCTTGCCAGGTAGTCCTTTTGCCCGGCGGAAAGGCTGTCGATGGCAATACCTGCAGCCGCCAGTTTCCGCCGTGCCAC
The DNA here is from genome assembly GCA_012522075.1 of Bacillota bacterium. GTDB lineage: Bacteria > Bacillota > Dethiobacteria > Dethiobacterales > Dethiobacteraceae > DUUE01. The sequence continues at coordinate 6,714 of JAAYLG010000018.1, forward strand.
TTTTTCGTCCACCTCCCGCGGCAGGGGCAGCACCGCAGGAGCAAGTTTCCCGTAATTGCGGTACAAATAATAAAGAGCCTCCACCTGCAGGGCAAAACTTAAATCCATAATTTCGGCAGGGTGACCGTCAGCCGCCGCCAGGTTGACCAGGCGGCCTTCCGCCAAAAGGTAAATCTTTTTCTCGCCAATTGTATAAGCTTTTACATTCCGGCGGACAGTCTGCCCGGGTCCCGCCAGCGCCTCCAATGCCTTTTTGTCTATTTCCACGTCAAAATGTCCCGCATTGCATAAAATGGCACCATTTTTCATGAGCGGGAAATGTTCGCCTGAGATGGCGCCGCGGCTCCCCGTCACAGTAATAAAAATGTCCCCCACACGGGCCGCTTCTGCCATGGGCATAACCTGGTGCCCATCCATAACTGCTTCCACCGCCTTAATAGGATCCACTTCGCAGACAATGACCCGGGCTCCCAGGCCGCGCGCCCGCAGGGCGACTCCCTTGCCGCACCAGCCATAACCGGCTACCACGACTGTTTTGCCGGCTATCACAAGATTGGTGGCCCGCATAATACCTTCCCAAACAGACTGCCCCGTACCGTAACGATTGTCAAAGAGATGTTTGCAGTAGGCGTCATTGACGGCTATCATGGGGATTTTCAGTGCGCCTTCCGCCGCCATGGCCCGCAGGCGGTGCAGGCCTGTTGTGGTTTCTTCCGCCCCGCCGAGAACCTGCGGCAGGTGCTCCCGGAAAGATGTATGGAGCATGGCAACCAGATCCCCGCCGTCATCGATAAGTAAATGTGGTTTACTTTGCAGTGTTTTATGTAAATGGTCGTTATATTCTTCCGCCGTGGCCCCATACCAGGCATGGACAGTAATGCCGTCTTCCGCCAAGGCAGCTGCCACATCATCCTGTGTAGATAAAGGGTTGCTGCCGGTGATAGTTACTTCCGCGCCGCTGTCCCTGATAACTTTTGCCATATAAGCCGTTTTTGCCTCCAGGTGCAAGCAGATCGCCACCCGCAGTCCCCGGAAAGGTTTATCCACACTAAATTCTTTTGCCAAGCTGTTTAAAACAGGCATATGTTCCCTTGCCCATGTTATTTTCAAACGTCCTTCCGGGGCCAATGCCGAATCCCTGATTGTATTCACCGCCGTTCCTCCTTCCCGTAGGTAAATTTCTGCATCATCCCCTTATTTCCTGCAGTAGGCGCTGGTTCATTTTTCCTCCTGCTTTTCCAGCTCCTGATACAATTTACGTGCTCGGTAATAGCAATCCAGAGCCCGGCGGTTTTCGCCGAGTTTTTCATACAGCAACCCCAGTTCATATGCAACATAAGGTTCCTGTGGCGCCAGGTATGATGCCTTCAGAAAATTAATCAGCGCTTCCTTGTCATTATTTAGTTTGCGGTATGTTTTCCCCAGATAGAAATAAACCTCCCAGTCCCGCGGGAAGATTTCTTTGATACTCTCAAAAGCTTCCGCGCACTGCTCATAAAGTTTCAAATTATAGCAGACAGCACCCAGGTTAAAACGGGCAACCGCAAAATCCGGATCAAGTTCCAGCACCTTGCTGAATTCCCTGTAAGCATGCTCATATTCTTCCCGGTCTGCATAAATATTGCCCAAGGCGTTGTGAACAATGGCATGTGTCTGCGGGTCGCCGGCCAGAGCCTGGACGAGGCGCAGTTCCCGCATGGCATCATCGGCCATACCCCGCTCTGCATAAGCAACACCAAGGCAAAGATGAGCGAGCAGCAGGTCGGGTTCCTGGTCAATTATATTCCGGAATTCAGCAATTGCCTCATCCATCATGGCCAGCTCCAAGAAACCGAGGCCGCGCCGGAAAGAACGGATACATGCATCACTATTGTCCTGCAGCAACAAAGGTTTGACTCCCCTTTTGTCCGCTTCTGTTTCCAGCTCTTCTTTTTCCTGTCCCGGCAGGCCGGCACCAAAGTTTTGCAGAAAATTTTCCGGCATCTCATCCGGCAAGAAAAAATTGTATTTCTCCTGCATTTCATTAATTTTCTCCTCAAAATGCAGCCAGCATTCCACATAGCGATCCATCCGCCGCCTCATGGCAAGCAGTTTTTCATAGCATTGCTGTCTCTTTTCCTGGTTATTGCCGACTTGCTGCAATTCTTTTTCCACCCGCTCAAGCTCATGGAAGATCTGTGCAAATTCTTTCTCTTGCATGCAGACTGCATCCTCCTTGTAAAATCTCCTTCTTTGGTTTGCTCACTTTGGTGGAAAAACATACATCAGAATTAACCAGTATGGTGTAGGACTACAATAGATCTTGGACACTAGGCTTTAAAAAAAAGAATGCAAGATGACGACAATTCGGTTATTGTTAAGTTACGACAACAAACCAGTACCGAAAGGAGTGCCTCATCCTGCATGAACAGCATAACAC
>JAAYLG010000125.1 GCA_012522075.1 Bacillota bacterium
AGCAAAAATTAAACATATCACTTTTCGAGATCCGCGCAATGTGGACACGGAAAAATTAAAGACGCTGATTACGCCGCGGACGAAGCTTTTGGTGCTGAACTCGCCGCAGCGTCCCAACGGGCAGCTGGTAGAAAACTTTGCAGAGATCGCGGAAGTCCTGCTTGACTATCCCCATGTGACCATAGCTTCCGATGAGATTTTTTCCGGGATGGTTTACAGCCCGTATACTCACCGCTCCCTGTCCTGCCTGCCCGAACTACGGGACAGAACCGTGGTGATTGACACTTTTTCCAAGTCTTATGTCATGACCGGCCTGCGCATCGGCTGGGTAACGGCGCCGGAGCCGCTGGCCGAAAAATACAATATTTTGCTGCAAAACAGCTGCACCAACGTCTCCACCGTGATCCAAGAAGCGGCACTGGCAGCCCTGCAGGCGCCGGCTTCCTACCATGAAAACAGGATGGCACACCTGACGCGCAAAAGGGACCTGGTCTACAGCATCCTTGCGGGCTGCGACAGTCTGCGGACAGACCCGGCCCAGGGTTCTTTTTACCTCTTTTGCAAACTGCCGGGCGGCATTGACGACCGGGAAGCGGTGCGGCGCTTTCTGCGGCGGGGGGTTGCGGTGGTGCCCGGTTCCGCTTTCGGACCGTCCGGAGCAGGTCATATCCGCCTGACTTTTACCCTGGAGGATGAAATGCTGGCAGAAGGCACGACCAGGCTGGTGGCAGAGGTTGAAAGCTGGAAAGTTTAAGGGGCCGCGGTGCAGAAAAAATGGCAGGACTGCTGAATAAATTTCGCGACAGTGCCTACCGGCTGCCGGAGAGATGCGGACGTTTTACCGTCGGCCTCCTGAAACCGTGGGAACTGCGGCAGGTTGCCAGGCTGGAGGCGGAAAACTTCCCCGAACCGCTGTCCCTGGCAAGCTTGCTTTGCCTGTGGCTGCAGCCGCGTACAACATACATTGCCGTGAGGGACGGAGGGAAGCTGACTGCTTATATCGGGTTCCAGGCTTACGGGCCCTTCGCCCATACCATCAGCATGTGTGTGGCGGGCGCATACCGGCGGCAGGGGCTGGGCAGGCTTGTCCAGCTTGCCGCCAACCGGGTTGCCATAAAGCATGGATTGCGCTGTTTTTGCGGTGAAGTGCGCAGCTCCAACACTCCCCAGCTGCAGCTTTTAAGAAGCATGGGATGGCGGGAAGGCGGCCGGTTTCCCAAATTTTTCGGCAACGGGGAAGATGCCATATTTGTCTTTTGCCTGCTGGAGGATGATGGCGGTGGTTGACGCAGCTTATCTGCGGCCGGTGTGGATGGAAGTAAACCTGGATCACCTGGCGTTCAATCTCAGACAGGTCCGCCGTTTTGTCGGCAGCGGCGTCAAAGTGATGGCCGTGATTAAAGGCAACGCTTACGGTGCAGGTATTGAAGGCATTATAGACACGCTGCTTGCCGGAGGTGTGGATATGCTGGGGACGGGTATCCTGGACGAGGCGCTGCTGGTGCGCTCCCTGGATGTCCGCACCCCTATTCTTGTTTTCGGCTACACGCCTTTTGCCTGTTCTGAACTTTTAGTAAAAAATGAGATTATACAGACAGTCTACAGCTACGAACAGGCCGCAGCGCTTTCCGCTGCGGCCGCCGGTTTGGGCAGGATTGCTCGCATACACCTGGAAATAGATACGGGAATGGGGAGACTCGGCTTTCTCCCGTATGACGCTGCTCTCCGGGAGATCAAAGCCATTGCCGCCCTGCCGCACCTGCAAATTGACGGCATTTACACACACTGCCCGTATACAAATGAAAGGGAAGGCCCGGGCCGTGAGTTTACCAAAAGGCAGTTTGCGGAGTTTACACGGTTTGCCCGCCGCCTGGCGGCGGCAGGCGTCCCGGTTCCGCTTTTGCATGCCTGCAACAGCCTTGGCATCTTGCACTACCCGGAAATGCACATGAATATGGTCCGTGCCGGCATAATTCTCTACGGTTCCTATCCCGGCTTCCAGCAGGTCTTGCCACAAAAACCGGTCATGGCGCTGAAAACCAGGGTGGGATCGGTGAAATATGTCCCGGCCGGCCACAATATCGGCTATGGTCATACTTTTACCGCACCACAAGACATGCTGGTGGCCGTTTTGCCTGTAGGCTACGCAGACGGCTACAGCAGGGCCCTCTCCAATAAGGCACATGTCCTGATACACGGTCGCCGGGTGCCTGTAATTGGCACCATATGCATGGACCAGTGCATGGTGGATGTCACGACGCTGCGAGAAAAATGCCGCATCGGCGATGAAGCCGTCCTCATCGGCAGGCAGGGGGAGGAGGAAATCACTGTAGAGGAGCTCTCAATGCTGGGGTGCGGCTATATCAATTATGAATACTTGGTCGGCATCAGCCACAGAGTCCCGCGCATCTATACAGGCCGGCAGGGAGCAGTCAGCGGGGAACCCGGTAAATAATGCTGGGGTAGGGGGCGTAGCTGTCCACGGACAGGATTTCCGTCTTCAGGATACGACCCTTGTGCACAAAACTGCGGCGG
>JAAYLG010000126.1 GCA_012522075.1 Bacillota bacterium
AAGCTGGGCATTGTGTTCCAAAACCCCGACCACCAGCTTTTTTCCTTTACTGTGGAGGACGAGCTGGCTTTCGGACCGGAAAACCTGTGCCTGCCCAGGGAGGAAATTGACGCCCGGGTTACATCAGCCCTGGAAAAAGTGGGTCTTGCGCACCTGCGCCTGGCCAACCCGCAGCAACTCTCCGGCGGTCAAAGGCAGTTGGTTGCGCTGGCTGCTGTCCTCTGCCTTCAGCCGTCTGTCCTGATTTTTGATGAAGCCATGTCCCAGCTGGACAGTGATGGCAAAAAGCGGATCAAGGTAATGATTTTGAATCTGAAAGCTGAAGGCAAAGCCATCGTCATGATAGAACATGAACCGGAAAACCTGGATGTTGCCGACCGTGTACTTTTACTTGCGGGAGGAAAACTTGTCCCGTTTGCCGGGATACTGCCGGAAGCAACGGAGGGCTGACCTGTGATTGAGATGAGTCATGTCAGTTTTCGCTATGGCAGGGGAGACTGGGTCTTCAGGGGCCTGTCCCTGGCTGTGGAAAAGCATCGCTGTACTTTTCTTGTCGGGCGCAACGGCAGCGGCAAAACAACGCTGGGAAAACTGATGGCAGGCATTTTAAAACCTGTTTCCGGAACCGTCCTGGTAGACGGCCTGGATACCAGGCAGGCGGAACTTTACCAGATTGGTGCACGTGTCGGCTATCTTTTCCAGGAACCGGAGCGGCAGCTTTTTGCTCCCACCGTGTGGGAAGAGCTTACTTTTGTGCTGGATTTGTTTGGGATTGAAAAAAAGCTGCAGGAAGAGCGGGCGGAAATGCTCCTCAAACAGTTTCACCTGCAAAAAGTAAAGAACAGTTTTACCTACCAGTTAAGCCGGGGGGAAAAGCAGCGACTCGCCCTGGCAGCTGTTATGATCAATAATCCCGCCTTTTTAATCCTGGATGAACCGACAACGGGGCTGGACCCGCGCCGCAGGGAGGCACTTGCAGAAATACTGGAAGAGTGCAAGGCACAGGGTATAGGCATGGTTGTTATCAGCCATGACAGAAAATTTACAGAAAGGCTTGCCGACCGGATCATTACTCTCAGCGACGGGGGGATAACGGATGGGCACTAGAACGTCTCTCGACCCGAGGACAAAGCTTTATCTGGTTCTCTGCCTTTCCACGCTGGGTGTGGCTGTTACTGATTTAAGACTGCTGCTTGTTATTCTGGCTGCCGCGGCAGTTGCCGTGAAAGCCGCCGCAGGCAGTATCCTGAATCTGCTTGGGAAGCTGAAACGGTTTATTTTTCTTTTCCTCATCATTGTGGTAATCCAAAGCGTTTTTACCCGGGGCGGAACGGCTGTACTGCATCTGGGGCAAATCAACATTATCACCGACACGGGACTCGTGCGCGGAGTGCAGACTTTGCTGCGTTTTCTGATCGTTCTTGTGGCGGCGGCCCTGATGGCAACAGCCAAGCCCAGAGACATTATCCAGGGCATGATCCAGCTGAAAGTCCCTCCTGAACTTGCTTTTATGGTGACCATGGCTATTCGCTTCCTGCCGCTTTTGCGGGATGAAGCTGTGGACATGCTGACTGCCATTCAGCTGCGTGGCGTGAATCTGAAAAAGATCCCCTTGCTGCGCCGGTTAAAAATGTACAGCTATCTGCTGGCACCGCTTCTGATCAGTGTGCTCCTGAAAGCCAGGGATCTGTCTTTGGCCATGGAAATGAGGGCTTTCCGGGCATTTCCCCGGCGCACGAGCCTGCGCACCCTGGTTTTGCAGCCGGCAGATTACCTGGTAATGGCCATGGTGACAGCCTTTGCTGTTGCCGTTGCCGCTTCAGCCATTTTGTTGTCATAAGGAGATGAAGAAAAGTTGAAAGTCCTTTCTGTGATCGGTATTACGAAAGCTGGAAAAACAACCGTCGTTGAAACGATTCTTTCCGGGCTCCGGAAAAGGAATTTTACCGTAGGCTCCGTTAAAGAAATTCACTTTGAAAAATTTGCTATTGATACCCCGGGAACAAACACGGACAGGCACAGAAAAGCGGGAGCCGACATCGTCACGGCGCGCGGCTACAAAGAAACAGATATACTTTTCCCCCGCATGCTTGGCTTGGATGAGATTTTGCGGTTTTACGATCATGACTATGTTGTTTTGGAAGGGGTAACGGATACATGCGCTCCCAAGATTGTCTGTGCCCATAACACTGAAGAAGTGGATGAAAGGCTGGACGGTACCGTCTTTGCCATCTCCGGGCGGCTGGCCGCTTCGCTGCAGGAATACAGGGGGCTGCCGGTAATTAATGCCTTGACGGAGCCGGAAAAATTGGTAGATTTGGTAATAGAGAAGGTATTTGAGCGCCTGCCCGATTTTCCGGCGGAATGCTGCAGTGCCTGCGGCTGCAGTTGCAGTGAACTGGCGGCAAAAATTCTTAGACAGGAAGCATCCCGGGATGATTGCGTCCTTAATGGCAGCCGCATTATCTTGCAGGTAGACGGCCGGGAGATACCCATGGTTCCCTTTGTGCAAAACATTTTATATAATGCGGTGACAGGAGTGGTCAAAGAGCTGGAAGGTTACCGCCAAAACGGGGAAATAACAATTAAGATAAAAGGGAAATAAATACATGTTTTCAGCCGAATTTTGCCGCAGAGAGGGAATTGTGTCCTGTGAGCACAGGGCCGATTTGCCAAGCAAAAAAAATAAAGTTTCGCTCTACAGGCTGCAGATGGCAGGGGAAGGGGAAAAGCACTGGGTGGTGAAACGCTTTGCCGCTGCTGAAAGATGCAAAAAAGAGGCGGAAATCCTGGCTGTCCTGAAAGCAGCGGGCGTGGCTGTTCCAAGGCTTATTTTTGCTGCGGAAAATTACCTTATCCTGGAATATATTGCGGGCAGGACACTGCTTGCGTGGCTTGAAGAAACTGAAGAGATACAGGAAGGACAACTGCAGACCGGCCCCGAGCCGGTGGCGGAACAACTCTCCGACTGGCTTGTTTCCTGTTATGCCGCCTTGGATAAGGCATACGGGGAACCCCAAATATTGTGGGACGTACAGTTGCGCAATTTTCTGCTGGCAGACAGACTTTACGGGCTGGACTTTGAAGAATGCAAAAGAGGAAGACCGGAAACAGACATCGGCCGTTTGTTTGCTTTTATCCTGACTTATCATCCGCCTTTTACCGCCTGCAAATTTGGTTTTGTGGCCGCCCTGCGCGCTTCCCTTGCACTACGCCTGCCGCTTTCCTGGCAGCTGGTGGCAGACGAGATTACCAGGGAATTTACACGCATGCAAAAAAGGCGCCCGCATTTCCGGTTGCCCGGTGAAAGCGGCGGCTTGGTAGAACAGGTGCGGCGTTTGTTGTACTGAAGAGGTGCCCGGCCCGTGTATGGGCACTTTTTTATGCGGTTTTACAATATGCCTGCTAAGGGCAACTCCTGTTTCCTGCCTGATATTCTTAGAAACGGCGCCGCTAAACAGGGGAAATTGCAAACTTGTGCAAAACAGTTTATGATAATGCAGTGAAAGCTTTTCTTGACCGGAGATTCTGCCGACGGATGCAGAAAAAATAACAACGTGAGGGTGGTTTCATGGGCGGTTTGGCAGGAGAAGGGTGCGAAATTCCAATTCAGGCGGAAGAAAGAAAACCACTCGCCGAAATAGAAAAAAGCCTGGTGACAAAATTTAGGCGCTCCATCTGGAGCAAGTTTACCAGGGCTGTCCGGGACTACCGCCTGGTACGGCCGGGGGACAAAATTGCAGTAGCTGTTTCCGGCGGCAAGGACAGCATGCTGATGGCCAAGCTTTTTCAGGAACTTAAGCGCCACAGACAAATTGATTTTGAACTGGAGTTTATCGCCATGGACCCCGGGTACCATCCGCAGATCCGCGAGCTGTTTTTGGAAAACTGCAACTATTTGCAGATTCCTATCCGCCTTTTTCGTTCCGAGATTTTCCGCATTGCGGAAAAAATAGCCGGGGAATATCCCTGCTATATGTGTGCCAGGATGCGCCGGGGAGCACTGTATGCCAGGGCGCAGGAACTGGGCTGCAACAAGCTGGCGCTGGGGCACCATTTTGATGACGTGATTGAGACCAACATGCTCAATATTCTATGTGCCGGTACCTTTAAAACTATGCTGCCAAAACTGAAGGCACGGAATTTTCCCGGGATGGAACTGATCCGGCCGCTGTACTACATAGACGAAGAAGCCATCATTCGCTACACTGAGTACAGCGGCATCTGGCCCCTTAATTGCGCCTGTATGGTGGCGGCCAAAAAAACAGGCAATAAACGTTATGAAGTAAAAAAACTGATCAAGGCACTGGAAGGAAACTTTCAACAGGTGCGAAAGTCTATTTTCCGTGCCGCTGAAAATGTTCATCTTGATGCTGTTCTGGGCTGGAAAGCGAAGGGAGTCAGGTATCACTACCTGGATACTTATGATGAACAATAAGAAAAGCCCGGCTTGCCGGACTTTTTGCTGCTTTATGCCGTGGCTGCATCCCGGCGGCGTCCGTACAGCACACCGGCAACCAGGGTCATGGTATTGGGGCCGTTATAGTATGGCAATCCGTTTTTTCTCATCAGAGACATGACATCAATACCGTAGGCTTCACAGGAAATAATGGCGTCCTCTGGATTCCTGCAAGGTTTGCCCGAGGCATAAGTGCATTCAGGACACAAGCGGCAGCCGCCCGCCCCCAGGATCAGGACGTCTTCAGTTTCTTCCAGGCGGCGCTTCAGCGCCACCAGCCGCCGCCCAAAATCTATGCCCCCTTCCTGCATGCCCCGCCAGTCAAAGCTACTTTTCAATTCGTAAACCTGGTAAATGAGGATAAATTTTGTATACCGCCGGAATTTGCGGATGCTTTCCTCAAGCGGGCCTACAGCAGGAGGGCAGGTCCAGTTTTTATTATAATTGCCGCAAGTATTTTGCTCACATAACCGCCGTACTTCTTCTTTAATTTCAATGCTGTCTACAGGAATTTCCTTGTAACGGGAGAAAAATTCTCCGACGATAGTTGTTATCGCTGTCATATCATCGCTCCCTGAAATTTTTTGCCGCCCAAATAGATCTGTTGTTATATTTTAGAGGTGAAAGGTTTCCCTGTCAAGGAAAAGGAAAAACCTGTAGCAGGGAATATACCCAGGGCTGCAGAATGATTACAAAAGACAACACAAGCGGCCTGCATGAGCCGACAAGATGCCGATAAAAGGAGGATGTATGCATGGGAAAACCTGATCTGGCATTGGTGGAATGGCTGGAAGACAAAGCTGTGGATATACGCAAGCAATTGTGTGATATGACCTGCGCCATCGGTCATGCACATCTGGGAGGTTCACTTTCCCTCTGCGATATAGCCGTGGCTCTCTATTATCATTTCCTGAATTTTGACCCGAAAAACCCGAAAGCACCGGACAGGGACAGATTAATTTTAAGCAAGGGGCATTCCGGGTGCCTTTTTTACAACATTTTTGCCGACCTTGGCATGTACAGCAAAGAATTTCTTTACAACGGCTACAACCGTATTGGCGGCAAGTTTGGCCAGCACCCCAACCGCAAATATATTGAAGGTTTCGAGGCATCTACAGGCTCGCTGGGGCACGGCCTTTCCCTGGCTTGCGGCATTGCTTTCGCCGGCCGTATGGACAAGGCGCCCTGGCGTGTTTACTGCATTACGGGGGACGGTGAATTGCAGGAAGGTTCCAACTGGGAAGCCATTATGTTTGCCGGCCATCAGCAGTTCGGCAACCTGGTAGCCATTGTGGACAGGAATTACCTCCAGGGGAACGGCAGGACGGAAGAAACTGTCCGCCTGGAACCGCTGGCTGACAAATGGAGGGCGTTCGGCTGGGAAGTAATTGAAATTGCCGACGGCAATGATATGGAACAGATCGTAGAAGTTTTCTCCTCCCTGCCGCCCGTGGAACCGGTCAAACCGCGAAAACCGATCTGTATTATTGCTCACACAGTTAAAGGCAAGGGCATTGCTTTTATGGAAAACGAGGAAAAGTGGCATGCAGGCGGATTAAGTCCCGAGAAAAGAGATGAATGCCACCGCTTAATTGAACAGTCCAGAAAGAGAAGGAAAAGGTAAGGAGGTAAGACGCATGGCTGAGAGTATTACCTGGGATTTTGGTGAAATGCTGGCGAAGGAATCGGCACGCAATCTTTTTATATTAAAACTGCTGGAGCTGGCGGAAACACACAAGGAAACTGTCTATATCTGCGCGGACGGAACGCCGGCCGGGAGCAAACAGGACGAATTCCGCAAACGTTTTCCCGAACAGTTTATTGAAGTGGGCATTGCCGAGCCCAACGCCATCGGCATTGCCGCCGGCCTGGCGTTAAGCGGGAAACTGCCCTATGTCAATGCTTTTGGGCCTTTTTTGTCCGTCCGGGCAACAGACCAGATTCATACTGACATGGCCTATAATGATGTCCCGGTACGCGTGATCGGCACCCACGGCGGGCTTACCTCTGGCGGCGGTCCCACCCACTATACCGTCTGTGATTATGCCATTATGCGCTCCATCCCCAATATGACCATGGTGGCTCCTGCTGATGCCAACCAGTGCGTCAAACTGATTGAAGCGTCACTTACTTATCCCGGCCCCATGTATATCCGGGTAGCCCGGGGGGAAGAGCCCTTGGTCTATAAAACTGATGACTATATTTACGAGATCGGCAAAGGCATTATTGCCCGGGAGGGCAAAGATGCCACTGTTGTCGGTTGCGGCATCGGCGTTTATCACGGACTGGTGGCAGCCCAGGAACTGGCCCGGGAAGGTATTGATGTGCGCGTCATAGACATGCACACCATCAAACCGCTTGATGCAGATCTTGTGGTGCAAGCGGCCAGGGAGACGGGCGTAATTGTAACCGTGGAAGACCATAATGTGCTTGGCGGCCTGGGTTCGGCCGTTGCCGAGGTGGTGCTGGAAGCAGGAATCCCCTGTAAATTTAAGCGCTTGGGAATTCCAGATGTATTTGCCGAACTGGGACAGCCGGAAGAATTGTATGCATACTATGGATATGACGGTGCCGGGGTCAAAGCTGTGATTAAACAGCTCCTGGCGAAATAATACAATACGCCACAGGCGGAAAAGTGCCCCGGCTTGCTTATACCGGGGAAGTCGGGCATTGTTTGACCGGAGAAGATGAAATAAACGGCTAATACAGAAAGGAAATGATATGGCTGCGCAGAAAAGCTTTATCCATCTTTTGGCACCATTGCTCATTGTTTTGGATCAAGGCATTAAGTTGGTAATAAACCGGTACTATCTCAAGGCTGATCTGCCGTTGCTTGAGCCCTGGTTTTATTTCCGTCCCATGTTCAATCGGGATTATTCCTGGATCAACTCCCTGTTCCAACTTGGGATCGGCAAAGAGATGCATATCGTATTTGTGCTCTTTGTCCTGGTCTTTGTTTTTTGCCTCTACAGATATATAGTAAAAAATTTTCCCAGCACAGCCCTGATCAATATTACCTTTTCCATGCTGTTTGCCGGCGGCATCTGTTCCCTGCTTGATAAAGTCTTTTGGAACGGTAGCTTGGATTACATTTACTTACGTGGCTTTTTTACCTTTGATCTGAAAGATGTTTTTATTAACTCGGCACTGGGGCTTTTTCTACTCATGTTGGCCATTGATTACCAGGGGCTGCGGACAAAACTAAAATAGCCATGGCCAACGCTTGCAAAGCATCAGCAGCCTGCAGCAACAAAGCCCGTCCCGACAGCTTTTCAGCTGTCGGGACGGGCTGTTGTTTATAGTCATACTTTTCACCGCAGGCGTGCGCGATTATCCCGCCGTTTTTTAATTACAGGGGTAAAGTAAGGCCGAAAAGAAAACAATAGTAAAAAGGCATACAAGAAGGAGGTAGTAAAATGCCCGAAACTGAATTTGACCGGCCTCCCCATTCGTATTGGCTGGATTTTGCTCCTCCCGCAGCATACCCGTCCCTGGCAGAAAACATTGCCGTGGATGTGGCCGTGGTAGGAGGCGGGATAGCCGGTATAACCTGTGCCCTGCTGTTGAAAGAAGCAGGTTTTAATGTTGCTGTCCTGGAAGCAGACCGGATCGGACGGGGAGCCACCGGCCATACAACCGCCAAAATTACTTCCCAGCATGACATAATTTATACCAAGATAAAGCAGGCTCTGGGCCAGTCCCTGGCAAAACAGTATGCTGAAGCAAATGAAACAGCCATCAAAAAAATAGCAGATCTAATTAAAGCAAAAAAACTGGACTGTGATTTTAGCAGGCAAAACGCTTATCTTTTTACCGAGCGGGATGATTATGTTCCCAAGCTTGAAGAAGAAGCAGCCCTGGCGTCTGAGCTGGGTATTAAAGCATCCTTAACGGAGAATCCCGGGCTGCCGTTTCCGGTAAAGGCCGCTCTCTGCTTTGAGGGACAAGCTCAGTTCCACCCTATAAAGTATCTTTTCTCCCTGGCGGCAGAGATTCCGGGAGGAGGCAGCCATCTTTTTGAGCGGGCACGTGTCATCAAACTAGAAGAGGGCGACAAGTTTTGCCTGCACATTTCCGGTGGTGGGCAGGTAACGGCTGCCAAAGTGGTTCTGGCCACCCAGTATCCCTGTTACAATAAGGCCGGCCTGTATTTTTCCCGAATTTATGTGGAGCGTTCCTATGTTGTGGCAGTCAAAACCAAGGAACCGTATCCCGGCGGCATGTATATTTCGGCTGAGGAGCCCGGCCGTTCGCTGCGTGCGACACCGGTGGACGGTGAAGAATTAATATTGATTGGCGGCGAGCACCATAAAACCGGCCAGGGGCCTGACACCACCACCCATTACCGTAACCTGGCAGCTTTTGCCCGGGAAATTTATGGTGAGCCGGAAATTCGCTACCGCTGGTCAACGCAGGACTGTACCACAGTTGACCGCATTCCCTATGTCGGGCGCTTTCTACCGGATACACAGGACCTGTATTTGATTACAGGTTTTGCCAAATGGGGTATGACAAACAGTATGGCTGCCGCCCTCCTTATCCGGGATTTGCTGGTAAAGGGGGAGAGCCCCTGGCAGGATGTCTATGACCCTGCACGCAGGACTGTAGCTGCTGCGGCTAAAACTTTCATAGTGGAAAATCTTAATGTGGCCAAAGAGTTTATTGCCGGCAAGCTTACTTCCGCCCCTTCCGTGGAAGATGTCCGCCCCGGGGAAGGCAAAAATGTTATCTATCATGGGCAAAAAGCAGGTGCCTACAGGGATGAAGGCGGGAAGCTTTATCTGGTTGATACAACCTGCACCCACCTGGGCTGTGAGCTTTCCTGGAATGCGGCGGAACGTACCTGGGATTGCCCCTGCCACGGTTCAAGGTTTTCATATACGGGTGAGATAATCACCGGACCTGCGGTTGAGCCGCTCTCCTCCTTGAAAGAACCCGTAAAAACATGACGTAAAGCCCTGCCGGAATGGCAGGGCATGTTCTTGCTTTATGAAGTAAGGATGCTGGCCAGCATTAGCTTCATATACCGGACCAAATAAGCGGACAAATCATACTTGCCGTCATGTTGACACCAGTCGTAGACGGCTCCCCGGGCGGCAATAAACAAATAACGGCTGATTTCTTCCGGAGTTAGATCTGTGCGAATTTCCCCCGCCTGCTGGCCCTGGGAAATGATTTCCTGCAGTACATTCTGCATGGGGCGGCCTTTGGTAAAAAACATATTATTCCGGGCATTGAAAAGATGCTTGACAAAGTCGACCCCGCTTTTCATATTGTAGTCGCCGTAATACTTGAAGAAATGCAGGATTTTATCGGCGGAATTGTCAAACTGCCGGATTTTGGCGGAGACAATCTGCAGGAAATAATTGTCGGCTTCCTGGAAGATGGCACTGAGCACATCATATTTTGATTTAAAACAGTTGTAGAAAGAGCCGATGGAAACACCGGCTTTATGGCATATTTCTTCAACGGTAATGTTGTCAAAACCTTTGCTCTGCATCAGACGAACAGCTGTTTTGTAAATTATTTCCTGGGTTCTCCTTGCCTGTAGTTGACGTTTGTTAAGTTTGGCTTCCATTTCTTACTCCATAAAAAAATAATCTTTTACAGGTATTCATTATATCAATAATTGCCTTGGAAAGTAAAGCGGCCACCTAAAATACCCGGAGTTTTTTCTGTAGGTTTGTCAAACATTTTGGACACAGTACAGTTTTAAGAACTCTAGGGGAGATAGGTAGCCGAGAGGACGCATCGGGATATTGTTTGAACGGCGGTTGTAAGCTTTAAGCTGGGCCTGGAAGT
>JAAYLG010000127.1 GCA_012522075.1 Bacillota bacterium
CTCCTGCGGTGAGCAATTAAGCGCTGCTCCAATTTTGTCATTGGATCATTCCTCGCTTTACCTGTTCGGTAATGAACGTCGGGACGCGTCATCGTCGCTCCAGGATCTAAGCTTGTCTTCTTCTAACTGGGGCAGGGTCTGCTGGGCTTCCTGGAGCAGGTGCAGCAGTTCCAGCAGGCTCCGGAACTGTCTCGTTTTTTCACCCTCCAGCCAGTGGACTGTGCCCTGCCAAGTACTGTTTTGTGTCCGCTGGATCCGTATAAGATAGGAGAAACTGCCATCACTTCTTTTTTTATCAAATTTCATTAACGAACCTCTCCTACCTGCCCGCGCTGCACTACAGGCAAAATATTTTGGTTCCAGGTATTATTTAACACAGGCCGATGACAAAACTGTTGCAAACAGGTCGCATTTTGGTCGCAAGGGAAAATTATGCAAAAAAAACTGCTGTCTGCGTTTTGCTGACAGCAGTTCCGTTTCAATCCGCACCCGGCAGTCCGGCGGCGCCTGTTTTGCCAGTTGTTGCTTGATGCGGGCAATCACCGCCTGGGTACGGGGCGGCTGGATGCCGTTTAAAATGATTTGCAGCTGGTTGTTGTCGTTCTTAGTAACCACATCGCCTTTGCGCAAGACTTTCAACAATACCCGGATCAGATGATCTGTTTTTTCCGGGGTGGCGGTCCGGTCGCCTTCCGCTTCCAGCATAACCTTGCCCAGGATGGCGGGATTGCCGGTACGTTCGCCCCTGCGCCGTTCCAGGTTGCAGATGCTGGCGAAGATTTCCTGGTTGCAGAAAAAGGCGCCGTCCTGTGGATAATCTGGAGTCTGCAGATTTTTCTCCGCGTTTTGCAGTTCGCGGTAAAGCTGCTGCAGTTCCCGGGACGGCTTTACGCCCAGTTCGGTTTAGAAAAAGTGTGTTACCTGCCGGTAATGCTCCGGGGCATGTTTGTGGCGGCCGGAACGAATCAGGCCGTCCATGTAATAGACGTGCAGCGATTCTTCAAATGGTTCCAGGGTAATGGCTCGTTAGCAAAGTTCGTTTAGTTCCTGGTAGCGCTGCTGGGACTGGTAGATTGCCGCCAGGGAATCTATCGCCTCAAGATACAGGCGGCGGTAGTGATTGCGCTGGGCAATTGTCCAGTCGGCGTATAGGTTTTCCGGCAAATATTCGCCGCGGTAAAGATCAATGGCCTGCAGGTAGAGGTCGATCTTTTTATCCAGTTCCCTCTCGGGCATCTGGGCCGCCTGCCGGAGGAGATTTTCAAATTCGTCGGCATCAACCCAGAAATTGGACTGGTTGTTCCAGACATAGCAGCCTTGTATGTAGAGGATGTATTCTTCAGCGTCCGGCAAGCCGTCTTCACTTAGGATTTGGCGCAGGCGGTAAACAGGCGTGCGCAGCGCTCTGCGCGGGTCGGCATAATTGTGTTGGGGCCATAATGTTTCAATAATGGCTTCCGGCGTGCTGGAACGGTCGCGGTAAGTTAAAAGATATTTGAAAAGATCCCAGACCCTTGTGGAACGGTGGGCGTATTCAGAAAGCCGAACACCGTTGCGGTAGACTTCAAAACGGCCCAGGGTATAGATGCGGAGACAATTGTCCGCAGTGCGCTGGTTTTTTACTTTGTTCATGGTTTCACCTTCCATGATTCTCTAAATGCTTCCGGTATTGCCGGAAGCCACGGCCTGGTATTTTTTCGCGACAGCTGCGGTGATTTCCTTTGCGGACAGGACTTTGTTAATAAAAATGTTAACAATTTCCGGATCAAACTGTTTCCCGGAGGAGGCTTGCAATTCCCGGACGGCTGCCTGGACGGACATGGCTTTGCGGTACGGCCTATCGCTCGTCATGGCATCATATGCATCTGCCACCGCCAAAATTCTTGCCTGCAGCGGAATTTCTTTCCCCGCCAGGCCGGTCGGGTAGCCTTTTCCGTCGTAGCGTTCATGGTGCGCCAGGATATACCCGGCCAGCTCGGCAGTCTCGTTGGAAGCACGCAGGATGCTGTAACCCACTTCCGGATGCCGTGTCACCTCCAGCCATTCCTGGCTTTTGAGCCTCCCCGCTTTTTTCAGAATGTGGTCCGCAACGCTTATTTTCCCGATATCGTGCAGATAGCCGACGGCGGCCATTTCCCTGACCCGGTAATCGGACAGCCCCATGGCTTTGGCAATCTGGCGGCACAGCATGGAGACGCGGCGCGAATGCTGCGCCTCCAGGGGGCTTTTTTTCTGGACTGCGGCATGAATAACATGAATGGCCTGGCCGATGGCGTTTTGGCTTTCCTTGAGTTTATTTTTATACATGTCGGTTTCTGCCGCAACCAGTATTTTCAACACGTCCTCGGCAGATTCCTTCTTGACAGCCACGCCCAAAGAGATGGAAAGACGGATTAATCCGGCATCGGTGAGGGCGACGTTGTTCCTGATGCGTTCCATAACCTCCAGGGTCGTTCTGTACGGTGTGCACGGCAGAAGGATGACAAACTCGTCGCCGCCCCAGCGGGCGATAATGTCCTCTTTGCGGCAGACGGATTTCATGATGGCCGCCGCCTTTTTCAGGAGGGTATCGCCCTGCAGGTGGCCGAAGGCGTCGTTTATTAATTTCAGGCCGTTCACATCGCCGACAATAATGGCGAGGGGGAGGTTTTCCGGCCGGTCAAGCCGCTTCAGCTCCTGCTCAAGGAAACGGCGGTTGTAAAGGCCTGTCAGGCTGTCGTGATAGCTTAAGTAGCGGATGTCCGCCTCCGCCCGCTTGCGGCCGCTGATGTCGCGGCAGATGCAGATGACTACGTTGTAGGGGCCCTCGGGCCCGGTGAATTGTGTGCCGGTGGCGCTTACTTCCACGTCAAAGACGGTACCGTCCTTGCGCCTGTGCTTTGTTTCAAAAATGACGTCAATTTGGGAAAGGTCACGGAAATCCCGGCGGATTTCTTCCTCACTGGCGATCACTTCCCAGTCCCAGGTATGCAGTTCGAGGACCTCCTCCATGGTATACCCCAGCATTTCGGCAAAGCGCCTGTTAGCCTCCAGCACTTTATGGTCCTGGTTAATGACCACAACCCCCAGGCCGGCCTTGCTGACCAGGTGGCGCATGCGCTGTTCCTTTTCCTGGAGGATGGCCTCCGTTATTTTTGTCTCTGTAACGTCAAAAAGAATGGCGTAGCCTCCGAAAATTTCCGTCTCGCTGCGGAGCGGGCCGAAAGCCGCCTGCAGTATTCTTTTCTCTGATGCTATTTCCCTGTCAAACTGCTCTCCTTTCAGAATCCGGGCCAGCTCCTCCTTTGTAAGGGTGAGCACGGCAAAGGCTTGCCGTCCCGTGACTTCCTCCCTTTTGCAGTTAAAAAGAGTCAACGCACGATTGTTGCATTGAAAGATTGTTCCTTGCCTGTCGAACAACAGGATGGCGTCCCTGCCGAAATAAAACAAGGATTTAATGGCAGCCTCAATTTGCCGGTCATAATTCTCACGCGTTCCATGGCCGTCAAACAGGTTGCAGTTCATACCTGCACTCCTCCGTTCCGCATTCCATTGCATCTGTTGCTTGGGCGGATACAGGAAGGCTGCTGCTGCAATTGCGGATAAAAAAATGTAACACTTCGGCTGGCCAGGCTGTCATAGCGCCATGCAGCATCATGCACGTGCCTTAGACCCTTTGGCTTTGCGTCCCTGCCTTTCGACAGGTTTGCCCTTTCGAGTGTCTTAACAATAATTTAACACATTTACAATACTTTTCAATATTTTTTGTAACATTTTTTGCAAAAAAAACCTTAATTTCCTGTTCATTATTTTTTTAGCCGCTTTATGCTATTGTTATTTTAACACGAGGCACGGACAGCCGGTGCAAAGCGGGAGAAAATTACCGGCAACAAAATGTAAGGTGTGCAAAAAAGTTGCCGCGGTGCGGACAGGAGATGTCCGGAGATTGCCGAAATGTTATAGTAGGAAGAATGAATTTCAGATTAAGGAGGAAAGTTTATGGACGTGCAAGGCAGGACGAGCGTAAGCGAAAGTGTTTTTCAAAGCCTGGCGGAAATTGCGCTGAAAGATATTGAAAATATTGTGAGCAGCACGAAAAAAGGGCCCTTTTCCGGGTTTGCCAGGATTTTTGAACGTTACTTGCCCCAAGTGACGGTACGCGGGGAAGAGGTGCACGAGGACTGCTTTGGTGAAGTTGCATCCGAGTTGAAACTGGCTGTGGTGTAAGGTGTCAACATCCCGGAAGCGGCGGCAAAAATCCGGGAAAAGATCGTGGAGGTTGTGGAGAGCATTACCGGCTACAAGGTAAGACAGGTTGATATTGTGGTAGACCGCATCGTGGAACCGCGGGAGCTGGAAAACGAAACTTCCGCCGCCCAGAATGGGGCCAAAAAGCCGGAGGGCGCCTGAGCGCCGGGAGGGCTGATCCCGCCGAACCTGCCGGACAATGCACTTTACATAGATGAAGAAACCAAATTTAATAGGGGGGTAATCCCGTGAAAATTCTTGTCTGTACGGATAATTCCAAGCACAGTATGAAAGCGCTGAAAATGGCCGCCCGCTTGGCGGAATGCTGCAAAGACAAAGTGGAAACAATTGATATTGTGCATGTCTATCATGTTGACCTGCCTGTAAGCGACTTCCACTCCACCGTTACCTATATTGAACAATATGAATTTCTGCATAAATTTAAAAAAGAAGAAGGGGAAAAAATCCTTGAAGCGGCCGCCCAGGTTTTTACCGGGGTGGACGCGGAAGTAAATACTATTCTCAAGGAGGGGCACCCTGCCGCGACCATTATTAAAATGGCGGCCACCGGCAATTACGACCTGATTATTATGGGCAGCCGCGGCCTGGGCGGGTTGAAAAAGGCGCTGCTTGGCAGTGTGAGCAACGCCGTGCTGCAGGAAGTCCAGACAAGCGTCTTGATCGTGAAATAGAAGATGTAAAAGGCCTGAAAAAACCGGCACAGCTGAGTCTACTGCTGTGCCGGTTTTTTTGTCAGGACCGGGCGGCGGCCGAGGGGAAACGCGTTCTGTCCGTGTGGGGAATAAAGGACGCCGAGACAAATTCATCCATGTACCCGGGATAAACGCTCAATTCCAGGTATGTCATCTGCTGCGCCGTTTCCTTTAGGAAATCGGTGGCTTTTTTGTTCACCAGGCTTAAATAGCTGCCTGTCAGGGAACTGTTGCCGATAAAAGTAAACTTGTCCGGGTTGATGTCGGGAAAAAGGCCTATCCGCACCGCGTTTGTGAGGTTAATATGGTTTCCGATCCCGCCCGCCACTTTTATTTCCGCCAGGTCGTCAAAGTCAAGCCCCAGGCTGGAAAGGAGTACACAGGTGGCGGAATAAACGGCTGCCTTGGCCCTGACAAAATTGTCAATATCAATTTCCGTGAGATAAATGTCGGCCGGGATATCATACTGCTCCTTGGCGGCCACAATATAGCGGCCCACGCTGTAGGCGTCATAAACCACTTTATCGGTTTTGATATCTTTGCGAAAACGTCCCCTGGCATCAATGAGACCCGTTCTTTTCAGTTCCGCAACCAGGTCGATGAGGCCGGAGCCGCAGATGCCGGCCGGTTTCCGCCCGCCGATCACCTTGAGGTGCGCCGTGTAAGTGTCGTCAAGGACAACGCCTTCAATGGCACCGGCGGCGGCACGCATGCCGCAGGATATTTCCCCGCCTTCAAAGGCGGGTCCGGCGGAACAGGCGCAGGTCATGGCAAATTCGCTGTTCCCCAGGACGATTTCACCGTTGGTGCCCAGGTCAATCAAGATGCTGTTTTGTTCCGTTTCCCGCAGGAAAGCGGCCGCCACGCCGGCGGTAATATCTCCGCCTACATAGCTGGCAACGGATGGGGCCAGCAGAACCGGCGCATTTTTGTTGATGCAAAGGCCAATCTCAGCCGCCGTCACCGCTATGTTTTCGGTGGCGGTCAGGGCCGGAATGTAAGGTTCCTTGCGCAAAAAGTCGGGCCAGATGCCCAAAAGCAGGTGCGTCATGACCGTGTTGGCGGCCACGGAAAAAAGAACAATCTCGTCGCCGGCAATGCCGCAATGCAGGCATAATTCTTTGATTAGAGG
This sequence comes from Bacillota bacterium, assembly GCA_012522075.1. Classification (GTDB taxonomy): domain Bacteria; phylum Bacillota; class Dethiobacteria; order Dethiobacterales; family Dethiobacteraceae; genus DUUE01. The sequence continues at coordinate 6,073 of JAAYLG010000127.1, forward strand.
GTTGATGCTCTCCTTGACCACCGCGTCCTGCAGAAGCTGCAGCCCGTCTCCTTTGGTGGCAAAGATGATCCTGTTGATTACATCGGCGCCGTAGCGGGACTGGGCGTTGGCGCAGCTCCCTTCCGCCAGGACTTTTTCGGTTGCCAGATCCACCAGGCAGGCGGCAACAGACGTGGTGCCCACATCCACGGCAACGCCGTAGCCGGGATGCGCCTCCGGCGCCTTGACGTCAAGCAGCCTGACCCTCCCGTCCGGCAGGCGGGAATAGACGACGGCCACCTGGAAGTCGTTTTCCCGCAAAACATGGGGGAGCTTTCTTGCCAGGTCCAAGGAGATGACAGCCTCGCCACACCCCAAGTCGACACGGAGGTGGCGCAGGAGACGGTCCACATCGGACAGGTTGTCATCCAGCGTCGGTTCAACCAGTTTCAGCACCGCCGCCTGCACGTGGCTTTCCTTGCCGTGGAGGGCTTCAAACGCTTTTTTGACACTGTAATACCTGCCCTCAAAAGCTGAGCTGTCTCGCTCCAGGCTGATGCTGCCGCCGGCCAGAAGCGTTTCCCGGGGTATGGTTACAACCAGCGGCTCGGTGACATAAGAGGTACAGGCCAAAAGCTCGCCGCCGCTGACTTCTTCCCGGCGTCCCCGGTGCCGCTTTTCGACCCTGCCCCCATCCAGCTTCACCCTGCACTTGCCGCAGGTGCCGTTGCCGTTGCAGGGGGTGTCAAGCTTTACCCCGGCGGTGCGTAAAACCTGCAGCAGGTTTTCGCCGGCAGCGGCTTTGACCGTCATAGTCCTTTCCGGCAGGTTGATTGTCACATCAAGCATGGCTGCACCTCCAAACTGCGGGGCAGGCAAGCCGCCTGCCCCGTTCTATGCTACACGAGCGGATCCATTTCCAGGGCCGGGTGCTTTTTGGCGGCCAGGAAATTCACCACGGCTTCTACGTCGGTGGCAATCGTCTCATCGCAGATCATGTCGGCAAAGTTGTCAATGCCGTACACTTCTTTGGCGGTCTTGTTCAGCCTCTCCGCCACGGCGTCTTTCAATTCTTTGGGCATCCAGATGATGCGGGCAACCCCGCCTTCTGCCGCCAGGAATTTATTGGACGGGATGAAATGCCGGCCGTGCCCCATGAAACCGGGGGTCTGGACGCCGCCGCCCGTCATGGAGGCCAATTCGCCAAAGGTCATGCCCACCGGGGTGGTGCCTACATATTCCCTGTTGACTATAATCACGCCGTTGCCTTCGGGAACAGTGCCGCAAATGCATTCAAAGCAGCCGCAGGAAGTCATGGGGTCTTCCAGGATGCTGTAGAGCGCCACCCGGGAGACTGCGCCCTGCGAGTGCTCCTCGACGGCCTTGTTGACTTCCGTCCAGATGCCTTTCCGCTCGTCCACCAGGCCGGTCTTTGCAATGGGCTGGCAGGCACCTGCCGGGTTCAGTTCCTTGGTGGCCTTGGCGTCCAGCCAGCTGACCGCACCGCACAACCCCAGCCGTTCGGGTGTGACTACGCAGACGTGGGCGGGGGCGAAAGACTGGCAAAGCGTGCAGGTATAAAAGGTATCCACGCTTTCATCCGTGAGCGAAGCAAGCCTGTCATCCCGCGCCAGGTAGCTTGGCAACGCCAGCTCCTGTTCCAGGGAGAGGACTTTTTCCTTGTCGGTGATGATTGTAACCTGGCATTTGTCAACAACGGAACCGAACTCTTCGTGCATCATGGCATAAAGCACTTCGCCGAAATGGCGGAGGCGCAGCCCCTTGGCAAAAGCGTCTTTGCCGATCCTGATCCAGGCCAGGTTCCGCTGCCCCACGTGCATGACGCCTTCCATATAATTAAGGAAGTAGTGGATTTTTCTTTCCAGGACGGGTTCAAAATCTTCTTCCATGTTTTTCCCCGCCACTTCCACCAGCACCGCCAGGGGCAGGTAGACGGGAGGCTCGCCGGCATCAATGTCGGGGCCGATAACTTCTATTTTATGGTCTTCCACCTCGTCGGCATGTCTCATTTTCACCAGTTCCCAGGCCTTGCTCCGCCTGCTGCCGAATTCGGCGTGAATATTGTCCCTGCGGATTCTCTCCCCTTCAAAAGCGGCGGCAAAACTGACGGGGATGGGGATTTCCTTGATTTTAGTTTTGATGCCCCGTGCTTCCAGGGAAGTAGCCACCGTCTGCCCGTGGTCTTTTTGCGCAAGCAGCGCTCCGGGCACTTCCGGCACGTCCACGTCGGCAATGACCGGGAAACCCAGGGCGATGGCCCCTGCACCCGCGGCCACCGTTATTTCGTCAAGGGGACCGAAAGTATTGACAAAAGCCGGGATTCTTTCTTTCGTATAAGCAAGCAGCCCTGCCAGGTCCCCGGGCGAAAGGGCGCCGAAAATCAGGGCGGCCCGCACAGCCACGGAAACGACGTGAATGACGGCCGTGATCTCCCTGCCCACGGGAATCACCCTGAATTCCAGGCCGGTTTTGACGTCGGACGCCGCAATCTGGTCAACGACATTGCCCACCAGGAAGGTGAGCAGTCCTTTTTCCTGGTAGTCCTTCACAATGGCTGCCAGGGCGCCGCTGTCCGAGGTCTCTCCCACAATGACGGCAATGCCGGGAATGTCCCCGGTAACCAGGGGCACGCCGAGGGAGCGGATCACTGCATCCGGCACAAAACCGATGCCGCCGTCACCTGTATACGGTTCTTCAGTGACTGCATACTTGACGGCTTCAATGACTTCCGCGCAGACGGCGGTTGCCAGGCCTGCATTTAAAGCTTTACCCAGGTCTTCTTCGCCGGTAATAAGACTGTCGGCCACCTCCAGGGCACCCTGCAGCTCAGCCAGGGTGGTTATTTTACTGCCCGTAGCCGCGTAAATGACGGGCAGGGCATACGCAGTACCGGGAAAAGCAACCTTTTTGTCTGCGCCATATGTCGCCACTGCTTCCGCCACGGCATTACGGGCCAAATCCAGAGCAGCCCTGGAACCGGTATAGATCAAACCAATTAAACTCATAGCCCTTATACCTTCTTTCTTTACATATTTTTCGCTGGCTGCAGCCGGCTTTCACGCGCAACAATTGCCAATGCGGCGCAGCGGGCCTGTGTCGGGCAGACCGTGCGTGTACGGCTTACAACTCGAGGAAGGAATCGGCGTAAAGCGTTCTGCCCAGGATCATGTCACAAGTTTTGATGGCTTCCATCACTTTTGGATCGCAGGGGTTGGCAATGGCGGATGTCAAGCCGCACATCATGGCCATGGCCACCGTATAGGCGTCCAAAATAGGCCGCAGCGCCTTGGGCGCACCGTTGGATACATTGCTTAAGCCGCCCGTCGTTTTCAGACCCATTTCACTCATCATCCTGACGGCTTCCAAAACCTCGACCTGTTTGTCCTGCATGCCCTTGATCACCAGGAAAAGGGGGTCGAACAGCAGGTCTTCAGGGTCCATGCCCGCTTCCAGGGCCCGCTCCAAAAGTTGCTGGCAGTACATCATGCGCTCGTCATTGTCGGCGGGGATGCCTTCCTTGGCGCAGAGAGCAATCACCATGGCATCATTGGCCGCCGCCAGGTTGATATTGTCAATCCTGTCGCCGGCATCGCCGGAGTTGACAATGGGCTTCCCCTTGGCGCGGTTGTAAACTTTAATGCCCGCTTCAATGGCTTTTTTGTTGGCTGTATCAAGGGCAAGGGGAACGTTGTCACATTCCGACTGGATCAGCTGGACAACCCACTGCATTAATTCCTCGCCGTTTTTTTCCGCCGGTCCGATGTTCACATCGAGATAAGCCGCCCCCGCCTTAATTTGCTCCTTGGCCCGCTCCAGGATCGGCTTGGGGTCCCTTTCTTCAAGCGCCTTTCTGATGACCGGCGAAATGCAGTGAATTCTTTCTCCAATCACCATAAACTTTTGCATGGCTCAACCTTCTTTCTTCAGTTTTTTTCACCGCCCGCCACAGCGGTGACCGCCCGCGTCCGCTACTGCAGTTCGTTTAAGAACCTGGGGATCTGCAGCGCTTCTTTCGGCCCGACAATAACTTCCCAGCCGGGCAGTTCTTCTTCCACGTCGCCTTTCAGCACGGCAACCTTGCCGGGCAGGATCAGGCGTTTCCTGGTCAGCTTCTCTTCCAGGCCGCTTTCCTGAATTGCTTTTTTAATGACACTGGCGCCAAATTTCCCCGCCGCCCAGGAAGTAAGGACCGACAGCCCGCCTGCATCGGGTACCATGAGGTATGTGGGCACTTTCGACCTTTCCACTTCACCGGACACAACAAAGTAGGTGAGGGCAAAGTCGACCGTCACCAGGACGGGGGAATCCTCTTTCGGATTGCCGAATTCGTATACTTTCGGCTCCACCCGCATCGGTTTCTGCGGGTCGGTGAAGATGTTTTGCCGCAGGCCGAAAAGCGGCAGGGCGGCGGCATAAGTGATGTCGTCCAGAACCACAATGGAACCATATTTCAAAATGAAGCAGGCGGCCAGTGCGGTTTGCAGATAAGCATCGCCCCCCGCCAGTTCATTGGCGAAAACGATGGAAGGATAGCCCAGTGTCCTGTCCTGGCCGACAAGCGCCGTCCTTCTAAATTCAACTGCATTGGCAAATGCTTGGGCAATGGATGTACCGCCCACGTTTAAGAGCAGCTCTTTGTAGCCCAGCTGCTGTGCTTTTTCCGCCAGGCCATACATCTCTTCCACGCTCTCCGCATTCAGCCCGAGAACCAGGCCGTGTTCCTTGGCCAGCGCCACCATGGCGTCAAGATTGGTTGCATCCGCCCCGACCAGCGCCGGTTTTGTGTCCTTCACCAGAGCCACCGCTGCGGAGGCAACGTCCGCGTCGCTGACGACAAGGATGAAAGGTTTGTTTAAAGGTTTCAGCTGCTCGATTAGTTTCAGGTA